>JAZLMR010000091.1:0-16073 GCA_045598785.1 Kiritimatiellia bacterium
TCGCGAGGACCCTCGCCCTCTACTTCTTCGCGAAAAGCGGCATGTCAAACTGCCAAGCATTCAAGGAGAAGATGCAGGCGAATCCGGACCTGGCATTCGACCTCGTCATGGGAAAGGAGGTCTAAAGTAAATCACCATGCGCCGCCCTACAAGGTATGGGGTGAACTGCAATCTCAGAAGTTGAATTCGGGATAAGGGCAGGAAATCGGCCTCCGCGGATAGCGGTGCTGGCGAATTTCCTCACGCATCCGATTGCGCATCGCCTCACTGAGAACAACCGGCGAGAGGGTTCCGCCCTCAAACTTAAGCTCCGCCTCGACCGACTCGACGCCGTGCTCCAGCCAGACGTTGCGGAAGACAATGTCCCGATACGGACAATGCGGACGGCTCACCACATACGAGGGATGCCGCACCCGGCCGGTGACATTCTCAAAGGTAACGCGGGAAATCGACGAAGTCGGCGCATAGAACGGATAAAGCTTGCAGAAATCGAGCGCATCCACCTCCAGATTGGTAAAGCGCACCTTGTCAAAGGCGACGCCGCTGGAACTGCGGTTCCAGGACGAGACGAAATTCACCGCCCGCCGCGAATTGTAGATGACGATGTCGCGCACCTCGATGTCATGCACCCGCCCTTCGCCCACGCCCAGCCGGAAGGCCTGGCAAAGCGACGAAAGCGTGCAGTTGGAAACGACATTGTAGGCGCAGTCGCCCGGCCGCTTCAGCCGCGCATTCGACGCCCGGAAGGTAATGGCGTCGTCGGTAACGCAAATGTCGCACTCGCCGACGCGCACCTCGCGGCAGGAGTCGATGTCGATGCCGTCGCCGTTGTGCGTGCGGGGATTGCGCAGATTGTGAATCACCAGCCGGCTGATGTCAACCCGCTCGCAGCCATGCAGGAAGCAGCTCCAATACGGGGCATCGGCGATCTCGAAGTTCTCCAGCCGGAGACCCTGCGATTCGACGAAATAGAGCAGCTGACTCGGACGCCAGGGAATGCCCAGCGTCCACGGCGCTTTCGTCGGCGGCCAGAGCTGACCCTCGGCATTGAGATTGAACGCCGGCATATTGCCGTAAAAGCGCCCGGGGCCACGCACCCGGATGTTGCGCTTCTCGATCGCCAGCAGCAGATGTGCGCCCGAGGCGCATTCCGACACGCTCGACCAGTTCTGCGGGCAGACGTTCGTGGGATTGTAGTCCTTCGGATCCGGACTCGCGTAAAGCGTGGCGCCTTCCGCCAGATGAAAGTCGATATTGTCCTTAAGGTAAATGGACCCGCTCAAATAGGTGCCGGCCGGCAACAGGACCTCGCCGCCGCCCGCCGCCGCCGCGGCATCGACGGCCGCCTGGATCGCCGCCGTATCCTTGGCCCGCCCGTCGCCGACCGCGCCGTAGTCGCGCACATTGAACGCCTTGGCCGCCGCCGGCTCCTCGCCGATCACCGTCAGCCCCGAAGCCAAATACCGAACCTGACCGCCATATTCGAACTTGCCCGACATGCCCCGCGGCAGCCGAATCGTGCCCACCGCCCTACCGCCGTCAAACCGGAAATCGGTCTCGATCATCCCCAGCGGCGTCGGCGTCTTCGCCCGAAGCCACTTAAGCCCGGCGGGCTGCGGCGCGATCCGCGCCTTGCGAAAGCCGGGCATCGCCGGAGTGACGCCGGCAAAGACCGTCTGATAGACATAAAGCGGACACGCGCTCCACGCATGGCAGTCGCTGCGGGCATGGACCGACTGGGTCTCGAACGCCGTCTTCGCCCCCAGCTTCAGAAAAGTCCGCCAATAGTCGAGATGGCGGCGGATCAGATCGGCACGGCCGCACCGGGCAAACGCCCGGAAAAGATAATAGGCAAAATAAGTGCTGGCCGGCGCGAGTTCCGAGCGATGCTCCAGCGCGGCCAGCGCCCGCTCCCGCTCCTCGGGACTTAAAATCCCCGCCAGGATCGCCATCGCCTGCGCATGTTCGCTGAAGCGGTCGTGCCCCAGCGTGTCGGCCAGGATTCCGCGGCGATCATCCATGAACTTCGCCTTGAGCGCCTGCGCCAGCCGCTCCGCCCGGCGTTCGCAATAGGCCGCCAGCTCCGGCTCCTCCAGCCAGCGGTCGACCGCCGCGATCGACTGCAGCGCCAGAAGATACTGAAGGTTGTTGAGCGCGCTCACGCCCCGCTTGCCGTCGATCGCCACTCCGCCCGGGAAACGATATTCGCCCTGCACCCAGTCCATGAACGGCCAGCCCGGCAAATCCGCCAGAAGCCCGTCTTCGTTTTCATATAACGCCAGCCCCGACAGCGCGGCGTGCGCGCCGGGCAGGCGCAGCTTCAGGAAATCGCGGTCGCCCTGCCATGCGAGATAATCCTTGAACATCATCAGCCAGCACATCGTGTAAGTCGGGCATTCCTGAGTTCCCCGAGTCGGAAAGTTCATCGCCACCATCCCGTCGCTGCGCCGGTCGAAGTCAAAAACACTCATCACATAGCGCTGCATGCGCGTATCCCGGGTAAAGGCGTTGAGGATCTCCAGCTGAATACGCGAGTCGCCGGGATACATCTGCTGTTCGTAATACGGACAGTCAAAGGTCATTTCGTGTACGCAGCCGCGAAGCGTCCGCTCCGAAAGCCGGCCGATCTGCATGAGCTCCGCGTCCTCGCATTCAAAGGCAGCGTCCGCCGTCATCGGATAGCCCGTCTCCCCGAGCAACAGCGACTTCAGGGTCAGCGGCTCGTCCTCAGTCACGATCTCCAGCTCGCACCAGCGTCCGCACCGCCACCAGGGCGCGGTAAAGTGCGCTTCGGCGCGACCATCGCTGACAAACTCGTCGGCAAACTTGTAGACGAAGGCCTTGCCGACGAACTCGCCGCGATTGCCCTTGGGGTGCCCTTCGCCGTTATCCGTCTCCCACAGCGACTCCGCCCAGCCCCAACTTATTTTCGCGCCCCGACCGCCGGCGAGCCGCAGCTCGGGATAGGCGCAATAATAATCTTCGAGATCCCAGGCGAGCCGCAGCCGCGTGTGAGGCGGCACGGTAACGGCTTCGCCAGCCAGCAGTCGGTTGAACTCGGCCACCCAACTTGAGTCACGGTCGGCAGCGGCGTAATAGCCGTCATTCTCGCCGGTCTTCGCCGCCTTGAAGCGCCCGGGCGCCTTCAACTCGTACTTCATTTCCGGACGATCGGCGGGATACAGCATCCAGCCGCTCGTACGCGCGCCATAGGGAGTTTCCTTAACCGGCCCGCGCACCACCGCCGCCGGCTGCCAGGCGAACAAGTCCGGCACTTCGTTGGCAAACGATGTGCCCTGAACCCGACATTGACTGCCAACCCCGAACGTCTTGCTGGTGCCGCGCCCGATAAAGGTCGTATTCTTAAGCCGCGCCACCTGCCAGGCGCCTTTGCCGGTCGTAAGCTGTTCGTCATAATCACCGGACGCCCTGAGCACCAGTCCGCCGCGGTGAGAAAGCTGCGCCAGCGGGGCATTGACCCCCAGCTGCCAGACTACCGCCTCCAGCCAGTGCTCGCCCGCCGTCAGCCCGGAAAACTCATAGGTGTGATAATACCAGTGCTCAACCATGCCGCGAACCGGACCGCGGGCGACGGGCTGCCCGTCCAGATAAAGCACATAGCGCTCGTCGGCGCTCACCGCTATCCGCAACGGCTCGCCGGTGAACTCGAACCGGCAGCGGAACCGGAACATATCCGCCGGGGATTCCCCCATCTCGTTGCGCACCCCCCAGGCCTGAACCGCCGATTCGACTCCCCAACGGACGGTCCCTGGAGCCCAAATCCAACTGGCCGCATCGATTGGATGAACCGGCCGAAGGTTAGTCTCGCCGCGGACATATTCCGGCGGATTGACGATTTCCCGCACCGAAGCCGAAACTACCAGCGGCAGCGCCGCCAACACCCACCCCAGATTGCCACGCATCGTCAGTCCTTCCATATTTGTCGAAGATGATCCAGCCCCCGCCGCAACTCCGCCTCGCTCGCTTCGGCATGCGGTTCGAAGACGAGATGCCGCGCATTACGCGCAAACGGCAGCCAAGCGGCAAAATCAACCTTTCCTTCGCCCGGCGGCAAATGATCGTCACCCCCTTGGGAATCGTGAATATGCAGCCCCACTGGCGCGAGCGGAGAATCCGCCGACGACGAATACCCCGACGCCTGCGGCTCTGGCGGCCAGCCATGCTGCCGGCGGACGAAGTCATGCCCCAAGTCAAGCCACGGGCGCACCCACTCGCCGCAGACTTCCGCCAGCTCCCACTCGGCCGGAAACCCCTCCAGATACGGCAAGTTTTCCAGCGCCAGCGTCACCCGATGCTTTTCCAGTTCCGGCACCAGCGCTTCCAGCTCCCGCTTGAAAATCTCAACCAGTTTGCGCCCCCGCTTCACCCGCCGCGGCCAATCGCGACGCTTAAACCAGCCGCGGCACATTACCCGACCGGCATGCAGCACCACGGCATCGGCGCCCATTTCCGCCGCGAAGGCGATGTTCTTCTTCACGTGCACCGCCGCCAGCGCCCGCGCCGCCTCGTCGAACGCGGCCAGCTGATAGAGCTCGGGATAGCCCTGCGGCGCCGACAGCGGCACCGGGCAAAAGGCATGAATGCTGCCGATGGGCAAAAGCCCGCAGTCGCGGATCTCGCGCGCCTGCCGGGCCGTCGTGTGGAACCCGAGCTCCAGCGCCGTAAAACCCAACGACTTCGCCTGCTCGGCAATTTCCCGGCCCGATTCGAGGCGCAGATTGCACCAGTTGGTCGAAAGCGCGAAATTCATGAAGCCGGCCCTTCGGACAGCACGATTCTATCCAGCATGAAGGACAGCACCGCCTCGTCGTTCATCGAACGCTCCGACTGCCGGAAGGCCTCCTCCACCGCCTCGACGTTCCGAAACGCCTGATAGCGCGGAATCCGGTCGTTCACCATCAGTTTCCGGATAAAGCCCATGATGGTCTTGAAGAACTGCTTCCGCACCAGCTGAACGTCTTCCGGCTCGCTTTCATCCTTGAGCTCCTGCAGAATTTCCGCCAATCGCGCGGCATCCTTCACCGCCAGCGCCTCGGCCACCGCCTCGTAACGCTCGTCCTTCAGCTCGCCCTCGGCGAGCGGCAGGTCAATCCGCTGGGTGCGCGAGACGATCGTCGGCAAAATGGCATCCGGCTGATCGGTCAACAGCAGATACAGCGTCTGGGGCGTCGGCTCTTCCAGCGATTTCAGGAAGGCATTCGCGCTCGGAGCTTCCATACGGTCCGCCCCGACGATCACCCCCACCTTCCAACCGCCGGAAAACGCGGCCAACGCCATCGGCTCGACGATCCGCTCGCGCATTGAACCGACGGTGATGATCCGCTTGGCCCCTTCCGGCTCCAGCCAGGCGATGTCGGGATGCGAACGGGCGGCGACCTGTTCCGGCGCCGCCGGAAAAAGCCGGCCCAGAATCCGATCGGCCAGTTCCAGCCCGGAGCCCTTCAGATCCCCGACGATCAGATAACCGTGGGCGGAACGACCGACGTCAATTGCCCGGGAAATCAGCGAAAACGCTTCACCGACTTCCATACCGCCTCCCATACGCAATCCGGCGAACCGTTGGCCGGAATCGTGACGATCCGATCGGGATTGGCCTTCGCCAATTCCGCGAACCCGCGCTGCAAACGCGCGTGAAACTCCAAGCCCGCTCGCTCGATACGATCGGCGACCGTAGCCGTCGCCGCCTCGCGCTGCTGCCGCCGCCGCAGCGCCGTCTCGGGATCAACTTCCAGCAGCAAGGTCAGATCCGGCACCAAACCCGCACAGGCAAAATCATTCGCCCGGGCGATGAAATCGAGCGGCAAGCCGCGACCATAGCCCTGATAGGCCAAAGTCGAATCGCTGAAGCGGTCGGATACGACCCAAATGCCGGCGTCCAGCGCAGGGCGAATCACCTGATTCACCAATTGCGCCCGAGCCGCGAGAAAGAGCAGCAGCTCCGCCCGGTCGCAAGGCGCGTCCTCCTCCTGATCCTTGATGAGACGGCGAATCTCCTCCGCGAGCCAGGTGCCGCCAGGCTCGCGCGTCAGCAGCACCTGAACGCCCTCGGCCTCCAACGCCGTCTTCAGCCGCTGGACTTGCGTCGACTTGCCGCAGCCCTCGCCCCCTTCGAAAGTTATGAATCGGCCCTTCATTGACTTCGCTCAATTGACGATTGACCGGATGCGCAATTCCAAATGCCGCTCGCCATAGTCGGAAACGGTCAGCGTCACCGTAAGGTCGTGGGGCTGGCTGCCTTGCCGACGCAACGCCTCGATGCTCTCGCCGCGGTTCCAGGCGATGGCCCTGAGGCTATGGCCGGAGCCCCGCAGGGTCACGGAAAGATGCCGCCCGTCTTGGCCCAGCGTGCGCAAGTCGGCAAAAGTCACGCCGCGAAGGCCGAACACCGGCTCCGCGTTGCCTTCGCCAAAAGGCTCCATCCGCGCCACGTCCTCGGCAAGACTCAAGGTGAGCTCGCGAAGGTCATCAACCCAAAAGTCGGCGAAATTCGCGTCCGAAGCCGAAGGCCGCCCCACTCGCCCGGCGCAATACTCGCACAGCTTCCGCCGGAACTCGTCAATGCGACCGGGCTTGACCGAAAAACCGCCTGCGGCCGCGTGCCCGCCGAAGGTGTCCAGCACCTCGGCACAGGCGACGAAGGCATCGCGGATGTTAATGCCGTCCGGAGCGCGCGCCGAACCGTGCCCGCCGGCGATCACGCAGACCGGCACCGTGTCTTCGAGCCGCTCCATGACTCGGGCGGCGACGATACCGGCAACCCCGGGGTGGCCATCGGGCAGATCAATGACTTGCGCCGGTGCGCCGGCCACCACCTTGGACATCGCCTCGTCGGACATCTTCTGCTCGACCACCTTGCGCTCCAGGTTGTAGCCGTCGATAATCCGCGCCAGTTCCCGTGCTATATCATGGTCGTCAGACAGGATCAGCTCCAGCGCCTCCAGACCGTCCTTAAGCCGCCCGGCGGCATTGATTCGCGGCCCCAGCATGAAGCCGAAGTCCCGGGAGGTGAGTTTCACGGCACCGCTGCGCGCCGCGCGCTGATGGAGTTCCTTGAGCCCAACCGGCGCCCACTCCTGAAATCGGGCCAGGGCCTCGGAGACCAGAATGCGATTCTGCCCCAGCAGCGGCATGATGTCGGTCACCGTGGCGAGCCCCGCCAGCACCAGCAGCGGACCGCAGAGTTTGTCGCCGGCATAGATTCCGGCCGTCTTCGCCATCGTCACCAGCTGACCGGCCAGCATAAAGGCCACCGCCGCCCCGCAAAGCGACTCCAGTTCGGCGGGCGCGGCGACCTTAGGATTCACCAGCGCGTCGGCCTGCGGCAGCTCCGGACCGGGCAGATGATGGTCGGTGACGACCACCGCCACCCCCCGGGCCTTAAGCGCGGCCACCTGCTCCACCGAATTAATGCCGTTGTCGACCGTGACCACCAGCGCGACTTCCGGGTATTCTGCCAGCAGCCGGCTGACCGAGCTTTCCGTCATGCCGTAGCCCTCGTCCAGCCGTTTCGGCAAAAACGGCTCCACCCGGGCCCCGAGCGCCGACAACGTCCGCGTCAGGATGGCGGTCGCGCAAATGCCGTCGCAATCGTAGTCGCCGAAAACCACGATCAGCTGCCGCGCACGCACGGTGGCCAGGATGACCGTCGCGGCCTCGACGACGCCCGGCAACGAATCGTTGCCGATCAGATTCGCCAGCCGGGGATTGAGATAAGCTCCGAGCTCGGCAGCCGCAATGCCGCGGGCTTCGAGAATCTGCCGAACGATCGGGTTCAGCTCATCACTTGACTTCGAAGCACCAGCCATGCTTGTCCTTCAGAATCCCATACTGGATTCCCTGGACGGTGTCATAGAGCTTCTGCAAGACGGGATGCACCTTCTCCGGGTCGGAAATCTTGATGACCTCCTTGCCGCGGGTAATCTCCCAGACGGGAGTGATCACCACCGCCGTGCCCAGCGCCGCCACGGCCTGGAACTTCCGGATCTCCGTGTAGGGGATCGGCCGGCGCTCGACCTTGATGCCGAGATCCTTGGCGCAGTCGCGGAGCGACATGTTGGTGACCGAAGGCAGCACCGAGCAGCTGTCGGGCGTCACATAGGCCCCCGACTTGGAAATGCCCGCGAAATTGGAAGTCGCGAACTCCTCGACGAACTTGTGGCTCTTCGCGTCGAGATAAAGCTCGACCGGCCAGCCGTCGTGCTTCGCCTTCTCATGCGCGAAAATGCTCGCCGCATAGTTGCCGCCGACCTTGACGTCGCCCATGCCGTGGGGTGCCGCCCTATCCCAGTCGTCGAAAATGACCGCACGCACCGGCTTGATGCCGCCCTTATAGTAGGCGCCGACCGGCATGACCATGATCATGAAGGTGTACTCGCTCGCCGGCGCGACGCCGATCTGGGCGCCGGTGCCGATCAGGAGCGGCCGGAGATACAGCGAACCGCCGGTGCCGAACGGCGGCACGTATTCCGCGTTCCGCTTGACGACGTCGTTGCAGGCCTTGACGAACATCTCGACCGGCACCGGCGGCATGCAGGTGCGCTGCGCCGTGCGGTACATGCGCTTGGCGTTCTCATCCGGGCGGAAGATCACGATCTTGCCGCTCTGCTGCCGGAAGGCCTTGATGCCCTCGAAGCATTCCTGACCGTAATGCAGGCAGGTCGCCCCGATATGCATCGTGATGAACGGATCCTTCACGAACGACGGCTTGGACCACTTGCCGTTCTTCCAGGTGAACTTGATGTGGCAGTTGACATCGGAGAAACCGAAGCCGAACTTTTCCCACTTGACTCCTTTTTTAGGCGCTTTGATCATTTTGTGCTTTTCCTTTCGTTAAAAAACGGTCTTTTATTGCTTGCGCTGAAAGAGCGGCGCCGCAATCTCATAAAGTTCCTGATCCTTCTGCAGGCGGTTGAAGAGCGACTGCGCGTCAATCCGATAGCCGGCGATGAAGCTCTGCTGCGCCGCCTGCCGCCGACCCTGGCGGTGCTGAAGCTTGGCGAGCTCCGCCCACGCGTCGGCATCCTCCTGCGGCTTGGCCTTGAGATAGCGGTTAAGGCAGCGCTCGGCATCGCCGTCAAGCCGCGCTTCAATCAAAATGGTCGCGACCAGCCGTAACGCATCATAATCCATCAGCCGATCCACGAGCGGTCGCACCAGCTGCGCCGCCTCGGAATTGCGGCCGAGCTCGAAATAGCAGCGGGCCAGCAGCAACGCTTCCGCGTCCGGCAAGGTCTGGTCGGCGCACCGCTTGGCTTCCAGCCGCTCGATCTGCACCTTGAGCGTCTGAATCCGCTGCACATAACTGCGAAGCGAGGCCGTGCGCTTGTTATGAGGATCGATCGAATCGGTATAGTCCATCAGCTCCAGCACCGCGTCCCAACGCCGGAACGGCAGCAGCGACTCCTGCGAGTAGCGGAAGGTCGCCTCGGGCGATGCGGGATAAAGCGCCACCGCCTCGCGAAACGCCTGCGCCCCCTCGCGATAGCGCCCCTGCTTGTTGTAGAGCCCGGCAATGGCCGCCCGGAGCTTCGAGAACGACTTCTGCCCCGCAAAGTCGCGACGGTACATCGGATCGTCGACGAGCCGCCGCAGATACCAGTCCCAGAAATCCATGTCCTGAGCCGCCGTCTTCGCATTGTAGGGCGTACGCTCGGCGTTGAGCTTCATGATGAGCCCATGCGGCGAAAGATACGGATACATCCAGGGAATCACATAGCTTTCCTCGACATAGAACGAATGCCGCAGCCGGTCGTGGTCATGCATCATCTTGGTGAGGATGCCGTTGATCTCCATCACCCCCAAGGCCCCGGTCACCTGCACCCGGCCGTTCTCGATCTTCAGGTCGCCGTTGGCCGGCCGCACGCCGCGCTGCACCTCGTCGACGTAAATGTTGAACGCCTCGCCCGAATCCTCCTTCGACGGAATCCAGATCTCGTCGCCGTAGAGGTCGCGCTCGACCGACATGTAGGTGTCGTCCGCAAGTGCGTTTTGCGTAATCAGGTAGACATCGGGCCGGAAATTGGCCGAATAGATCATGTAGGTCGGCACGAACCGCCCCGGGTCGGTGCCGCCGAAGAAGATCGAGAACTTGTCCATCGCCGGCGGATAGCTCGGATCCGGCAGCGGCTCCTCGTCGGCCACCAGCTGTTCGCGGATGGCGTTGGCGCCCTCCAGTTGATAGGCCCCGAACTGCCAGCCGAAGGTATGGCCGTTCTGCTCCGCGCCGCCCAGCTCGAAAACGAGCCGGTCGTCGGTATAGTTCTGCACGATCGGAGTCACGCCGGCCACCAGGATCATCGCCGCCGCGAGCGGCAGCACCAGCTTCCGGACCGCCGGCACGAACCGCAGCACCAGCACCGAGGCGAAGACCATGCCGTAGCCGATCCAGAGCGCGATCATCGCATGCGAGGAAATGAACTTCACCTTCTGGATGAACCCGTCCTGCACGTCGCCCTTGACATTGGCCAGGAGAATGAGCAGGAACGACATCATCAAAAAGCACGCCGCCGCCGCCAGCATCCACTGCCAGAAGATCTTGCGATGCTCCTTCGCAACCACCCACCGCGCGGCCGCGAACGGCACCACGGCCAAAAGCACCAGCAAGTCGGTGAACTGCAGCAGGACATCTTGCAGATAATGCCCCATCTGGTTGCCTACGAACTTGAAGAACTCGCCGACCGTCAGGAAGCTCGGCACGCCGATCGCCTCGTACTGACCGCGCATGATCGCGTGCTTGAACCCTTCCCAAGTGCGCGGATAGCCCCAGTTCATCGGCGGATTGCGCAAATCGGAAATGATCGGCATATAGGCGTAGAAGCTGACGCCGAGCTGCGCGAAGAATGCCGCGCCCGCAACATAGCGGCCATGCGGCAAGGTCGCCCACGCCAGCGCCAGCAACACGAAATTCCAGGCGATCGGCCAGCCGAACCACCAGCTCAGCGGATGCGTCAGCCCGTTCATCGCGCCATGCGTCAGCAAGGTGAAGACGGCGATGTGAAGCCCCGCGACCGGCACCGCGAACGCGAGGCCCTTCTTCGTAAACGCGCACAGGACGAAGAGCAGCAGGATCAGCAGCCAGAAGATCAGGGTCGACTTGCCCCAGGGATACTTGGGCCCCGCGTAGCCGGCATCGCCGGCGACCGGCACCATCGAGGCGATCACCACCGCAATCAGCGCCAGCCCTGCCGCCGCCAGCAGCAGCTTGAGCGGCTCCCCGCGCCAAACCGGCTCGCCGTCGTCGGTCTTCACCGCCGCCACCGCCGCCGCCACGACCGAGGCCGCCAAAAAGGCCGCAATCAGCGCATAGCGGGTCGGCTCGATAAGCGGCGCGACCGGTTCGGTCACCCCTTCCCAGACATTGCGGCCCGTAAAGACCAGCGCCGCCAACAGCATCAGCGCCGCGCCGCCGCCCGCGCCGAAGAGCGCCGACTTTACCGCCTTCTCGGTCTGACCGCGCTGCTTCCAGATTGCCGCCGCCACCAGCCCGGCCACCAGCGCCAGCACCGCGATGATCAACACCGTACTTGAAGGCGTCGTCACCGCCTTGCCGACGATGGCGGCGTGCTTGTTGATGACGTCGGCCTGCATATAGCGGTCAGCGCGCATCAGCTGCCCGACCTGCAGGATCTGATAGGTCAGCGCCACCGGCACCAGATAGATGAAGAAATCGCGGAAAAGCCCGATGTCCCTTACCGCGATCAGAATCGCCAGCGGCACGATCGCGAAGAGCAGCACCTGGTAGTTGGTGAGCCCCAGGCCGAAGACGAACGCCGTCAGCCAAAGAATCTTCTCCGACGGCTTGCGCATCCAGCGGTAGGAGAGTAGGAACACCCACATCAAGAAGAAGGCGTTGAGCGAATAGACCTCGACAATCGTCGCCTGCGACCATTCGACCGGCGAAAACGCAAAGGTCAGCGCCCCACCGACCGCGCCGCCGAAGGCCAGCGCCGCCGGACAGTCGGTGAAGTCATGCGCACTGCGGCAGATCAACATCGCCGTGAAGCCCGCGGCAAAGGCACCGAAAGTCGCCGAACAGCAGCTGACCGCCCAGGCCGGCGTCGGATGACCCATGTAGGTTACGAACGAAAAGACCTTGCAGAAAATCCACGAGCAGAAGGTCCAGAACGGATACCCCGGCGGATGCGGAACGCCGAGATTCGCCGCGGCCGTCGCCAGCTCGCCCGAATCCTCCAGCCCGACCGACGGGCCCAGCGTAAACAAATACACCAGCAAGGTTATCGCCGTCGCGGTCCAAAACGCCGCCCAATCCAACTTCGAGAAAAAACTGTCCTTCATCGCCATGCCGTCACTCAACGCTTACCGTTCGAAACCAATCACCATGCTCTGCATTCCGGAAACCGAAATCTTGCCCTTGCCTTCGAAATTCGACAACGGGAACTGCGCCCCGCTCGCCGTCGAGCCATAGGTGCCGCGACGCTTGCGCTGCCCGTTGACCCACAGTTCGCTGACCGTCTGATCCCCGGCGAGATTGACCTTGGCGGAAGAGTCGACCTTCAGCGTGGCGGCGTGATTCAGGACATCCGCCTTGAGAATTTCCAACCGCCCGCTCTTTTCCGCGTAGAAGTTTCGGGCATTCGGAAGGCTCGCGTTCGGCATGATCTGCAGGGTGCCCGCATCCACCCCGAAGCCGCCGGCCGTCGTGGCCTGGCAGTTCTGGGCGAACACCGTGGTGCTGTCGCCGTGCAGATACAAAGTCACTTCGCCGGCGACTCGCACCTGCGTGTTGGTGAAAGAGCCGCAGGCGCGGCTGGTGCCGGCGGCCGTGACCGTGCCGTTCTTCAGGTGGAAATGCACGGTCGAAGGCACCGTCGAGGTAATGGTGCCCCCGGCGAAGATGGGTTGGTTTTCACAGATGACCGGATAGCCGATGTCCTGATCGCCGTTGACCAAGAGCGTCGCGCCGGCATTGCGGATGACGAACATCCCGTTGGGATTGTTAAGCCCGTAGGGCTGCGCGACGTCCAACAGCCCCCCATTGTTCAGCAACTCCACCGAATTGATGACGTTGTTGGTGGTTTCGAGATGGACCTTGACCGAAGGGATGTACAGATAGTTGACCTCGACCGGCTCTTTCCGGAAATAGACATTGCCGCTGTTGGCAAGAATCAGCCAGCCGCTGACCGGGAGCTGATAGCCGCCCTCGAAAATCGCCGTACCGGCAATCGTGCAGCGCGAATGCTGATTGCAATGGGTGTACTTTTTGGTAAACCGCACGGTCTTGCCGCCGGTGACCGCCAGTTCGTATTCGGTGTTGGCGACATTCATCACGATCGGGCGCTCGATTACCGTCGACTCCAGGATGTTGAGCTGCGTGCACTTCGGATTCTGGCTCGCATTCTGGCCGATGAACGAAACCGTCTTCTCGTCAGACGCATAACCGAACGCATTCGACGCCACATTGACATAGACATAGCCGGCCGAAGCGTCGGAACTGGTGCCGAATTCCCAGGGCCCGATGTCGCCCGACTCCGAATTGAGATAAACCGACCCCAAGCCGACCTTGGTGATGGTCTCGCCCCCGGTCAGCGCGGACAGCCCGCCGTTGATGTTGATCCGGCCGCCGGCGCCCACGCTCCAGGTCTGCGACGAGCCGACTTCCAGCGGCACCGAAAAAGTAATGTTCCGATTGTCGCCCACCACGATGCCGCGCTGATAGACCGCCAGCGGCTTGGAGCCGGTAAAGCTGAAGCTGCCCGACGTGCCGCCGAACACCATCCCCTTCAGCTTCGCATAGTAGTCGACTTCCGCTCCGGAGCCCACGTTAAAGGTGGCGCGCAGGCCGGTGGAATCGAAGTCCTGCGGGCCTTCGACCCAGTTCGTGGGATCGGTAAGGCGCGTGTTGACGCCGCCGACTTTCCAGGTCGCGTCCTTGGTGTCGGCCTCCGACTCGGTCACGGTCACAATGCCGCCGCCCGCCAGCTGGGTCAGCTTGACCGAACCCGACGCCCCCGTCGACGAATACTTGCCCGGCTCCTTGCGCACGCCGCCGACGTTAAGTCGGTTGATCGACAGGTTCTCGGTAACCGTCCAGCTCGCCGTCGAGGCGAGCGTCACATTGAGCCCGGTGTTTTGATAGGGCTTGCGCGCGTAAGAGGTCGCCACCAGCTTGCCGCCTTCGCCGATTTCCAGCACCCCCAGCGATGCCAGCGCCCCCTCGTTGGTGCACGCGAGATCGAACTTCGCGTTGGCGGCGATCTTAAGCTCCGACACATTCGCGAACGAGCAGTCTTCGGCGACCTTGAAAGTGCCGTTGGAAACGATGATCGCCCCGTCCGTCTCGTTGGTGCGCCCGTTCATGACCTGAGTGTAATCCCCCGCCGGATCCCACACCAGCGAAACGCTGCCGTCAACCTTGGCCCAGGTCTCGGCATTGGCGGTGGCGCCCTTGAGGAGCATCGTCGCTGGCGTCGCGGAGGTCAGCCGATGGCCGACCTTGCGGTAGGTCCAGGGCTCGCCCGTGTAAGTGTTCTGGTAAATGTGCGTCGCCTGCTGGTCGAAGCCGTTCATGTCAAAGACGCCTGTCGCGGCCTGCGCATATTTGCCGAACCCGATGCCGCAGCGATGGTCGATGACGTCGGCGCGCATGCAGCGGATGTTGGTCGAGTGCCCGATGTGGCAGTCGGGAAAATAGTTGCCCGGCGCTTCCAGGAGCAGATAGCCCGCGCCGCCGCCATACGCGCCGGAAGACAGCGACTTCAGGTTCAGCGGATTGACGATATGCATCCGCGCCTGGCTGTTGAAGTCGGGATAGAGCGTCTGGTTGGGCATGTTGAAGCCGTTGTTGATGTAGAAGTCGCCCCCCACCGAAGACTTCAGCATGTGAATGCGGTTGACGGTGTCGTTGCCGCTCAGGAAGTTGCCGGTGAAGGTCATCGGCGCCGCCGTCATGATGGGCAGCCACGCCTGATTGGTAAGCGTCCACTGGAAATCGTACGACCAGGTGCCGGAAACCGCCAGATACAAGGTGCCGTTGTAAGTGTCGTCGGAGCGCTTGTTGGCCGTGCAGCGCACCAGCGTGTTCGGTGCGCCCAGCGACTGGGTGTTGCCTTCCGCATAGAGCCGGCAGTTGCTGAAATCCAGCCCGCCCTTGAAGGTGTTCACGCCCGAGAGGTGAACGTTGTTGGCGGGGCGCGACGACGAGTCGAAAGTGCCGCTGACGACCAGCTTGCCGTTGCCGGAGATGACCCCCGTCAACGCCAGCTTAAGCGCCGTTCCCGTCAGCTTCACGATGTTGTCGCTCGCGCGACCGAGCGCAATCGGCGCGGCGACCGTCACATCGCCGGCAATCGAGTTCTCGATGATGTTGCCGCTCGCGTCGCCCGTGAGCGTAAGCGCCCCCGACGAAGTCAAGGTCAGCGGATAGGAGCCGGTGAAGGACAGCTTGGCCAGCGAAATCGCGCCCCGGTCGTTGACGATATTGGCCCCGCTGGAATTGGACTTGAGCACCACGGTGTCGCCGGCTACCGGCACGCCGTTGTCCCAGTTGCCGGTAGTCGACCAGTTGCCGCCGGACCCCGTCCAGGTCGTAGTCTTCGCCCCAGCCGTCAAAGCCAACAGCGACAACAGCACCCACCCGCTCGACCTCAGTCGCCCGCTAAAGGAAAATTCTCTCATGTTCTTCACCACTCAAAAAGACTATTTATCCGTTAAATAATACCAAAATAAGCGGTAAAAAACAACGGGGAGATGACGAAATATCACCTCCCCGTGCTCGATGTTCACCGCCGGGAAACCCGGCAGGCGAAAGCTAATTATTCAACGATCGTGACGACCTTGCCGTCCTTGATGAACTTCACCTTGCCGTCCTTGAGGGCGAAGAGGGTGAAGTCACGACCCTGGCCGACGTTCTTGCCGGGATGAATCTTCGTGCCGCGCTGGCGGACGATGATCGAACCGGTCTTGAGGAACTGGCCGTCGTAGGCCTTGACGCCGAGGTACTGCGGATTGGAATCGCGACCGTTACGGGCAGATGCGGAAGTAGCCATTTTTCATTCCTCCTTACGCGATGGCCTTGACGGTGGCGACGGTCAGCT
>JAZLMR010000092.1:0-28339 GCA_045598785.1 Kiritimatiellia bacterium
CGCGAGGACCCTCGCCCTCTACTTCTTCGCGAAAAGCGGCATGTCAAACTGCCAAGCATTCAAGGAGAAGATGCAGGCGAATCCGGACCTGGCATTCGACCTCGTCATGGGAAAGGAGGTCTAAAGTAAATCACCATGCGGGAACGACCACCGCTTGCGGTCAAATCCGCAATTTTGCTATACTGTCGGGCCGTTGGCGGACCCGTAGCTCAGTCGGTCAGAGCAGGTGACTCATAATCTCCGGGTCGTGGGTTCAAGTCCCGCCGGGTCCACCACTTCTTTCACTTGACCACCACGCGCTCGACCCGATTGCCGAGCGAGCAGATGATGTCATAGGCATGCGTGCCCTTCAGCGCCGCCCAGTCGTCGGGAGTAATCGAATCCTTGCCGCAGGCGCCAAAGCAGATGACCTCGTCACCCGGCCGCACCTCCTTGACCTCCGAAACGTCGACCGTCGTGTAGTCCATCGAAATGCGCCCGATGATCCGACACCGCCGGCCGCCGATGAACACCGAGCCGCGGTTGGTGAGCGCCAGCGGCAGCCCGTCGGCATAGCCCGCCGAAATCGTCGCCACCTTCGTCGGTGCGTTAAGACACCAGGTGCGCCCGTAGCCCAGCGTCGTGCCCGCCGGCAATTCCCGCACCTGCGCCACCCGCGTCTTCAAGGTCAGCACCGGCTCGACCTTGAGCGCCCGCAGCCCATAGGGGTCGAAGCTTCCGTGCAGGTTGATGCCCGTGCGCACCATGGTAAACGGCGGCCGCGCCGTCGCCGGAAAATTGTTGATCGCGTCACTCGCCGCCAGATGCACCTTCTTGAACTTGAAGCCCTCGCGCCGCGCCGCTTCGACAATCGCCAGGAAGCGGTCGAGCTGCCGCCGCGTAAACGGGTCCTTCGGCTCATAGGCCATCGGGCAATGCGAAAAGACGCCCTCGCAGTCGAGGTTCGGCAGCTTGCGCACCTCGCGCATCACCTCCAGCGCCCGCTCGACGCCCTCCGCGCCCGACGCCAGGATGCCCAGCCGACCCATGCCCGTATCGAGCTTGAAGTGCACCTTGGCAATCCGCTTCGCCTTGACCGCCGCCCGGCTGATGAGCTGCGCCGTCTCAAGGTCGATGACCGGCAATATCACCCCCGCCTTGACCATCGGCGCGATCTCATCCGGCAAAATGCTGGAAAGGATCTGCACCTCGCAGCCCGGGATGCGCTTCACCTGCTGCAGCAGCTCCAGCGCCTCGTAAGGCTCCGCCACCCCGAAGGCGCGGCACCCGGCCTGGGCGAGCGCCTGCGCGTAGGCGCCGACCCCCAGCCCGTAGGCGTTGGCCTTCAGAACGCAAAGGACCTTCGCCGGCCGGACATGCGCGACAATCTTGCGATAGTTGCGCACCAGCGCCTTCAAGTCAATTTCAACCGTAACTCTTCTTTTCATCTTCAATTGTTGGTTTGAATTTAAACACAGAGACACAGAGGCACAGAGGTTTGTGTAGGCATGACGGCAAACTTGGTAAGCTGTCTTTCACCCATTTGGTGAAATTGGCGCATGTGTAAAGAAAAATCATGAGTTAGTTTACAGATATAGAAAATTCCGCTTTCCTCTGTGTCTCTGTACCTCTGTGTTAAAAACATCCCTGTCCAACTGCTGAATCTAGGTTAAACACAGAGGCACGGAGACACAGAGCTGCCAGCTCCACTTTACAGGTGGGGTAAATCTCCGACGCCCACCTCTGTGCCTCTGCGTCTCTGTGTTTAAACATCATATCCGTTCACGACACGTTTATATCCCCTGACAAGAGTTTCCCTGCCAAAATTTATGAGCAGTCCAAGATGCAAGTTCATCAGCCGCAAATACGTCAACGTCTGAACAGCGAAAATGGGATTGTCTTTCTCCACCGCCTTACATTCGACAACAACACGGCCTTCCACCAAAATATCAATTCTAAGAGGGTCTCCGACCTTAACCCCCTTGTAGGTTACTGGGACAAGGACTTCTTTCTCGACTTTAAGATTTCGAAGCTTCAGTTCCTGAACAAGAGAATCCCGATAAACAGATTCGAGAATACCAGGTCCGCCGAGCGTCTTATGCACAGCTATTGCCGCGTCCAATATTTCCCGACTAATCTCGTTCTCTTCCACTTTTCTCTCTGTGTCTCCGTGCCTCTGTGTTTAAACTTTGACGGTAAAAGTCTTCCCGCACATATGGCAGGTGATGTCGATCGTGGGCGGAAGCGACTTGCGCTCCGCTTCCGAAAGCGCCGCCAGCATCTCCACCGCCCGCGCCGGCGAACACCGGCAGGCAAAGCTAAGCGGCGTCGTCTTCCTGAGCTCCGCCCGCTCCAGCCCCAGCTGCTTGAGCAGATTGCGCGACGCGACCGCCAGACTCTTGGGCTCGTTCACCCGGCAGCAAACCAACGGTCCCTTCGCATCCGGCAGGTCTTCAACCAGCACCCCCTTCGCCTCCAGAATCTGCACCTCGTCGCTGACCGCGACTTCCGTGCGCAAGCAGGCCTTGCGCTGCAACGAACCGGCGAGATAACCGTCCAGCGAAGTCGAAATTCCCTGCGAGAGGATACGCCCCGGCACCGACCGGGTCACCTGCAGCTGGCGCGTCCCGATCACCTTCCGGTCGTCGGGACGGCCGAGGCCGTCGAAATCCTCCAGCACCTTCTTTTCGGTATAGCCGCGCAAAGTGCCCGCCGCCGTGCATTCGACATTGAACCCGCCCAGCGGGCCCGAACATTTCATCTGCAGACTGACCGTCTCCTCGCGCTCGGACATCTCCGCGCCCAAGAGCGCCGCCGCCGCCAGCGCCTCGGTCAGGTAATGGGCGCTCACGGGCCCGCAAAGGTGCCCGCGCGCCAGCTCCTGCGCGGCCGCCGTCACATCCACGATCGTGACCGCGACCTTGGCAGACGGGTCAAACCACTCTTCACGGCAATCGCTGGCCATGGCTTTCAGAAAATCGCCGTCTTCGGCAATTCGCCGACAATCGGCTTCGCATAGGCGACGAAGGCGGCCGTAACATCATGGCCGTTCTTCGCAATGAACTCCTTCGGCACCGAGCGCGTGAACTTCGCGGCATTCTGAATCGGCACCGGCGCAAAGGCGACCTTGTATTTCTTCGCGTTCTCGCGCACGATGGCAATCGTGCCCTTGGTCGGCGCCGACTTCCCCGGCTGCCCGGCGGCGGGCGCCGCTTTCACCGCCGCCGCGCCGGCCTGCAGGGCCTCGCGCTGATCGACGACAGAAGCGACCCCGGGGAACGAACGTTGCAGATACCCGAAGGTGTCGGCGCGCACGCGCTTCACGCCCGCTTTGGCCTTGAGGTGCTTCGCCAGGTAGTCGCCCAGCGCCCCTGTGCCGGAAAGCTGCAGGTTGCCGTGCGAATCCTTTTCGCCGTCCGCAAAGAGCGCCGCGATCGGCGTGCCCTTCCGGTCGCGAATGCCTTCGGAAATCGCGCAGACGCAGCGTCCGAACTTCTTCATCGCCGCCTGCACGTCCTTGACGAACCCGTCGAGCGAAAACGGCACTTCCGGCAGGTAGACGAGATGCGGGCCGTCGTCTTCGTTTTCACGCGCGAGCGCGCTCGCCGCCGTCAGGAAGCCGGCGTCGCGGCCCATGATGATGTCGCTCTTGACGCCGCCGAGCGCCCGGTTGTCGAGATCGTCGCCCTTGATCGCGCTCGCCACGAACCGCGCGGCGCTGCCGAAGCCCGGCGTGTGGTCGCAGCTGCGCAGGTCGTTGTCGATCGTCTTGGGGATGTGATAGACGACGAGCGGATAGCCCGCCTTCTCCGCCTCCTCGGCCACGATGCGCGCGGCATCGGCGGAATCGTTGCCGCCGATGTAGAAGAAGTAGCCGACGTTCAGCTTGCGGAAGGCCTCGAAGATCGCCTTGCAATCTGCGGCATCGGGCTTCTTGCGGCAACTGCCAAGCGCGCTCGAAGGCGTTTCCGCAATCGCGCGAAGCTTCTTTTCCGACGGCTTGCGCAAATCAATGTAATCCGCTCCGAGAATGCCGAGGATGCCGTGCTTCGCCCCGAGAATCTTCCCGATGCGCGGGCTCTTGCGCGCTTCCAGCACCGCGCCCACCAGCGACATGTTGATCACCATCGACGGACCGCCCGACTGGGCGATAACCATATTCATCTTTTTCATAGCGCCATATCCTTCCGAAGAATGAAAACTGTCAGTTAATTATATCACAACTAATTGTACCACAGCCCGCCCAGCCACCGTCAGTCAAGCGTCTCAAACTCAATTTTCATCAGATTTCCGTTGGAAACCGTCTCTTGTCCAAGGGTAAAGCGGCCGTCGTTGGTCTTCAAATCTGTATTGATGGCGACATTCTTGTCTTTGGCAACCGAAGCTATGTAGGCCCGTGCCCACGCCCTTGCCGCCGCGAACGCATTGCTATTTACCTTCAACTCGATACTGCCTTTGCGAGTTTTCTCATCATAGTTAAATGCAACCAGCTGATATTCCGACTCCAGATTGTCTTGGACCCCTTCCGTCACCATCGACAACAGGCCATCTTTCGGCACCAGATTAACATCAATCGTTTCATCATCTATCGAATACATTGCTCCCGACAGCGGATCGACGATCAAAATGCCTATGAGCCCGCCAAAAATGATATTACCCAGATACCAGGCGCTGAAGCTGGCCGAGCGGCTTTCGGTCGTGGTCAGATAGCCGTCCTTGGAAAACTCGAACCGATACCGCGCCCGGCAGAAAAAGCCGTCTGACGAATCCAACACCACCGAAGCCGGGGTCTGAACGCTTTTAATCAGTTTCGCATCCTTCCATATCGCAACCTGAGTTTGCGGAATTGAGGAGTTCAGCGAAAATGTCGCATTCGTGTGGCGATTGCAAATCGTAGCACAACCAATCAGCAGATAGGCAAACATCAAGCTCAAACCGACTTTCCGCACCGCCAACGCAAGAAACTGCCAGCCATTTCGATTGTCTCGTGTCATAACCACCTTACTGCGACCTAATTGTGAGTGACATTATATCACACGCTGGCCGCGTCTGGCACGACTTTTCTCACCCGAGCGTCGCGCCGTCGCGCCGGGGCCTACGACTGGTAATCGGCTGCAATCATTGAAACGGCTAAGCGGCAGTAGGCGGGAGATTTGGTTGATTTAAGCCGGCTAAGCTCTAAGGGGTGGGTGATTGCGGGTGTGGCGTGAGATAGAGCGCGAAAAATCGGCGCCGCGGGCCGCTAAAAGGGAATCGCGACTAGCGACGGCCGACGACCGACGGCCGAGAAATAGCCGACGGGCGACGACCGACAAGCGACGACCGGGAAAGAGAGCCGACTAACGACGGTCGACGGCCGACTAGCGACGGTCGCGGGCGAGTGGGAAGCGAAGCGCTAAGATCGCCTGGCAAATGGCTCAGCGATTTCAAAGCGCGATGCGCCAGATAATCGCCGCGGAAGTCGGCCGTCGGTCGTCGGAAGTCGGGTCTGCCGCGGAAGTCGGTCGTCGGAAGTCGGCCCAGCCGCAAGGACAAGCCGCCAGCCCGACCGAGAACGGGAGATCGGCCGCGCCAAATCGGTCGCACGCTGGAAAGCAAAGCCACCCGAAGCCACCTAAAAGCCCCTTCCAAGCGCGAAGCCACCAACAAAAAATCAGCTCCGTGGACCTTTAAGTGAGATGTCGACTGCCGACGGTCGCCATGGGGGACCAGCCCAGGCACCCGCTAGTCACCGGACGGAAACAGCTGGGCGAGAATCTGCTCCGCCGGCGTATAGGCCCGCTTCTTGGCGTTGCAGTCGCGGCAGCAGGGCACGCAGTTGCCGCGAGTGGACTTGCCGCCGCGCGATACCGGAATCACATGGTCAAGCGTCAGATTCTCCGCTCCGACCTCGGCATGGCAGTAATGGCACACGCCCTTCGCGATCTGCGCCTTCCACCAGTCGGTCTGGCGCAACTCGCGCGCCCGCTCGCGCTCGCGACGGACGTGCACCGGGTCCGGATGAAGATCAAGCCAGTCTGCCATTATCGCAGCGCGGGGTTCTCGAACTCGCGGACAACATCCAGAAGCTGCTCCGCCAGATCCGGGTCTTCCTCGAAGATGTTGACGTTGTCGGAATAGGTGTTGTTGCTGAGATTGGCCTTGACCGCGATGAACCGGTCCTGCCGCTTGCCCCACTTGGCGGACTTGCCGGTCTTCTCGCGATCCAGCACGCCGAAATTGACCAGATTCTGGAAGATGTCGTTCGCATGCTTGGGATCGATATGAATGCGATAGGTCTTGATGTCGCCCCAGTCGCCCTCCTGATAACGGTGGGCGAAATCATTGGACACCAATTCGCTGGTGCCCTTGCGGACCTCCACCAGACCCGTGCCGCGGATTTCCACGCCAATGCGCCGAATCGGCTTGCGGTTCAAGTTGTAGTAGTGGATCGACACCCAGTTAAGCGGACTCTCCCTGACCGTGATATAGGGATCGACCCAAAACGGACCGCACCCCGCCAGCGCCCCCAGCGCCAGCACCGCCAGCATCCTCCCGGCCTTGCCCCAGCTCATGCCCTGCCTCCTTCCAGTTCCCGATTCGCCATCAGCCCGGCGCCGAACAAAGTCAGCGTCGGATCCACCGTAAACTCCAGCCCGCAATCGCGCAGCGCCCAACGGGCGAAGCCGCCGGTGGCGACCAGCCGAAAGTCGGCCCGAAAATTCCGCCGGAGCTCGGCCACGATCTCCCGCACCATGCCGCGATAGCCGACCAAAGCCCCGAAGCGCATCGCCTCCTCGGTGGAACGCCCGATCTTCGGCGCCTTGCCCGCCCCCAGCCGCATGCGCGGCAACTTGGCCGTGCGCTCGAAAAGATAGTCACGCATCAGCGGGAAGCCGGGCGCAATCACGCCACCGCGCCAGACCCGGTCGCCGGTCACTACCGCCGCCGTCAGCGCCGTGCCGAAATCCATCACCAGGACCGGCGCGCCGTAACGCTCGACCGCACCCGCGGCATCTGCCAGCCGATCGGCGCCAATCGTCTCCGGATGCGGATAATCAAGCGTCAACGCCTGCCGGTCATCCGAAAAGTCACGATGGGAAACCTGATGAAAGTTCAGTCGCCGGCGCTTCGCCCAGGCGCGCCAGCGCGCGTCGGCCTTCGGCACCACCGAAACATAGGCGAGCGCATCCACTCCTGCGCCCGCCAGCGACTCCGCCGCCGCCGCCGCCTCGGCAAAGCCCGCGTCGCAATGCGCGACCCGGCTGACGCGACCGCCCGCCCAAAGCCCCACGGCCGTGGAAGTGTTGCCGATGTCTACTACGAGGAGTCTCACCTGCGCATCGCGCCGCTCAGAGCGCCTTGATGAAAATGTTGCGCCACTCGATCGGATCGCCGTGGCACTGCAGCTCGATTTGCTCCTTGGCAAAAATCGGCGTCTGGCGGGTCTTGTCCCAATAGTTCTCCAGCACCGTGTCGTCGACCACCAGCTCGCCGTTCAGGTAGACCGTCACCTTTTCGCCGCGCATGATCACATGGAAGCGGTTCCAGTCGCCGACTTGCCGATCGGCAATCTTAAGCGCCTTCGACGGATGGGTCCGGTTATTGTAAAGCCCGCCCGAACCGATGTGCCACTGGTTGTGCGCGTCCCAGATCTGCACCTGCGGCGCCCCGCGAAGATAAAGACCGCTGTCACCGGTAATCGACATGATCCGCCAGTCGGCCCAGAGCTCGAAGTCGGCGTAATCCTCCTTGGTCGCCAGCGAATACCCGCCCTTGAATCCGTCAAAATAGAGATTGTCGTTGCGCACCGACCAATGATTGCGCATCGCCAGGTCGGCAATCTTCTGCATCTGCTCGCGCTGTGCCGGCGTCGCCGCCTGCCGCACGAAGGGATTGTCAAACCCATCTTCAGTCGTGACCCCCTTCCAGTTCTCGCAAAGCTGCCGGGGGCAGCCGTTGAAATAAGTCTTGAAGCCGGCCGGCGCCGTCATCCGCTGACTCGGGCAGACTTCGCCCATTTTCGCCGAATCCGGCAATTCCTTGATGCGGATGTTGCGCCATTTGACATTGTACCCATGGCCGAGCCAACCGAGATGCCCGCGGCGGTTGTGCAGCCCGGGATGTGGCTTGCCGTCGGGCGTGTCGCCGTCGTCCCTGAACTTGGCCAGGTCGCCCTTGGTAATGAGATAGCCGTTCAGATACACCTCGATCTCGCTGCCGATAACCTTGACCTCTTCGAAATTCCACATGCCGACCTTGCGCAGATAGCTGCCGCCGCGGGCGAAATTCGCCTCCTTCCACTTGAGCTGCCGGCCGACATTGTCGCGCAGGCACGGCACCACCCCGTAAATCGACCCCGTGTACTGATACGGCTTGAGCTTGTCCCGACCGGCCGCCGCATCATAGTAATTGGAGCCGCCGTCATCCAGAAGCTGCAGCTCGCACATGCCGTGATAGGCGGCGTCCACCTCGGGCGACGGCGTGCGAATGCCCAGCCCGTTGTTGCCGTTCTCCGGCATCAGGAACTCGAAGCGCAACACGAAATTGCCGAACTCCCGCTCGGTCAGCAAGTTACCGGCGTCGCCGGGGATCTTGCGCTCGGGGAAGCATTGCAGCACCCCCGACTCCTTCGGATCGACGCCGTACATCCCCGAGCCGTACCAGCCGGTCAGGTCGCGGCCGTTAAAGAGCGGCACGAACCCCTCGTCCACCATCGCCGGATACTCATCGGCCGCCGCCTGCCGACAACCCGATTCCTCCTGATCACAGGCCAACGGACAACACGCCGACAACGTCGCCGCCCATGCCAGCGCCAAACTGATTCTGCCCAGCTCCATCGTCTACTCCTTTCCCAATCCAGCTAAAAAACCGTTGCGCGACGAACGACGGCTCAAACCGCCTTCCATTCCAGCGAAAGATCCACCGAGCCCGCCGAATGCGTGAGGCAACCGAGCGAAATCGCCGTCACCCCCGTAGCCGCCACTTCGCGCGCCCGCTCCAGCGTGATGCCGCCCGAGGCCTCGGTCTTACAGATCCCCATGCACAACCGAACGCATCGCTTCATGTCGGCGCACGACATGTTGTCGAGCATGATCCACTCAGGTCTGGCCTTCAGCGCGCTCTGACATTCGCGCAGACTCTCGACCTCGACTTCCACCGCCAGCTTGGGAAAACGCCGCCGCGCCGCCATGACCGCCTGATCGAGTTCATCGGGATTGCCGCCGCGCCATAGCCGCCGATGGTTGTCCTTCATCAGCACGCGGTCGTACATGCCCATGCGGTGATTGACGCCACCGCCGCAGGTAACTGCGTATTTTTCAAACACCCGCAGCCCCGGCGTAGTCTTGCGCGTATCCAGGATCAGCGTGCCGTAACGGCTGACCGCGTCGACAAACTTGCGCGCCAGAGTCGCCGTCGCGCACATGCGCTGCATGAAATTGAGCGCCGTCCGTTCGGCGGCCAGAATGCTTTTCGCCTTGCCGCGGAAGGTCAGGATGGGCTCGTGCGGCTTGACCAGCGAGCCGTCGCCCTTCAGGATCCGCACCTTGATCGACGGGTCCACCAGCTTCAGCACCGCTTTGGCGACAGTCGCCCCGGCGACCACGCACCCCGTGCCCTTGGAATAAATTTCACCGGTGGCAACCGCCTTCGGGTCCACCAGCGCTTCCGTAGTCGCGTCGCACCAGGGCGACGAGCGCACTTCATCGACGCTGGCCAGGTCTTCGTCAAGCGCCAAACGCACCGCGGCCTGAGCCCGCGGCGAGCGCATCACATCCTTGAGCCGTGCCATCTCAAGCAGCTTTCAGGAATTCCCAGTGCTGATAGATGACAAAAGCCAGGATGCCCGCCACCGCCAGCGCCAGGAGCCCGGCGATCAGCGCCATCAGCGCCGACTTGCCCGCCGGTTTCGGCGCCGCCGCCGACGGTGCATCCAGTTTGAAGCGATCGGCAATCGTGGCCCCGCCCGGGGCGGGCGCCGCCGCCGTCTCCGTCGTTTCCGAAGCCGGCGATTTCTTAGACATCTTGATAGTCATATCGGCAATTATAGCAAAAGCCGCGCCTGGCGACAATGCCCGCTCACGTCAGCAGCAGTCCCGCCACCAGGTAGCCGGCCAGCGCCAGCGCGCCGACGACCAGCGAATAGGGCATCTGCGTCACCACATGGTGATGATGACGGCAGCCTGCCCCCGTCGACGAGAGAATCGTCGTATCGGAAATCGGCGAACAATGGTCGCCCTGCACCGCCCCCGCCAGTACCGCGCCCAGAAGCAGCGCCGCCATGGGCGTATCGGCCTCGAAACCCACCCCGGCCGCCACCGGCACCAAAATGCCGATCGCCCCCCAGGAAGCCCCGGTGGCGAACGCCAAAAAGGCCGACAGCACAAAAAACAGCGCCGGCAGACACCAGGTGGGGAAACTGCAGCCGGCAATGGTCGCCGAAAGAAACTTGCCGGTCCCGAGCAGTTCTTCGCAAATGCCGGAAATCGTCCAGGCGAGCGCCAGCATCACCACCGCCGGAATCATCGTCTTCATCCCCAGGACGACAATGCTGGAAAATTCCTTGAAGCCGATGAGCTTGCGCGGCACGAACATCAGAAAGGAAAACAGCACCGCCGACAGCGCCGCCAGCGAAAGCGAGGGACCCGCGTCCGCCAGCGCAAACGCCCGGGCGAAGGTGGCCGTGCCGCTGAAATAGCCACCGGAGCGCAGCATCGACAGCACCGAAAACACGATCAGCGCCACAATCGGCAGCAGCAGGTCGCCGACGCGCCCCTTTCCAATCGTCGGCACTATCGCCATGCCCACCGCGTGGCGGTCGGCCCCCAGATCATGCCCGTGCTGCGTCACTCGCTCCGCATCACGCATCGGCCCAAAGTCCAGCCGATCGAACCAACACACCAGAAACACCAGCGCCAGCGCCCCGAACGCATAGAAATTCCACGGAATCGAAGCCAGAAAAAGCGCCATTCCGTGCGCCGTCGCCTGCTTGGGAATGCAGGAGACGACATAAGCCGCCCACGACGAAATCGGCGCAATGATGCATACCGGCGCCGCCGTCGCATCGATGATGTAGGCCAGCTTTTCCCGTGAAATCTTGAACTTGTCGGTGATCGGCCGCATCACCGCGCCGATGGTCAGGCAGTTGAAGTAGTCGTCCAGGAAGATGAAGGTCCCGAGCGCCGCCGTCAGGAACGAAGCCGAACGCCGGTTGCCTAGCCGCCGAAACGCCCAGTCGCCGTAAGCCTGAGCGCCGCCGGCCGCCGTGATCACCGCCACCAGCGAACCGAGGAACAGCAAGAACAGCACCATGTGGATGTTATCGGAAATATGCCCGCCCATCACCTTCAAAATGACAATCGGGACTTCCACCACCGAAAGCCCCGATCCCAGCACGTAAATGACGCCTCCCGCCAATATCCCGACAAACAGCGACAATATCACTTCATGGGAGATGAATGCCAGCACGATTGCCACCAAGGGCGGAACTATCGACCATGCTCCAAAATCTTGCATAGGGCCTTTCGGTTCCCTCCGACCTTCGGAGGGTTGCGGCATAGTATACCACTTTTCCCCGCACAAATTCGCATTTCGCCTCAACAAATTCGCAATTGAAATGCCATAGCCGTTTTGATATACTTTTTCCCGTTCGTTTGGGGTAGCGGGCGTAGCTCAATGGCAGAGCTCCAGCCTTCCAAGCTGGCTACGAGGGTTCGATTCCCTTCGCCCGCTCCAGGTGAAGTTGAGCCAGAGTGGCGTAATGGCAGCCGCAGCAGACTCAAAATCTGCCGTACGCAAGTACGTGAGGGTTCGAGTCCCTCCTCTGGCACCAACTCGACGGACAAAGCGACTGGAGGGGTGTCCGAGTGGTCGATGGTGCAACCTTGGAAAGGTTGTGTGGGCGTTAGTCCACCGGGGGTTCGAATCCCCCCCCCTCCGCCAGTCAAAAATCATGAAAGTAAATCGCCATATCCTGCCTCCCGGCCGCGTCGGTCTGGCCGTTTCCGGCGGCAGCGACTCCGTGGCCCTCGCCTTTCTCCTCACCAAGGGCGGCAAGAAGAAGAACGCCGCCAGGCGCTTTGTCATCCTGCATGTCGACCACGGGCTGAGGAAAAGCTCCAAGGCCGAATACCGGTTCGTGCGCGCGCTCGCCCGACGGCTCGGGATTCCCTTCAAGGGCATTCACGCCCAAGTCGAGCGCGGGCGCCGCGAATCACTGGAAATGGCCGCGCGGCGGGTGCGGCTCGCCTTCTTCGAAAAATGCATGCGCCAGCTGAAGCTGGAGGCGATTGCCACCGGCCATCACATGGACGACGTCGCGGAAACCTTCCTGATGAAGCTGAAGCGCATCTCGCTCTGCGGCATCCGCGAAACCAGCACCGTCGGCAACATCCGCTTCGTGCGGCCGCTCTTGGGCTGCCGCGACCGGGAGCTTAAGGACTACCTGCGGAAATTCGGCGAAACCTGGTGCGAGGACGAATCCAACCAGGACCGGTCCATCGAGCGCAACCGCGTACGCCACGAGGTCATCCCCTTTCTGGAAAAGACGCTCGACCCCAATCTGGTCGAGCATCTCGCCGCGCTCAGCGCGCGCGCCTGGCCGACTCCAGGGTATTCCAGAGGAGCATCGTAATCGTCATCGGCCCGACTCCGCCAGGGACCGGCGTGATGGCTCCCGCCACTTCGGCACAGCTGGCAAAGTCCGCATCGCCGACGAGCCGGAAACCCTTCGGCCGGGTCAAGTCGGGAATGCGGTTGACCCCGACGTCGATCACCACCGCGCCGGGCTTGAGCATCTCGCCGCGAAGCGTGTTCGGCCGCCCCGCCGCCACCACCACGATATCCGCCTGCCGGGTAAAGACGGCGAGGTCGGGCGTGCCGGTGTGGCAAAGCGTCACCGTCGCATTCGTCTCCTTGCGCGCCAGTAGCGCGGCGACCGGCTTGCCGACGATATTGGAACGCCCAATCACCACCGCATGTTTGCCGCGGATGTCCATGCCCGCGAACTCGATCAGCTTGATGATGCCATGCGGCGTGCAGGGCAGGAAGCACTCCTCGCCGATCAGCATCCGCCCGACGTTGATCGGCGTGAAGCCGTCGACGTCTTTCTCCGGCGCGATGGCGTTGATCACCTGCTGCTCGTCAAAGCCCTTCGGCAGCGGCAGCTGCACGAGAATGCCGTGGATCCGCTCGTCGGCGTTGAGGGCGGCGATCTGCCGCAGCAGCTCCGACTCCGGCGTATCGGCCGGCAGCCGGATTTCACGCGAATCGATGCCCGCTTCCGCACAGGCCTTCTCCTTGGCCGTCACATAGCTGATGCTCGCCGGATTCTCGCCGACCAGAATGACCGCGAGCCCCGGCACGAAGCCCCGCTCCGCCTTCAGCGCCGCCACGCCCGCGGCGATTTCGCCGCGCAACCGAACCGCCAACTGCTTGCCATCGATGACTTTCGCCCCCATAGCCTAGTCTTCCCTCCACTTGATGTACCGAACCTGCTTGTCCTTGATATAGCACTCGCAATTGACTTCGTGCTTCATGCCCATAGATTCGCCGACGATCTTCATCTTGAAGACCGTGGTCTCGCTCGGCTGCCAGTCAATGTACTGATTCGCCTCATCGCCCAGCTTGGCCGTGGTGTTGGCGACATCCTGCAGCCGGACGGTCAGGTCCTGCCAGTTCTTGTAGGGCCACCAGTCGCGGGTCTCGTCCACCTCGTAGTCTTCGGGCTTCACCTTGAGTCCGTCCAGCACCGCCTGCGCGAGTTCCCGCCCCTCCATGATGTCGTCCTCGTCGTCGCTCTCGGGACAGATGCCCGGGATGGTCAGCAGCTGGTCGAGCGTGGTATTGGGATTGAGCACCAGCTTCGAGCTGCCCGAGGTGCCGAAGATGCTGGCGATGCCCTTCAGCCGCGGATTATCCTCCGACTCCTCCTCGCCGGCCCGGTCGGAATTCGCGTTATCATAGAGCAGCCCGCCCGTCAGCACCGAGGGGAAATCCCGAAAGCCGCGCACCGACCCGAGCTCCTTGATGTCCGGAATTGAACCGTTGCGAATCGCCATGCGCTCCTCCTTCATCGCCTCGCGCTCGTCCCGCCCGCGCGCCTGCGATTCGGCGGTTTCGTCGACCTCGCGATACCAGGCGGACTCCGCCCCGTCCTCGGGGTCGGGGCGGTTCTCGGCAATGGGCCCCGGCGACACGGTGTCGTCGTCGTCGCGCCAGTCGTTCCAGCTGGCAATCAGCAGGTTCATGAGGTTATGCCGCTTGGTGCCGCTGCCGTCGGCGTTGCGCACCTCGACCTCCAGCTCCTCGTCGATGCCGGCATTGCGCAGAATCATCTGCCAGCGCAGCACGTAGTTCTGGTCGCCGCCGGCATAGAGCCGATTGATGTTGATGCCGTTCTGCTCGCCGGAATTGGCGAACTCGATGTCCACGGTGACCGTGCCGGAATCCGGGTCCTCCTCATCCATCAGGATCGGCCCGATCGTGCAGCGGGTGTCGAACTTGAGCGCGCGCTTTTCCTTGTACCAGCGGTCCTTCTCATCCAGTTCCTTGGGGTCTTCGTCTTCGGTCCATTCGACCGCATCCGCATAGCCGAGCATCACCAGCTCGCCGAGGATGCGCCCGGGCTCGATGAGCCGCGACACCCGGTTGCGCTCGCGCACGTAGACGTTGATGCCCGCCTGCTGCCGCGCCTCAAAGGAAAACGACAGCACCATCACCGATAGGACGACGATGATCCAAAGCGCCATCAAAAGCGCGCTGCCGCGTCTATTTCCCCTTGCCACGGCCATTAGTCTTGCCTTTCTCACCGGAAGCCTGGTCTTCGGGAGTCATCGCCCCGTCCAGCGACTGTTCATGTATGGGCAGCCGGATGATCCGCACCATCGGCGCACGCGTGGACTGGGAACGGTACTCGTCATTGGGATTCTCCAGCCAGAAGGTCAGCTCCACCTTGTACGGCACCGCATTGGACTCGGCGAACTCGTCCTCGAACTTGCGCTTGTCGTTGGCGCTGTCCTTGCCGGCCCCGCTGGCGGCGGTCTGCGCGTCCTTAAGCACCCGGCAGTTGAACCCGACGATGCCGTCGGCGATCAGCAGCGGCCGGTAGAGCTCGTCATTGCCAAAGGTCAGGTCCGTCTCGTCGGTCTCGTCAGTCGGAATCAGCGCCGCATCGCGGCAGAGCCGGGCATAAAGACCGGTCTTCTCGATCGGCTCGTTACCGTATTTCGAATCCCCTTCCTCCAGCACCATCAGCTGCACCCGGTGAACGGTGTCGGCGATGGAGTTCTTGGTGCCGACAATCGCCGGCCCCGTCTTCGACCATTCGATGACGTCCGACTCCCGCGGCGATTCGCCGTCGCCGTTGTTCGTCAGCATGAACCCGTAGCGCTCGTCCTGCTTGCCCTCGTGCGAATAATACATGCTGCGCAGCCCCGACACCACCTGCCCGAGCGCGTAGTCCGTCCGCTGCGACTTGTCCAGATAGTCGGCCGAAACCTGCCAGCCGCGCGAGACCGCCTGAAAGGTCATGATGCTGAACGCGGTCAGGATGCCGATCAGCATCGTCGCCAGCAGCATCTCGATCAGCGTGAAGGCGCGGCGGTTCATGATTGCGGCTCCTTCCAGAAGGTGACGTAGCTTTCCCGCTGGGTCTTGCCGCTGCCGCGCCCACGCTCGCCCCAGATGACGGTAATCCGAACGCGATAGAGGTGATTCATCCTTTCCAGGTCTTCGCTCGACGGGTTCTTGTCCAGATTCTCGCGTTGCCAGGTGTAGCCGGCAAACTTGTCCCGCTGCGCCGGGGTCATCCGCGCTTCCGAAACCTCGTCCCAGAGGTCGCTCGCCCGAAGTTCGCGCACGTCCAGGTCGTCGACATCGGTGACGCTCTCCAGCGGATAGGCCATCTCTCCCAGGTCCATCACCTCCTGCGCCGTCTCCAGCTCCGTCTGCGACAGCATCATGTGCTGGGCCTGCGACATCGCCACCAGAATCCCCGCCAGACTCACGCCCAGCATGATGGACGCCAGCAGCACCTCCAGCAGGGTAAAACCGCGGCGGACGCTCACTCTTCCCTCCCGTCGCCGGCGACTACCTTCGCCCCGCCAAAGGGATCGATCTTGATGAGCAGCCCGTCTTCCGGCCGCTTGCCGTCGGCATACACATAGACCTGATGCGGTTCCACGCGCCCGTTCGTCTCCCACACCACCGACACCGGTTCCTGGACTTCGGCCTGGTCATCCGTCGCCGCCGTTTCCGACTGCTTCGCCGCCGAAGCCTTCGCGTCCCGATAGCGGCCGAGAATGTAATCGACATTGGAGAAGATCGAAACCTTGGACCGGTGGGCCGCCGTCACCTCGCCCAGCTCTTCGCCAATCACCACCTTAAGCCGCATGCCCTTGACGATTTCGGAATCAATCGGCGCGAAGAGCACATCTTCCAGCGTCTCCCCGGTCTCGCCGTCCGCAGCGCCGTCGTCCGCTGCGGCGGCATCGGCGATCATCGAACCCGGCAGCGGCTCGCCGGTCACGGTCTCGATTTTCGAGCGGTCGACCGTCGCCGCAAACAGCTTGGCCGAAGTGATTTCGACCTTGGCCACCGGCTGCTCGTCGACCTCGGCCGTCGAATAGGTGATAACGGCAGGCTGCTGCGTAACCAAAGCCACCGAGCGCGCCTGCCGAATTGCCGCGAAGATGTCGCGGGTGGCGCCCTTCACCCGGGCGGCGCCCTGACCCGCGTTCACGCTTACGAGCCCCACCGTGACCATCGACCCCATTATGGCGACGATCACCAGGAGCTCGAGCAGCGTAAACCCACGTCTCACCTTATTTCTTGGTCTTCTCGATCTTGTCGGAGCGAATGTCGTCTTCCGTGCCGAACGAGCCGTCCGGGCCCGCCGAGATGACGACGAACTTCTTGCCCTTGACCTCTAGCTTATATTCGGTGTCCCACGGATCGAACAACGCCCCCTCGCCGCCTTCGAGAAAAGCCGCTTCGTCGCCGTTTTCCTCGATCAGCACCTTGAGGTCGCTCGGCGGCGTCGACTTCTTCTTGTCGATCATGTAGTTGGTGATCGCGCCCTTGATCGTGTCGACCGCCGTCTTCGCCGCCGTCTTGCGCGTCTTGTCGATATGCCCCGTAACCCCCTGCATGCCGATGGCGCCGAGGATGCCGAGAATCGCCACCACGACCAGAAGTTCCACGAGCGTAAAGCCCGCCTTCATCGACTGCACCGCCAGATTTTCCGCTTTTCTCATTTACTTGACCTCCTGCTGATTGTTGACTTGAGACTGCTGCGCCGCCTCCGTTTGCGGCGCCGTATTCGGCTGCTGAGACGCACACGCACATGACGAATACCAGCTAAGCGCCGCAACCGCCGCCAGCAGCAGGAGCAGCAGCAGCGCGTAAATCCACGCCGAACCCGCCTTGACGACCACCGTGAAGACCCGCGCCTGCTTGATGGAAAAACGGATCTCGCGGTTGACCGCCCAGCCCGAGGCGTTCAAGATCGCCCCCAGGTCGCGCCGCCGCAGCTTGAGCCACGCCAGCACCACGCTCGGCAACGACACCAAAAGCACGATCGCCGCCAGCGCCAGCACAAACTGCACCGGCGTCATGCCGCGGATGGCCGCCAGCACCGACGCGAGCGCCGCCCCGATCATGCCGACGCCAATGCCGATCGCCGCCACCGAACTGACCATCGCCGCGCTCCCGGCCGAAGTCGACTCGGTGCCCTTCTGCACGCTGGTCATCGCCTTGGCCTGCCGGTCACCGAGGAACTTCTTCGCCATCGCCGAAATGCCTTCGCCCAGCTTGCGCCACGGCGCCCAGAACGCCTCCAGCAGCGAAACTTGCGCCTCGACCACCTTGGTGATGACACATTCCCAGTTCTGCAGATCACGGTCGTAGAAGACGCCGTTGCGCCCGACATAGATGCCGGCCAGCGTGCCCGCCGTCAGCACCGCACAGATCTGCCGCGTCTCCCCGGTTTCCGGCCGCGTCAGCTTGAGATACAGGACGCAGCAGTTGGAATCCTTCACCAGCGCCGAGTGCGCCGCTTCGGAATCGACATGGAAGCAGAGGTGCAGCTCCCGCCCGCCGAGCCGCAGCACGCCCGTCTGGAAGATCGCCGTATCAACATCGAAGTAGAGCCGGTCCATGGTCACGAAATTCGCCAGGAACTCGCCCAGATGCAGCTTGAGACAAAGCAGCTTCTCCTCCTGCTCGAGCTCGGCCTTGGCCGCCGCATTCGCCACCGGCTTCGCGGCCCGCCAGGCGCGATAGCCGCCCACCGCCTCGCGAATCCGCTTCCAGTTCATCCGCGATAGCTCGGCCACCTCGCCCAACAGCGGCTGAACGCACTTCGCCGCAAACGCCAGCATCGGTTCCTGATGTTTGGGATTGATCCGCTCCTTGAGCGGCAGCGTCCAGTCCGGCGCGTCGGTGACGAGCGGCATGTCTTCCGGCGGCGTGAAGAAAGTCTCGATCACGCCCTCGACCGCCGCATACGCCGCCTCCGCGGCCGCCGCATCACCGAACTGCTCGTCAAAGCGCCGTCCGTTCTCGGTCCAGGCCGCCAAGGCCGCCGCCTCTTCCGCCGAAGGCTCCAGCTGATTGAGATCCGCCATCTTGGCGCGGACGGTCTCCAGTTGCCGCGCGTCCTCGGGATTCGGATGCGCCAGCGACTCCACCGTCACCTGCCGAGCCGCCAGGAACTCCAGCGCGGAACGCACCTCTTCCGTATGAATGTACCCGTCGTGATTGGAGTCCAGGAACTCCAGGGTGCGGGCATCAAAACGCAGGCCCTTGACCGGGCAGGACAGCGCATACCACTGCTTGCGATCGGCAGGAACGACAATCGGCTTCGGATTGGTTTTCATCTCAGCTCTCCAGGGTGGATTGAATGGCCGCCGCAAGCACATAAGTCTCGCCGGCCGCCAAGACACGACCGCCCGGCCAGTCGCTCACCGGCTCGACGCACACGAACTTGCGCCAGTCGTCAGGCGAATGATCGGACACAACATATTCAGTATCGGGATTCCAGACAATCGTGCGGTCGTTGCCGGTCGCAACGACGGCAATCGCCCGCCGCAGCCCGGAATCCAAGAGCGCCAGCTCGTGCTTGGGCGCCGGCACCATGGCGAAGATGTGATCATAGCCGCGGGTCAGCTCCAAGTCGCCAGTCTGCACGCCTTCGACGATCTCCGCACCCGACGCATCCTGATATGTACAGCCGTCCAGGCCCTTCACGGTCACGCCGTTGCGGTCGCGGACGCAGAAATACGGATGGAACCCGCAGCTGAACTGCCACGGCTCCGAGCCGGTGTTCTTCACGGTCATCGTCAAGTTGAGCTTCATCGAAACCGAAATCTTGACTTCAAGGTCAAAGTCGTGGGGCCAGAGCTTGCGCGTCTCCGCATCCGAGCCGAGCCCCAGCGTCACTTCGGTCATTTCCTCGGAATATTCGCTCGCGCGCACGTCGAAGACCAGCTTGCGCGCAAAGCCGTGCTGCGGCAACGCCGGATCCATCGCCCGGCCGAACATCGGAAAGCACACCGGCACCCCGCCGTGGAAATCGTCGCCGCGATTGTAGTCCGCGTCCGTCTTCGCCGGCCGAAACAACACCGGGCCGTGGCCAGTCGGCCGATAAGCGAGCGTGTTCGCCCCCAGCAGCGAAATCTCGGCCGTGCCGAACTTGTTCGCCAGCACTACATTCGGGTATCCGGCAAAGCCCTCGCGAAAGACAATCCGCCCCGGCGCGCCGAAACGGGAATTCAGTTCATTGACACTTTTCATTTGCCCTACCTCAAGTCATTTTGAGGTATTATAGCAAATTCTCTTAGGCTTTTGACCGCCTCAGCGGTTCAGGCCCTTGCGGACAAGGAAGTCCCAGAGCCGGTCGTAGAAGACCGCGCTGCCGGTACCGTCGCAAGCATCGACATGGAAGCAATGGCCGCGCGTCGCATAGGTGTGCAAATCGCACTGAATGCCCAGCGAGCGCAGCTTTTCCCAGCACTTGACCGAATTCATCGCCGCCCAGTCATCGGCATCGCCATGATTGAAGCACATCGGCGGCGTGGCCGCGTCAAAGGCGAATTCGCCCACCAGCACCGAGTCATCCTCGTTGCCGCCCGCCACATTGGGCTTCTCCGCCCCGTCCGTCAGCGCATAGGCCGGATAGACCGGGAACGCCCACTGCACCGAACAGGAAAGCTTGTCCAGCTCGTCGACCGGCGCGTAGGCCGGCGTCAGCGACGAAGTCGCCGCCATCAGCGTCAGATGCCCGCCCGCCGAAAAACCCATCACGCCAATGCGGTCCGGATCGAGCCCGCGCGCCGGCGCCTCCGCCCGCACCTTGCGAATCGCCCGCTGCGCGTCCTGCCAGGCGGAGACATGCTTCGCCCGGCCGAGCGGCCGCGGACAGCGGTAGCACACCACCACTGCCGCCATGCCCCGCGAATTGAAATAGTAGGCGCTGGGCGTGCCTTCGTTGTTCATCGAGCAGAACGAATAGGCGCCGCCGGGGAAAATCACCTGAATCGCCTTAGTAACCGGCCGCTCCGGCAAATACCAGATGAGATACGGCTCGTACTGCTGATTGGCGCTCGGATCGGGCGTCTTGCCCGCCGGCCACAGCAGTTCCTTCTCGGTGCGCAGCGTCGCGTGCGGGAAATAGCGGTGGTCGTAGCTGACGGGTCGACCAAGCGGCCCCAAGCGCCCGAGCTGACGCATGAATTCAACGGCCCGCTCAAAACCAAACGCCCCATGCTCGCAGTCGGCAAAAAGATGCAGCTCGGCGGGAATCTTCCGCTTCCGGAGCTCACGGTAACAGAGCGTCGAGCCGTTCGGAGAGTACGGATCATTGGCGCCGTGATGAAAACTGATCGGGCAGGTCTTGGCATCGAACTTAAAGCACGGATTGATTGCCGGCACGACCGTAACCCCATCCTGCGGCGTCGCCTCGCCGTTCGCGCCGTTAACCGTGCTGTAAGCCGGCGCATTCGCAATCGCCCAGTTAAGATGGCACGGCAGTTCGTCGAACTCGTCGACCTTCGCGTACGCCGGCGTCAGGGCGCTCGTCGCCAGCATCACTGCCAGATGGCTGCCCGCCGACATGCCGATCAGGCCAATCTTTTCCGCGTCGAACCCACGCGCCTTCGCCGCCGCGCGCACCAGTCGAATCGCCCGCTGCCCGTCCTCCCAGGCGCTCTGGTAAATCGGCAGCCCCTGCGGTCGCGGCGTACGATAAACGAGATTCACACACTGGAAGCCAAGCGCCGTCAATTGCTCGCGCCACTGGTTGACCAGCCCGACATCGCAGCACCGCTGATAACTGCCGCCGGAAACGAGCACCATGCAGCCGCCATTCGGGTTCGCCGGCGCCTCATGCCAGTCCAGATAGGGCATGCGATGCGCGGCCGGATCAAAGCCCGCCAACGGTTGACCCTGTTCATAGCGTCCAGAGACATCGCTCATCGCCGCGATCTGATGCTCCTGAAAGTCCGGTATCTTTCCTTCCGGCCACAGCGGCTGCACCAACGCCATCAACAAAGCTATCAGCATACTTCTTCTCCCTCGCCCCTCACTTATCACTTATCGCTTATCACTTATCACTTATTATAGCCTTTGCCATTCATGAATTCCCAAATGCGGTCCAGCCAGGAATAGCTGCCGGTGCCGACCGAAGACAGCTTCTGGAAGCAATGTCCGCGCAAGGCCAGCGTGTGCAGCTCGCCCTGGATGCCCATCCGCCGCAACTGCTCCCAGCACTTGACCGAATTCATCGCCGCCCAGCCGTCGGCATCGCCGTGAATGAAGAGGATCGGGCAGGTCGCCAGGTCAAACGCGAACTCCGGCGCCAGCCGCGCGGAATCGGCATTGCCGCCCGTCGCATTGCCGCGTTCCAGCCCGTCGGTGAGCGCATAGGCCGGATAGATTGCCACCGCCCACTGCACATTGCAGGGAAGCTTATCGAACTCGTCAATCGGCCAGTAGGCCGGCGTCTTCGAGGTAGTCGCGCCCATCAGCGTCAAGTGCCCGCCGGCCGAAGAACCCATGATGCCGATGCGGTTCGGATCGAGCCCGCGCGATGCCGCCCCGGCCTTCACGAGGCGAATCGCCCGCTGCAGGTCCTGCCACGCGGTGGTGTGCTTGGCCAGCCCCGTCAAGGGCCGCGGCGTGCGATAGCGCATCGTCACCACCGCCATGCCCTTCGAATTCAAATAACGCCGCGCCGGCGCCACCTCGAAGCCGTCCGGACCATTGTTCATGTAGGAGCCGCCCGAATAGATGATCTGAATCGCCTTGGTGGTCAGCTGCTCCGGCACATACCATTCGAGATAAGGCGTGCACTGATTGGTCTGCACGTCCGGCATCTTGCCCTCCGGCCACAGCGACTGCCGCTCGTGCCGAGTCGCCACCACATCCTTGCCCCAGCGCTCGTCAATGTGCCGCTCGGCCGCCGGCTTTCCGAAAAAGCCCAGCTGCGTCAGGAACTCGACCGCCCGATCGAACCAGCGGTCGCAGCCGGCCGGCGAATCCTGCCGGTTGAGATTGCCCGTGAAATCATGCCCGCGATCGGGATAGATGTGCAGTTCGGCCGGAATCTTCTTCTCGCGCAACTTGCGGTAAATGCGCGTCGACCCCAAAGTCGAATAGGGATCGGCGCCGCCCTGGAAAAAGCACATCGGCGGCGTTTGCGCATCGCCATTGAAGACCGGCAGCAACTTCGTGTCCACACCGTCGCCGGCACGCGCGTTCGGCGAAGTCTCGCCATCGGAAAGCACATAGGCCGGGCAAAGCGGAATCGCAAAGTTGAGCTTGGCCGACACTTCGTCCACCGCATCCGTCGCCGGATAGGCGCGAGTTTCGGAAGCCATCGCCGCGCGCAGCACCGCATTCGCCCCGGCGCTGATGCCGGTCGCGCCGATCTTGTCGGATGAATAACCGCGCTTCGCCGCCTCGGAGCGCACGACGCGAATCGTCCGCTGCATGTCTTCCCAGGCGCTCTGGTAAATCGGCAGCCCCTGCGGCCGCGGCGTGCGGTAGGTAAGGTTGGCGACGGTGACCCCGAGCTCGACATAACGGTCGATCATCGGCTTCAAGCGATGAATGTCACAGCAACCGTCGAAACCGCCGCCGGAAACGGTGATGATGCAGACGTCCTTGCGGTTTTCGGCCTTAGGCACGAACCATTCGATGAACGGCCGCCGGTTCGCCTCGCGCTTGAAGCCCGGCGCCCGGGCGACATGCGTCTTGGCCGCAATCTGCTGCGGCTGGGAATCCGGCATCTTGCCTTCGGCCCAGATATACTCGACTTCCGCGACTTCGGCGCCGGGATTAAGCGGCCCGAAGCGGGTCTCATTGGACTCCACCGGACAACCGCCGTCGGTGCAGACGCAAGCCGACGCCAACAGCAACAGGGCGGACGCTGCCGCAATTTTACCACCGTTCATTTTCATTTTCCTTTCAATGCCAACTTGATAATTGCCTCGACGCCGTCGACGGCGGGATTCTTGGCCAGCACCTCCGCCACCATCTTCGAACTCGTCTCCTCGTTAAATCCAAGCGCCCGCAAGGCCGACACCGCATCAGCGACCACCGGCGCCGACGACTCTCCGCCGCGCAAAGTACCGGCTCCCATTGCCAGTGCGCTCACCTTGTCGCGCAGTTCGACGCAGATTTTTTCGGCAGTCTTCTTGCCGACGCCCTTGATGGAGCTGATGCGCTTGGCGTCGCCGGCGGCAATCGCCATCGCCAGTTCCCCAATCGAAGAGCCCGAGAGAATCGCAATCGCGATCTTCGGACCCACGCCCGAAACCGAGGTCAGCTTAAGAAACAGCTCGCGTTCGTCCGCCGTAGCGAAGCCAAAGAGCGCTTCATCGTCTTCGCGTACCGAATGGTGCGCCAGCAGTTTCACTTCCACGCCCGTCCGCGGCAGTTTCTCGTAAGTCGAAAGCGGAATGAGCATTTCATAGCCCACGCCCGCCGCCTCGACCACAACCCGGGTCGGTTCCTTCTCGACCAGCTCCCCTCTCACATGAACAATCATACCAACAGATTATACCAAACTTCCGCGAAGGAAGCTTCGCCCCATTTGCGGAACTTGAACCGGCGCAATTAAGTTTTGCTATACTTTGCCTTATGCAACTGAAGACCTTACCTGTCGGCGACTTTTACGTCAACTGCACGATGCTCTTTGAAAACGGCGCGGCCTGGATAGTCGATCCCGGCGCCGACGGCGAAAAACTCCTCGCCTGGCTGACGGAGCAGCGGCTGCAACCGGCCGGCATTCTGCTGACCCACGCGCACTTCGACCACATCGGTGCCATCAACGCACTTGAGGCCGCCTTTCCCGGACTGCCCGTGTACGTGCACCCCGACGACGAGCCGATGCTGACCCACCCGCTGAACCAGTATCCGCCGGAATATCCGCCCATCGCCAGACCGGCCAATCTCCGCGACTGCCGCGACTGCCCCGTCGCCAAGGTGATCGAAACGCCCGGTCACACTCCGGGCGGCGTCTGCTACTACCTGGAAGCCGACCGCCTGCTCCTGAGCGGCGACACGCTTTTCGCCGGTTCGATCGGCCGCACCGACCTGCCGGGCGGCGACTGCCAGACCCTGATGAAATCGCTGACGAGACTAATCTCGCTGCCCGACGACACCAAGGTCATTCCCGGTCATGGGCCCACGACCACGATTGCCGCCGAAAAGCGGCAAAATCCCTTCCTGCGTTGACCAAGGCCTCCAGGGCGTACTCTCCTCGCTGTCTTGGAATTCCCAAAACAAAACGGCGCGGAATGCTCCGCGCCGTTTCGCTCGTCAATCGGAAAACCGATTAGCCAAGGATCGCATCCTTGAACGCCTTGCAAGCGACGATCTTGGCAACCTTCTTCGCCTTGATCTTGATCTGCTCGCCAGTCGCCGGATTACGGCCGATGCGCGCCGGACGCTTGACCAGCTTCACCTTGCCGATGCCCGGGAGCATGATGCCCTTCTCTTCCTGCTTCGCGCCCTTGACGGCGATGTCAATGAGCTTCTCGTAAGCGGCGACCGCCTGCTTCTTGGAGATGCCGGCCGCTTCCGCGAGGGCAGCCATGATACCACTCTTGGTGGTCGGGATGAGTTCCTTCTTAGCCATTGTTTTGATCCTTATTGTTATGACAGGGAAGAACCATTCCCCTCTGTCTGGTGCGTAATATACCAATATTTTATGGGGTCTGCAAGCAGGAAAGTGAAAAATCTTCAATAAACACTGGCCTTTCAAAATTAGAAACGCACAAAACCCCTGTATTTATTGGCCGAAACCGCACTTTCCCATTACTGAAAATTTTTCAAAATTGTGTGCCAAAAGCTGCTTAAGACCCCAGCAGTAGTGGTTGTAGTGAGCTTTTCTCGCCTTTCACACCACTTTCGGTGGTGCTCAAAAAAGCCGCACCCACAAGATTTAGCGGTGCTCGGATCAGCAGCCCCGGCCTTAGAAAAAGGTCATCTGCCCGGGAAGTTCCGACAGCCGTTTGCGCGGCTTGCGGATCGGCCTGTGCGCATTCACCTCAATCTCGTTCGCCTCGAGATTGCGCAGAATTTCACTGGCGCGAGCAACCACCTCTTCCGGCAATCCCGCCATGGCCCCCACATGAATGCCGAAGCTTTTCTCGGCGACGCCCGGCACAATGCGCCGAAGGAAAACGATGCGACCGCCCTCCTCCTTCACCTTTACCGTAAAGTTCTTCACTCCCGGAAATGCGTCGGCAAGGTCAGTCAACTCATGATAATGCGTGGCAAAAAGCGTCTTCGCCTTGGCCGAGGCCTTCCCATGAAGATACTCCGCCACCGACCACGCGATCGAAATGCCGTCAAAGGTGGAAGTGCCGCGCCCAATCTCGTCCAACACGATCAGCGAACGCGGCGTCGCATTGTTGAGAATATTGGCCGTTTCCTGCATTTCCACGAGGAAAGTCGAGCGCCCGCGCGAAAGATCATCGCCGGCGCCAATGCGCGTAAACACCCGATCCAGCACTCCAAGCCGCATGGCCGCCGCCGGCACAAACGACCCGAGCTGCGCCATGACGGCTAGGGTCGCCACCTGGCGGATATAAGTCGACTTGCCCGCCATATTGGGACCCGTGATCAGCATAATCTGATCGGAAGTCGTATTGAGCAACGCCGAATTCGGCACAAACGGCTCGGCATCCGGCAGCTGTTCGATGATGGGATGTCGCCCGTCGACGATTTCCAGCACGTCCGAATCGTCCACCATCGGCCGCACATAGCCGGCGGCCAGCGCACGGTCGGCCAGCGCCAGCGTCGCGTCCAATCGACCGAGCGTCAGCGAGGTCTCCTGAATCGCCACCGTCTTTGCGGCAATCCGCTCCAGCAGCTCGCGATAAAGCCGCTGCTCGATCGCAACCGCCTTGTCCTGCGCACCCAACACCTTCTGCTCGTATTCCTTCAGTTCCGGCGTGATAAAGCGCTCGCCGGTCGTCAGCGTCTGCCGCCGGATGTAGTCCGCCGGCGCCTGCGCTACCGAACCCTTGGGGATTTCGATCAGAAAGCCAAAAGCCGGCACATGCTTCACCTTGAGCTTGGCGATGCCCGTGCGCTGCTGCTCGCGCGCCTGGAACTCGGCCAACCACCGATGGCCCTCGCTCGCAATCAGCCGCAGCTCGTCCAGCTCCCGGTCGCAACCTGGGGCGATGAAGCCGCCGTCCGACAGCAAGACCGGCGGATCTTCCACAATCGAACGGTCGATCAGATCCACGATTTCCGGCTGCGGCGTAAGCGCCGTCAGCTCCGCGCCCGCCCCGTCGCCCAGCGTCAGCCGGATTTCCGGCAGCGGACGCAGGGAGGCGGCCAGCCCCTTAAGGTCCCGCGGATTCGCCCGGGCGGCATCGACCTTGGCGATTAGGCGCTCGAGATCGCGAACGCCCGTCAACAGCGAACGCAGCTGCCCGAGCGCGGCCCGGTCCTGCACAAACCGTTCCACCGAATCCAGCCGAGCGCAGATTTCCGCCGACCGCGCTAGCGGACGCTGGATCCACTGACGGAGAGCGCGTGCGCCCATCGGCGTCTTGGTGACGTCCAGCACGCCCAGCAGCGACGCCTCCTTCGTCACCTCGCCGCCCGGCAAGAGCTGCAGATGGCGGATGGTGCCGCTGTCCAGCACCAGCCCGTCGTCGGACTGGCGCAACGACACCTTGCGTACGTGCGCCAGCGAATGATGCAGCGTCGTGCCCACGTAGTAAAGCAACGCGCCCGCCGCGCAGATGAGCTCATTACGCCCGGTCAGCCCGAAGCCGTCCAGCGTCAGCACCTTGAAATGCCGGGTCAGCGTCTCCTGCGCCACTTCTGGCGAAAAGGTCCAGCGGTTGTCGTCGTTCGCCCGCAGCATCTCCGCCGGCTGGTAACGCTCGAGCGCCGCCGCCAGCTTCTCGGGCGCGGCAAACTGCTCGACGGCGAACTCGCCGGTGGAAAGATCCAGCAACGCCAGCGCGAGCCCGCATTCGGCGGCAATGTAGTTGTTGACCGTCTCGTCCAGCAACCCGTCTTCCGTAACCGTGCCCGGCGTGACGATCCGCGTCACTTCCCGCCGTACCAGCCCCTTGGCCGTCTTGGGATCCTCGACCTGATCGCACAAGGCCGCCGTCTTGCCCGCCCGGATCAGCTTCGCCAGATAGGAATTAAGCGCATGATGCGGCACTCCGCACATCGGCTGATCGCCGCGGTGCGTCAGGGTGGCGCCAAGAATCGGCGAGGCGATTATCGCATCCTCGCCGAACATCTCGTAGAAGTCCCCGAGCCGGAACATCACGATCGCCCCCGCCGGCACCTCGCGCTTGATCGCCAGGTATTGCCGCATCATCGGTGTCAGTTCCGCCGCCATCGCCGCCAACCTCAGCCCTCCGATGCCCCGGGCACGCGATTCTTCGTCGCCCAAACCGCCTGCCGCGCCACCCCCAGCAGGAGCGCCGCGTCGTCCTTGGTAAAGACCCCGCGCGAGAACACGCGGTGAAAACCCTGCATAAAGTGATCTGCCTGCTCGGACTTCATAAAGCCGATCTCCTGCAGCATCGCCGACCAGTTCTTCATCAACTGCATCTTCTGCGCCTGCGGCGCGGGCGGGGCCTTCTCATGCGGCGGCTGGTAGCGCCCCGTCGCCGTGAAGAACTCGTAGCAGGTGATCAGCACCGCCTGCGAGAGGTTGATCGAGGTGTAGCCCTCGTCGACCGGAATGCGAATGAGATGCGTGCACTGGGCGATCTCCTCGTTGAGGAGCCCCTTGTCCTCGCGGCCGAACACCAGCGCCACCGGCCCCGTCGCCGCCAGCGCCAGAATGTCCGCCGCACAGTCGCGCGGCGCCTTCACGTGCTGGCGGTAGAGG
>JAZLMR010000093.1:0-4182 GCA_045598785.1 Kiritimatiellia bacterium
ACATGGGACGACGGAAAGCTCCTCGGATTCATGCTCAAACTCGCCGCATAGCCACGCGGCAAAGCAACGGGGCGTCCAAATCGAACCAAGTCGGAGGCCAAGCGGTCTTAGGAAGACAATTACTGCCTTCAACTCCTTGGCTCACAGAACGACATGGCTACGATCCGACTTGGGACGACGGAAAGCTCCTCGGATTCATGCTCAAACTCGCCGCATAGCCACGCGGCAAAGCAACGGGGCGTCCAAATCGAACCCGCGCGGGGTCGATGCCCGCGCCGTTGAAAAGAGATCCGGCGCGGGCGCTTCAGGGGCCCCCCCCCGCCCATGCGGATTGCCCGCTGTCCGCTGGTTGCTGGTTGCTGAAAAACTTCCGACGCATCAAAAAACTCTCGTCACCGCGTCAGCGGGGAGGAGAGTTTTTTGATGCGTCGGCCGTAAATCGATTTACAAACCGTGTTGAACGGCGGCCGCAGGCGAGGGAAGCGCGATGCGCCAGGGGGCGCTAGCAACGGCAATTATCGCGCACGGAACCAGAAGTCAACCGAACGGGCGAGCCCGCGGCCCTGCTGGTAATTGTAAAGCGCCAGCTCCAGTGCCGCGCCGATGCGCTTCCAATCTGGCGCGCCCGGCTCGCGATACGGAATCTCATTGCGCGCAAAGCGAGCGCCTCGGCGACGCTCCGGCAGCAACTGAATGCCAAACCGCCCGCAGTCCCGGGCGATCGGCGAATGCACCGTCAGCGCAAACCGATGCCAGAAGGCGCTTTGGATCAAATCTTCGCGATAAAGCTCGCGCACAAACTTCAGCGCCCCTTTCGCCTCCGCCTCCGTCTCCGTCGGAAAACCGTACATCAAATAGGCGTGCACCATGATGCCCGCCGCGCGAAACGCCTTCAGCGCCGAACGCGCCGACTTGAGCGTAATGCCCTTGTTCATCAGCTTGAGGAGCCGATCGTCGGCGCATTCGAGACCGCCGGTCACCGCAATGCAGCCGGCCTTCGCCATCAGCTTCGCGAGCTCCGGCGTGAAGCTCCGGTCAAAGCGCACGTTGCCCCACCATTCCACCTTGAGCTTGCGGCGCAGGATTTCCTTCGCCACGGCCCGGATCAACGCCGGCGGCATCGCCTCGTCCACGAAGTGGAACGACCGGCAAGGCGACACCGGTGCGTGGGCGAAATGCGCCATCGCCGCCACGATATCGGCCGCCGCCGGCATCTTGAAACAGCGGATGTAGTCGAGATTCACGTCGCAAAACGCACAGCGGTGCCAATAGCAGCCGCGAGCCATCACCAACTTCACCCAGCGCCCGACGCTCCAGAGCCGGTGCATCGGGTTTTCCGTTTCGACGACATCAAAATATTCGCTCCAGTCAATGCCGTCGTAATCCGGCTCGACAAACGGCGGCGGCTCGGGCAAGGGCGCATCGGCCGGCAGGCCGGAGAGGATTCGCTCCATCGGCAGATAGCCTTCGTCCAGCAGGAATTCATCGAAATAGCGATAAGGCGAGCGAGTCGTCATTTGCCGAAGCTCGGTAGAGACGAAACCGCCGCCCAGGACAAGCCGAATGCCCGGATGATGGCGGCGCACATAACGCGCGATCTTGAACGCGGCGACCAGCGTGCCCGGGAACGGACAGGTGACGCCGATTATCGTCGGTCGCGTTTCGGCGATGGCCGCCGCCAGCTGCCGTTCCAATGGCGCCTCCATCACGCCGCGCCGCCGCACCTCGCGCTCGACCGCCCCGAAATCTGCCGCGCTCTCGCCGATTCGCGAAGCATAGCGCGAAAAACCAAAGCCCGGATCCACCTGCTCGCGAATCGAAACCGCCAGCTCGTCGATCGCCGCGCTCGCCGCCAGCTTGGCCGCGGCCGGCGCCGGCCCCGACAAGAGCTCCACCAGCTCTTCGGCCTCGTCGCCGCCATATTCGAACAGCACCTCGCGGACGACCTTGATGGAAAGGTCCCGCTGTTCGACGGCGAAGCCGCGCCGCCGCAGATAGCCCGTAAGGTGCATCGTCGCCGGATACGGCGTATTCGTCTGCACGAGCGGCGGCGTGAGCAGCAGGAGTCGCGGCTTCCCGGCCATCACCCTTCTGCCCCCACGATCGCCGAGACGGACTTGGTCGGGATCATCAGGAGCGACGAACTGAGCGTCAGGCCAAGCTGCCGGGCGGCATCCAGCGCCGCCAGCAGCTCGCGCTGCGTCGCCAGCTCCAAGTCGCCGTAGCCCGGCGAAAAGCGCATGCGCAGCTTCGCCCCGCCAACTTCCGCCGCCAGCTGGCCCATGCATTCGTCGCAATAGCCTTCAATCAGGGCCGTCGCCACCGCGTCGGCCAGCAGCTGATCCGCCGCGCTCGTCACCCCCAGCCGCCGAATCAGGGCGTCTACCGAATTGCCGAGCGTCGCCGCGAAGAGAAACGCACGCCGGCAGCCGGCCAGCTGCGCGGCCAGCCGCGCGCTCGTCAAGGTCAGCGGCCCGATCGTCAGCTCGGCGCCGCGAATTGCAACCGGCTGCAGCTGCCAGCGAGCCGCCGGGCGAGCCGCCGCCAGCACCGCGGCCTCCATTCGCCCGTAACGCTCCGCCATGGCGGCGTCCACGGCATCGGGCCGCATTCGCAAATAGCGAAAGACCTCGCGGCGGTCGACCTTCACGAAGCAAAGAACTCCTTGGCCACCCGCACCGACGCCATGGCGTCTTTCGTATAGTAAGTGGCGCCGATCTCCGCCGCATACTCCGCCGTCACCACCGCCCCGCCCACGAAAGTGCGGATGGCCGGATCCGCCGCGCGCAACTGACGGATGGTTTCCGCCATCGCGCCCACCGTGGTGGTCATCAGCGCCGACAGTCCGACCAGCCGGCAACGGTTGCGCACCGCCGCCTCGACAATCGCCTGCGGTTCGACATCGCGGCCGAGGTCGATCACCTCGAAGCCGTAGTTCTCCAGCAGCGCCCGCACGATGTTCTTGCCGATGTCGTGAATGTCGCCCTTCACCGTCGCCAGCACGATTCGCCGCGGGCTGCCGGTCGCCGCCGGCGTTCCTCGTGCCGCCAGCGCCGCGCGCACGGCCGCAAAGGCGCTGCTGGCCGCCTCCGCCGCCATCAAAAGTTGCGGCAGGAACAGCCGACCGCGCTCGAACCCGACCCCGACCTGCTCCAGCGCCGGCACGATCTCGCCGTCAATCAGCGCCAGCGGCTCCGTCCCCGCCGCCAGCCGGCTGGCGGCCAGCGCCGCCGCTTCCGCCTTCAACCCATGCTCAATCGCCGACCGCAGCGATTCCGCCGCCAGCGGCTGGACCACCGGCGCCGCCGTCGCCGATGCCGCGGCCTGAATCCACTCGCCACACGCCGGATCCTTGCCCAGCAACGCGCGATAGGCGCGCCGCGCCTCGGCCATTTCCGCCGCCAGCGGATTGACGATCGCCGCGTTCAGCCCCGCCCCCAGGGCCAGCGTATAGAACGCCGCGTTGAGATGCGGCCGCGCCGGCAGCCCGAAGCTGATGTTGGAAACGCCCAGCACCGTTCGGCAGCCAAGTTCCTTGCGAACCCGGCGCAACGACTCCAGGATCGTCGCGGCGCTCGTCGGCTCCGCCGACACCGAAAGGCACAGGACGTCAATCAGGAAATCATCGGGCGTGAGGCCCAATTCCGCCCCGCGTTCGAGAATCCGCCGCGCAATCGCCAGCCGCCCTTCGGCGGTCGGCGGGATGCCCTGCTCGTCCAAGGTCAGCGCCACCACCGCGCCGCCGTATTTCGCCACCAGCGGCAGCACCGCATCCATCGACTCGCGCTTGCCGTTCACCGAATTGACGAGCGGCTTGCCGTTATAAAGCCGGAGCGCCCGCTCCAGCGCCACCGGGTTGGATGTGTCCAGCTCAAGCGGCGCATCGGTAACGCTCTGCACCGCCTCGACGGTATCGCCCAGAAGCCGCACTTCGTCCAGACCCGGCACGCCCGCGTTGACATCTAGAATCGGCGCGCCCGCTTCCACCTGGGCGATGGCCTCGCGCAGAATGTAGCTGGTGTCGCCGCTCCGATAAGCCGCCTGCAACGCCTTCTTGCCGGTCGGATTGATCCGCTCGCCGATGATCACCGTGTCGTCCGGCGGCAGCTCGCCCGCTCGCGAGCCGGACGCCACCACCAGCCGCCGCCGCATCGTGCGCGGCGCCGGCGCCAGTTTCGCCAC
>JAZLMR010000094.1:0-11050 GCA_045598785.1 Kiritimatiellia bacterium
CGTCGATTTTTGTGTCGTCCACGGATTAACACGGATTAACACGGATAAGATTCAATCCGTGAAAATCCGTGAAATCCGTGGATAAATTCGTTGGTCGCCGCTTCTTCTTAGTGGCCCTCGGCGCTGATTTTTTGCGCTCTATCTTTCGCTTCATTCGCAATCACCCGCCCCTTAGAGTATAGCCGGCTTAAGTCAACCTAATTTTCCGCCCACTGCCGCTTAGCCATTTCAATGATTGCAGCCGTTTACCAGCCACCCAGCGCTGCGCCCTCGCCGCGCCAAGAATTTTCGCAACGAATTCTCATTTTGGTTTTCGGCGGTGTGTCGGCGGAGATGCACTGAGCGAAGTGAAGGGAGCCCGAGGCGAAGCCGAGCCGCGAAGCGGGCGCAAGAGGCTGCGCGGGAGTCCTGCGAGTGAGGAAGCCCGTGGATGCAGGCGCCAAGAGTATCCTGCGTACGCAGCCAGTGGTTATGTCGAGGGGAATGGCTGAACGAGGCTGGTTGTCTTCGGTGAAAAGCGCATCCCCGGGCTGACGAGATCGAGCAGGAGCTCCCGACGTAGCCGACATTGCGTCGTAAAACCCGCCGCCGACATTGCGCCATAAAACCGAGAAGGAAGAATTCGGCCGCGCGGTTGAAGGGCGCAGGTGGAGCGCCTTGAAGGCCAAAGGCGGCGCGTCCGCTATGATAGCGCGGAAACAGGCGGGAGGTTTCTCGGTTCAACGGTTTGCAATCGCACCCCTCGACTTAATGGGATGCAAGTTTGAGTTGCCTAATTTCCCGCTTCAATGTTATAATAACCTGAGTTTTTTGTAACTAGGACAAAACAACCAAATAAGGAGATAAAGAACATGGCTCACAAGATTGCTGCTGACAAGTGCGTGGGATGCGGTTGCTGCAAGGATGCCTGCCCGGCGGAGGCGATTTCGGAGGGCACCCCCTACGTGATTGACGCCGACAAGTGCGTCGACTGCGGCGCCTGCGCGGCGCAGTGCCCGAATGAAGCTATCGCCCAGGCGTGATAGAGTTCATTCAAGAGACCCTGCTGCTGCTGCCGTTTCTGTTTGCGACATATCTCGTACTGGAGGCGATAGAAGCACGCGCGGGAAGTGCGCTCGAGAAGTCTCTCGAGCGTGCTCGTTCTGTGGGGCCGCTCGTCGGCGCGCTGGCGGGGGCGATTCCGCAATGCGGCGTTTCGGCGGCGGCGGCCTCGTTTTATGCTGGCGGTGTGGTGACGGTCGGCACGCTTGTCGCCGTCTTTCTTTCGACTTCCGATGAACTCATTCCGGTTTTGCTATCGCAGCGGGTGCCGATGGTGCTGATGGTCAAGATCGTAGCGCTCAAGGTGGCGGCGGCGGTCATCATCGGCTTTACGGTCAACGGCGTGCTGGCCTTTTGCCGGCATGTGCGTCGCGCGGTTTCGGTCAGCGAGCTTTGCGAGCATAGCCATTGCAGCTGCCGGGAACATCAGGGGATTCTGATCCCGGCGCTCATCCATACGCTGGAAATCTTCTTTTTCATTGTCATCGTCTCCGGAGCGATTGAGCTCTGCCTGCATTATTTCGGCGAAGACTGCCTCCTCAAGCTGCGGCTGACCACGCCGGTGGTCGGGGAACTGGCGGCCGGGGCGCTGGGGCTCATCCCTAACTGTGCGGTTTCGGTGGCCGGGGCGAAGCTCTATCTGACCGGCGCGATGAGCCCCGGGGCGCTGATGGCCTCGTCGTTTGCCGGTTCGGGGCTGGGGCTTCTGGTGCTTTTCCGCACCAATCGGAATTTGCGGGAAAACCTCTGCATCCTGGGCCTGGTCTATGTGATGGGGGTCGTCTTCGGCTATCTGACCGGTTTTCTCATTTGAGCGCGGGTATGCTATAATGTCGCTATGAGCAAGATTTCTGAGTGGGCGGTCGTTCGGTGGGGGCAGTCGACGGCGCAGGATTTCCTGGGCTCGCACTGTTCGCTGCACGCGGCGGGGTTGACGTATTTCTCGATGCTGGCGCTGATACCGGTGCTCTGTTGCATCCTCGTGCTGGCGAAGTTCGCGCATGTCGACCACATTGCGCGCGACCAGATCAACTCGCGGATCGACGCGATGCTGGTCGAGATTGAAAAGGGCCAGAAGCCGGTTTCGGCGGAGGAGGCCGAGCGCGACCCAGCGAAACGCAAGGAGCTCAAGAAGCAGATTGCCGCCGAGGAGTTCGCCCGGCAGGCGCGCGGTTTTTCCGATCAGCTCTTCGAGCGCATCGACAAGTTCGATGTCGGCAAACTGGGCTGGATCGGTCTGGCGATGCTGCTGTGGACGATTATTTCCTCGCTGGGGCAGGTCGAGGTGAGCGTGGACGAGATCTGGGGCGTCGAGAAGGCGCGTCCGATCTGGAAAAAGGCCTACCTTTATCTGTTCGTGGCGACGGTGATGCCGGTGCTGGCGACGCTGGCGGCGTCGATGCCGATACTTAACGTCGCCAAGAACATCATCGTGGCCACGGTCGGGGCGACTTGGCTGACGAAGTGGATTTCCGACGGGCTGATCTGGTTCCTGGACCTGTGGGTGTTCCGGATGCTGGTTTCCGTGAGCTTTGCCTCGTTGGCGTTCGGCTACTTTCTCTGGGTAATGCCGAACTGCAAGGTCCGTTTCGCGCATGCGTGGCGCGGCGGCGTCTTGACGGCGGTCATGTTCCTGGCGGTGCTGAAGGCCTGCGCCGTCGCTCAGGTCGGCATCGCCAAGTCCTCGGCGCTCTACGGCTCCTTCGCTTTTCTGCCCATTGTGCTCGCCTGGCTGTACATGAGCTGGCAGGTCTTGCTGCTGGGGGCGTGCATGGTGAGGGGCTTTGAAAAACTCGAACTGCGGGAGCGGAGCTAGGCCATGAAGATTTTGATTACCGGCGGCAAGGGCATGCTGGGGCGCACTTTGCAGCGCGAGCTCGCGGAGCACGAGCTGATCGTCGCCGACCTGCCGGACTGGGACATCACCGACGACGCCGGCTTCGCGGCGAAGGTGCTGGCGACCCGACCGGACCTTATCATCCACTGCGCGGCCATGACCAAGGTCGATGACTGCGAGGCGAATCGCGACCTGGCGTTCAAGCTTAACGAGGAAGGCTCGCGCAATGTGGCGCTGGCGGCCAAGATGGCGGGCGCGCGGCTGGTGGCGATTTCGACCGACTATGTCTTCAGCGGCGAGCCGCCGCAGGAGCCGTGGGCCTGGAGCGAGCAGGACATTCCGCGGCCGCGCACCGTCTACGGCGCTTCGAAGTTCGCCGGCGAACAGATGATCCAGATGCTGCTGCCGGACGCGGTGATCCTGCGCATCGCCTGGCTCTATGGCGCGGGCGGGCCGAGTTTCGTGCACACGATGGCGAAGCTGGGGGCGCAGGCCGGCGAGCCGCTTAAGGTCGTGAACGACCAGCGTGGCAATCCGACTTCGACCAAGACGGTGGCCGAGGTGATCCGCTTTCTGATTTCCAAGCCCGAGGTCTCGGGCATCGTCCACGGCACCTGCGAAGGGCAGTGCACCTGGTATGAGCTGACGGTGGAGCTCTTTCGGCTGCTGGGGCTGAAGCGCGAAGTCCAACCCTGCACAACGGCGGAGTTTCCGCGCCCGGCGCCGCGGCCGCACAATTCGGCGCTGAAAAAGCGAGTGTTGAATCTGCTCGGCTACCGTACGCCCACCTGGCAGTCGGCGCTCGCTGACTTCGTTCGTTCGGAGCATTTGTGATATAATTACCACTTATTAGGAGACAAGCCAATGGAAGAGAAAATCAAAGCCAAGCTCGAAGAGCTTCGGGTCGGTTTGCAGGCGGACGGTGGCGATTTGGAGCTGGTCCGAATTGACGGCAAGGTCGTGTATCTCAAGCTGGTCGGTCATTGCGGCAGTTGTCCGTTCGCGATGATGACGATCAAGCAGGGCATTGAGGTCGGGTTGCAGGAAATCGACCCCGAGATCACCGTGGAGCGCGTGGTTTGAGTCGGGCGCGGCGGAGGGAACGCACGATATGAAAAAAGTCACCAATGTAGCGCTGGTCGGGGTCGGCGGCCAAGGCATCATCCTTACTGCCGATCTGCTGGCCAAGACGGCGGCCATCGCCGGCTATGACGTCAAGAAATCGGAAATTCACGGTATGTCCCAGCGCGGCGGCTCGGTCTCCAGTCAGGTGCGCTTCGGCGCGTCGGTGGCCTCGCCGATCATTCAGCAGGGCACGGCGGACATTCTCGTTTCCTTTGACAAGCTGGAGGCGCTGCGCAATGCCGGCATCCTGGCCCCGGGCGGGGTGGCGTTCGTCAACGACCTTTACCTGGTGCCGGTGACCGTGTCGTCGGGCCAGCAGCCGAATGTCGAGGACTTGGACGGCAAGCTCCGTCGTGCCATCAAGAACCTCCGCCTCGTGGATGCGATGAAGATCGCGACCGAGGAAGTCGGCAACGCTCGGACGATGAACATGGTCATCGCCGGGGCGCTTTCCGTTTTCTGTCCGTTCCGGGAAGAACTCTGGCTTCAGGCCATGACCGAGATGCTGACCGGCCCCAAGGCCAAGTTGCTGGAAGTCAACCGCAAGGCCTTTCAGCTCGGTCGTGCCGCCGCCAGATAAGGTGGTGTCAGTTTGGGGATGGCGAAGGGGATTACAGAGGCAACGGTCGAGGAAATCAAGGCGCGGGTCGATCTGGCGGACTTGATTGCCTCCTACGGCGTCGCCGTCAAGGCTGCCGGCGCTTCGAAAAAGGCCTGCTGTCCGTTCCATCACGAGAAAACCCCGTCGTTTAACATCAACGAGTCCAAGGGCTTCTATCACTGCTTCGGCTGCGGCGAGTCGGGCGACGCCATCAAGTTCGTGCAGAAGATGGAGGGACTTTCCTTCGTCGAGGCGGTTCGCAAGCTAGCCGAGCAGTGCGGGATCAAGCTGGAGACGCAGGAGGATCCCGAAGCCGGCCGTCGTCAGCGGCTCTACGGTCTGGTTGCCGAGCTGGCCCAGTTCTATCACCGGTGCCTTAAAAAGACCAAGGAGGCCGAGCTCGCGCGCGCCTATCTTAAGGAGCGCGAGCTGGACGAGGCGACGGTCGACGATTGGCTGATCGGTTATGCGCCGAACGGGGTCGCGGTCATTCTCAAGTGGGCCGAGAAATACCATTATACGCCGGCGGAGCTGGAGGCGGCGGGAGTCATCAAGGCCCCGAATCGGCCCGGCGACCGCGGCTATCACCGCTTTTCGGGGCGGCTGATGTTCGCCATTCGCGACAAGCGCGGTCGGGTGGTGGGCTTTTCCGGGCGGCAGCTGGTCGCCTCGAAGAATTCCGGCAAATACGTCAATTCGCCGGAGACGCCGATCTTCAAGAAGTCGAACCTTCTTTTCGGCTTTGATCGCGCCGCCGGCGCGATTACCCAGGCCGCGCACCGCGAGGCGATCGTGTGCGAGGGGCAGATCGACTGCATTCGCCTGCATCAGTGCGGTTTTACGAATGCCGTCGCCGGGCAGGGCACCGCCTTTACCGAATCGCATGCGCAGATGCTCGGCAAGGTGGCCGATCAGGTCACGCTCGTCTATGACGACGACGGCGCCGGCCACAAGGCGACGATCAAGTCCGCCCGGTTGTGTCTGGCGGTCGCGCTGCCGGTTCGCACCGTCAGTCTGCCGAACGGCGACGACCCCGACTCGTTTCTGCGCACGCATCCGCCGGCCGAGTTCCGGGCGATGCTGGAAGGCGCCCGGTCCATTATGGAGTTTCAGGTGCGCTCGGCGCGGGCCGAGGAGGCGAATCCCGATTCCATCGATGCGGTCAATCGCATCACGCGGGAGGTGCTTACGACCGTGGCGGCTTCGTCGAGCGCGGTCCTTCGGGCCGGCATGGTCGGGGAGGCGGCGAAATTGCTGAAGCTGCCGGTGGCGGCGCTGACGGAAGAGCTGGGAAGGCTGAGCGTCGGAGCGCGAGCCGCCCGCCCGCCCGCGCCCGCGGCGACGGAGCCCGGAGAACTAGCGGACGAGCCGCCGACCGCCGTCGACGAGCCGCCGAGGTTCAGCGCGGCGGTCGAACCGCCGCCGCCCGGCGAAATGGCGCTGATGGAGTTCCTGATGGCCAACGAGGGCGAGTCGAATCTTGACGGGATCGTAGGCGAATTTCTGCCGCCGCCGGTGTTTGCGCACGATTTCACGCGCCGGTTCGTCGAGGTCTGGCGCTCGTCGCTGGCGACGGGTGACGATCAGTTCGGGGCGTTTGCCGAGCAGTTGGAGATCGCCGAGCGCACCTGGTTCGACGCCGTGCTGCTGGGGGGCGCGAAAGCCCAGGCGAGCGCGCTGTCGCCGGTCGAGATTCTGGAGGATTTCGTGCGGACGCTGTGGGTGGCGAAACTGCGGCGGGTGCGCGGGGAGCTGCCGGCGGCCGGCGATGCCGAGGCCGAGGCGCGGCGGCTGCGCATTTCCATGGATTTGAAGCGGCTGCCGCGGGTCAAGTGGCATGCCGTAAAGGACCGGATACGGGAATATGTGAAAGGAGAATACTGAAATGGACCTCAGGGAAGCAACCAATCGCATCGCCGCGCAGGGCGAGCTGGTGACGAAGATCCGCGAAGAAGTCGCGAAGGTGATCGTCGGGCAGGAGAAGCTAATCGACCGGCTGGTGCTGGCGCTGGTGACTGGCGGGCACATTCTGCTCGAAGGCGTGCCGGGGCTGGCGAAGACGCTCAGTGTGAACACGCTGGCGAAGGTGCTCGGGCTGGAGTTCAAGCGCATTTCCTTTACGCCCGACCTGCTGCCGGCCGATGTCGTCGGTACGCTCGTCTATTCGCCGAAGACCGGTGAGTTCGCGCCGAAGAAGGGCCCGGTCTTCACCAACCTGCTCCTGGCGGACGAAATCAACCGCGCGCCGGCGAAGGTGCAGTCGGCGCTCCTGGAGTCGATGCAGGAAAAGCAGGTCACGATCGGCGAGGCGACTTACTCGCTGCCGTCGCCGTTCCTGGTGCTGGCGACGCAGAATCCGTTAGAGCAGGAAGGCACCTATCCGCTCCCGGAGGCGCAGGTCGACCGGTTCATGTTCAAGTGCCTGGTGGAGACGCCGTCGAAGGCCGACGAACGCCGCATCATGCAGCGCTTCGCCGAGAATGCCGCCGCGCCCGAGGCCCGCACCGTCTGCACGCCGGCGGAGATCGAGACGCTGCGCACGACGCTGAATGAGGTCTATTGCGACGAGAAGGTCGGCGACTACATCCTCGATATTGTCTTCAAGACCCGGCTGCGCGCGGATGCGGCGACGGCGGGCACGCCCGCGGAAAAGGAGCTGGCGCAGTATATTCAGAACGGCGCGTCGCCGCGCGCGACGCTGGCGCTCAACCTGGCGGCCCGCGGCAACGCGCTGCTGCACGGTCGCGCCTATGCGACGCCGCAGGACGTGAAGGAGGTCGTGCACGACGTCCTCCGGCACCGTGTGCTCATGACCTATGAGGCCGAGGCCGAGGGCGTCACCAGCGATCAGGTCATCGACAAGATCCTGGCGGAAGTCCCGGTGCCGTAAAATTGCTGCCTCGCACCAAGCACCAGGCATCAACTGATCATGGCGACTGACGTTAAGGAACTGATGGCCCGGGTGGGGAAGATTCGCATCCTCACCAACAAGCTGATCGACGACCAGCTGAGCGGCGACTATCATTCGACCTTCAAGGGGCAGGGCGTCGAATTCGACGAGGTGCGGCCGTATGTCGTCGGCGACGACGTGCGTACGATCGACTGGAACGTCACCGCCCGCGCGGGAGTTCCCTACATCAAGCGCTTCAGCGAAGAGCGCGAGCTGACGGTGCTCTTCATGGTCGACGTGTCTGGCTCCCAGGGCTACGGCAGCGTGCGTCGCTCGAAGATGGAGCTGGCGGCCGAGGTGACGGCGCTCCTGGCGCTGACGGCCATCCGCAACCAGGACAAGATCGGGCTCGTCCTCTTTTCCGACCGCATCGTCAAGTACATTCCTCCGCGCAAGGGGCGCGACAGCGTGATGCGGCTGGTGCGCGAAGTGCTGGCGGCGGAAGACGACGCGGCCGGCGGCACCAACATCGCGGCGGCGCTGCGGTATCTGAACGGCGTCCAGAAGCGCCGCGCCGTCGTCTTCCTCGTTTCCGACTTCCTGGCGTCCGGCTCCCGGCCCCGGGCGTCCGTCGCCGAGGTCGAGAAGCTGCTGCGGGCAACATCCCGGCATCACGATCTGGTGGCGGTGCCGGTGAGCGATCCGGCGGAGCGGGAGCTGCCGAATGTCGGGCTGGTCGAACTGGAAGACCCGGAGACGGGCGAACTGGTGCTGGTCGACACGGCGAGCGCATCGGTGCGCCGGCGCTTTGCCGCACAGGCGGCGGCGGATACCGAGGAACTGCAGCGGTTCTTCCGCAGGAACGGCATCGACACGCTGGTCATTGACACGGCGGAACCCTACATCGACGAGGTTCGCGCGCTCTTCAGGCGGCGCACGAGGAAAAGGTAAGCGGAAATGATGGCTTTTTGTTTCATAATCGCCGCCGTGCTCTTCGAGACCGCTCAGTCCGGAATCGAGCTGAAGGTCGAGTCCGAGACGACGGTCATCGATCCGGCGAAGAGCGTGTTCCTGCGGGTGGAACTGAAGGCGGCGCCCGATCGGACGGCGACGCTGCCGGACCTGCGGGATCGGGCGGTCGGCTTTGCACTGGCGGAGGACTTCGTCGAGGAACCGCAGCAGCTGCCGGACGGCACCAAGGTGCAGGTGGCGAACTGGCGGCTGGTGCCCGAGCCCTGCGCCGAGGTCTACAAGCTGAAGCCTTTTGTCGTGAAGGGCTCGCCGAAGATCTTCAAGGCGCAGTCGGACGAGGGCCGTCATTCGCTGATCGGGGGGCCGATTTACTTCGAAGGTCCGGCGGCGCGCGAGCCGGTCACGGGCGCGATGGAGGCGGAGCCGGAAAAGGATTTCCCGCCGCTCAGCTGGAAACTGGTGCTGGTCGCCCTGGGGCTGGTGCTGGGGGCGGCGGCGGTGGCCTTGATCTGGCTGGGAGGCAAGTACATTGCGCGTCGGATCCGGGAGCATCGCATGAGTCCGATTGAGCGCGCGTGGGTCGAGCTCGACCGGCTCCTTAAGAAGGGGTTGCCCGGCCGCGGGCGCTACAAGGACTTCTATGTGGAGCTCACGATGGTGGTGCGGCGTTACATCCAGCGCAAATACGGCGTCAGGGCTCCGCAGCTCACGACCGAGGAATTCTTCGCGGAACTCAGGAACTCGAACACTCAGACGCTCGACAACTCCAGTATTCTGCGCAAATTCCTCGAGTCGGCCGACATGGTGAAGTTCGCGGGCGTCGAGGCGACGCCGGAAATGGCGGACGAGGCGACGGATTCGGCGCGGGCGTATCTGAATGACGATTCGAAGGCCGCCGCCGGTCGGACGCCGGGCGTCGGGGGAGGTCAGTCGTGAGTTTTGCCAATCCCTGGCTGCTGTTGCTGTTCCTGCCGGTCGCCGTGGCGGCGTGGCGGCTCCTGCGGCGCGGGCACAAGTCGGGCATCCGCTTTTCGGCCGTCGGCCGCCTGCCGGCCCGGAGCGCCGGCTGGCGGGCGAAAGTCGCCGCCTTTACGCCTTATCTGCTTTTGCTCGGGCTGGCGCTGCTGACGCTCTCGGCGGCGCGGCCGCGCACGCCGCTCGCCCACGAGCGCAAGAATGTCGACGCCATCGCCATTGCGATGACGGTCGACGTGTCAGGCTCGATGGAGGCGCTGGACCTGACGCCGAGGGGCGAGAAGTTTTCGCGCAATACGACGCGGCTGGCCGTGGTGAAGAAGCTCTTCGCCGAATTCGTCGGCAAGCGGCCCGACGACTTGATCGGCCTCGTCACTTTCGGCGGCTACGCCTCGACCCGTTCGCCGCTCACGGCCGATCACGAGGCGCTCCTCAACGTGCTCAAGGGCGTTGAGATTCCGGCGGTCGCCCTGGACGCCCAGGGCAATGCCATCGCCGGCGACGAGTCGATGACGGCGATTGGCGACGGGCTGGCGACGGCGCTGGCGCGGCTCAAGGACGCGAAGCCGAAGTCCAAGGTGGTGATTCTTCTTTCCGATGGCGTCAGCAATACCGGCGCGGTCGAGCCGGACGAGGCCGCCGCCGCCGCGGAAAAGCTGGGGGTCAAGGTCTATGCGATCGGAGTCGGTACCCGTTCGCGGCGCACGCCGATCTTCGGGCGCGACTTCTTCGGGCGTTCGGTGATTCAGTATGCCGACATGACCTTTGACGAACAGCAGCTCAAGTCGATTGCCAAGCGTACGGGCGGCGCCTACTTCCCGGTGAACGACCGCGATTCGCTGGCGAAGGCGCTGGACGAGATCGACCAGCTGGAGACTACGCGCATCGAGGCCGATGCCTATGACCGCTGGGAGGAGCATTTCGTGCCGCTGCTGCTGGTCGGAGCGCTGGTGGTCTTTTTGGCGGTTTCGCTGTCGATGGCCGCCACCCGCCGGCTGTAGGCGGACGGGCTTGGCGAGCGAGGGGGTGACGATGAATGCGGTTGAGGTGGAAATTGACGACTCCATTGCCGGAGTTTCGGTGCGGGCCTGGGACGGTGCCGGGTATAAGCCGGTGGTGAAATTCGGACGCTGGCGTTTTGCCGAGCTCAATCATGCCGAGAAGTTTCGGCCGGAAAACCTCGCCTATCGCGAGCGGCATCTTAAGACCGACGAAACCTTCGTGTTGGTTGAGGGCGAGGCCACTTTGCTGATTGGGGAAAGCCTGCGACGGGTGCCGATGGTGAAGTTTCGCTTTTACAATGTCAAGGCCGGCACCTGGCATCAGATTCAGACTGCTCCCGGCACGCGGGTCTTGATTGTTGAAAACGACGACGTTGACGCGGCGAGCGAAATCGCCGCGGCGGGGGCCGATTAACGACGGCCGTCGGTCGTCGGCTCTGTCCGCGACCGTCGCTTGTCGGTCGTCGCCCCATGGTGATTTAGTTTGGCCCTGACCCATGCCCGTCCAGCCTCACGGAATGCGGACGTGGTGCTTCAGTTGGTGCTTCAGGCGCATTCATCGCATCTTCAATCGTGCGCCCGACTCCTCCTTTTCGATTTTCTTGGCG
>JAZLMR010000095.1:0-36745 GCA_045598785.1 Kiritimatiellia bacterium
CGGGCGCGGGCGATTGGGGCATCCTGAACGGACAACAGGAGCGCGAATGACGCGCCACGACCTTTCGGATTGGCCGCTGTCCGCTGGCTGCTGGCAGCTGAAAAACTTCCGACGCATTAAAATCGGCTGAGACCCCGCAAAGGGGGGTCAGACGATTTTAATGCGTCGGCCCTATTGCTGTTGGGCGCATCGCTCGTTCCATCGCGGGCGTTTTTGCTATAATATGCGAATAAGTGATTTTGAAATCACCGAAAAGGAAGTTTTGAAAGGGCAGCGATGTACGACAAGGTGACGGGCGATACTCTTCTGGCGATCAGTCCGATTGACGGACGCTATTCGAACAAGTGCTCCGAACTGCAGGAGATCTTCTCCGAGTTCGGGCTCATCAAACGGCGGGTGCTCGTCGAGTGCACTTGGCTCAAGGCCCTGGCGGCGGAGCCGAAGATCCGCGAATGCAGGCTGACGGCCGCGCAGGTGAAGGCGGTCGACAGGGTCGCCGCGGACTTCTCGCTTGAAGACGCACGGCGCGTGAAGGACATCGAGAAGACGACGAATCACGACGTCAAGGCGGTCGAGTATTTCCTCAAGGAGAAACTTGCCGCCGCATTTGGTAATCGAACAATCGAACAATCGAACAGTCAAACGCTTCTAGAGTTCATTCACTTCGGCTGCACCAGCGAGGACATCAACAACATGTCGCACGCGCTGATGCTGCGCGACGGGCAGCGGGTGCTGCGCGGCGCGATGGACGAAATGACGAAGGTCATCGTGCAGATGGCGAAGCGGTATGCGAAGGTGCCGATGCTCGCGCATACGCACGGGCAGCCCGCGTCACCGACCACGGTCGGCAAGGAGCTCGCGGTCGTGAGCCAGCGCCTCAAGCGTCAGGCCGGCGAAATCGATCGGCTGGTGATGCCGGCGAAGATGAACGGCGCGGTCGGCAACTTCAACGCGCACCTTTCCGCGTATCCGGAGGTCGACTGGGAGCGGCTTTCCGCCAAGGTCATCAGGACGCTCGGGCTCCGGCAGAACCGGCTCACGACGCAGATTGAGTCGCACGACGGCATCGCCGAGCTCTTTGACGCGATTCAGCGCTGGAATTCGGTGCTGCTGGACTTCGACCGCGACGTGTGGATGTACGTTTCGATGGGTTATTTCAAGCAGCGCACCGTGAAGGGCGAGATCGGCTCGTCGACGATGCCGCACAAGGTGAATCCGATTGATTTCGAGAATTCGGAGGGCAATCTCGGGCTCGCGAACGCGGTGATGGGCTTCATGGCCCGGAAGCTCGCGATCTCGCGGATGCAGCGCGACCTCACCGATTCCACCACGCTGCGCAACATGGGCGTCGGCTTCGGCTATACGCTGATCGCCATCCGTTCGACGCAGAAGGGACTGGGCAAGCTGGAGCTCAACGAGGAGCGGCTTGCGGGCGATCTCGATCACAATTGGGAGGTGCTCGCCGAGCCGATTCAGACCGTGATGCGCAAGGTCGGGATGGACCATCCCTACGAGCGGCTCAAGGAACTGACGCGCGGGCGGCGGGTGAACGCGGAGATCATGCGCGATTTCGTCGCGGCGCTGCCCTTGCCGAAGGCGGACAAGGCGCGGCTCCTGAAGCTGACGCCCTCGACTTACGTTGGACTGGCGGAGAAATTGGCCAAGCTGGCCTGAGGTGGCGGCGGATGAAGGCGATCATACCGGCGGCGGGTCTGGGTACGCGGTTTTTGCCTGCGACCCGGGTGGTGCCCAAGGAGATGCTGCCGATCGGCAATCGGCCGGCGCTGGAGCTGATCGTCGACGAGGCGCGGCGGGCGGGGGCTGACGAGATTGTGCTGATCATCTCCCGTGCCAAGGAGCTGATTCGCGAATATTTCCGCGACGATCCGGCGATTCGGTTCGTCTATCAGGCCGAGCAGCGCGGGCTCGGGCATGCGGTCCTGCAGGCGGCGGAGGCGCTGGGCGCGACGGCCGAACCGATGTTGATCCTGCTGGGCGACGCCCTGGTCGTCGGCTGCGACGCCGCCTCCGAGATGGTGGCGAAGTCAAGGTCCGCCGGCGGGGCGAGCGTAATCGGCTGCGAGCGAGTGCCGCCGGAGAAGGTGAGCCGCTACGGAATCCTGAAGCTCGACGGCGAGCGGATCGTCGACATGGTCGAGAAGCCTGCGGTTGCCGAGGCGCCCAGCGATCTGGCGGTGGCGGGGCGGTATCTGCTCGATCCGATGATTTTTGAATTGCTGCGCACTCAGACGCCCGGCAAGGGCGGCGAGATTCAGCTTACGGACGCGATCCGGCGGATGCTGGCGGTTAAGCCGGTGCTGGCATACGCTTATCCCGGCCGGCGTCAGGACATCGGCAATCCTGACGGCTATTTTCAGGCGCTCTGCGCCTTTAGGAACATCGGAGGTAAAAGGTCATGAAAGCGGTTCAGGCCAGAAGTTTTGCGCGGGCGGGGTTGCTGGGCAATCCTTCCGACGGGTATTTCGGCAAGACGATTTCCTTTGCCTTTACGGAATTCTGCGTCGACCTGCGGCTGGTGGAAAGCTCGCGGCTCAGGTTCGTGCCGGGCGAGGTCGACGACGCCTCCTTCGATTCGCCGCGGCAGCTGGTGCGGGATCTGCGGCTTTACGGTTACTACGGCGGCATTCGGATGCTGAAGGCGGTTGCCAAGCTGTTTTTCGAATATTGCGAGGAGCATCAGTTGGCGATCCCCGAGCGGAACTTTACCGCCGAATACAAGATCAATATTCCGCGGCTGGTCGGGCTTTCGGGGTCGAGCGCGATCTGTTCGGCGATGCTCAAGGCGCTGATGGAGTTCTATGACGTGGCAATTCCGCTGGAGGAGCAGCCGACGCTGATCATGAACGCGGAGCGCGACGAGCTGGGCATCGCCTGCGGGCTGCAGGACCGCGTCGCCCAGATCTACAACGGGCTTACCTTCATGGATTTCGATCGCGAGCTGGTTGAAGGTACCGGGCACGGTCGTTACGAGCGGCTGGATCCGCAGGTGTTTTCGGCCCCCGGCGGGCTTCGGCTTTACATCGCCTACGATCCGCGGCGGGCTGAGGAGAGCGGCAAGGCGCACAAAAAGGTCAAGCGGCTCTTTCAGCAGCAGAATCACGATGTGGTGGTGGCGATGTCGGAGTTCGCGGACATTGCGCAACAGGGGCGGGACGCGCTGGTGGCGGGCGAGTTGAGCCGACTGCCGGCGCTGATCAATGCCAATTTCGACCTCCGCGACCGGATTTTCAATGTCGCCGAGGAGAATCGGCACATGGTGATGGTGGCGCGTTCGGCGGGGGCCAGCGCCAAGTTCGCCGGTTCGGGCGGCGCCATCGTGGGCACTTATGGTTCGGAGGCGGAATTCGAACGGCTGTCGGCGGCGCTCCAGGCGATCGGCTGCCGCACCTTGAAACCGATAATCGCGGCCAAGGCCGACGAGTCGGCGGAGCTGGACTCGGCGGCGGTCTGGCGTAATTCCTAAGGCGTTTTTTGATATAATGCAACCAATGAGTAGCAAAAGAAGAATTGTCGTTACCAGTGCGCTCCCCTATGCCAACGGGGACATTCACCTTGGGCATCTGGTCGAGTATGTGCAGACGGATTTCTGGGTTCGTTATCAGAAACTGAGGGGCAACGAGTGCGTCTACATTTGCGCCGATGACACTCACGGCACGCCGATTATGATCCGCGCGCGCAAGGAGGGCATCACGCCCGAGGAGCTGATCGCCCGTTCGCATGCGCTGCACTTGAAGGATTTCACCGATTTCCAGGTGGCTTTCGACAATTACTACACGACCAATTCGCCAGAGAACCGCGAACTTTCCGAGCGGATATATAAGGCGGCGGAGGCGCAGGGGTTCATCACCAAGAAGACGACGCCGCAGCTTTATTGCGAGCATTGTCACATGTTCTTGCCCGACCGCTTCGTCAAGGGCACCTGCCCGAAATGCGGGGCGGAAGGCCAGTATGGCGACAGCTGCGACAAGTGCGGCTCCACCTACGGGGCCGAGGAGCTGGGCCAGCCGGTCTGCACCACTTGCGGCGGCACGCCGGTCGTAAAGGATTCCGAACATCTTTACTTCGAGCTGGAGCCGCAGCACGACTATCTGGAAAAATGGATTCCGGAGCATACCACCAGCGACGTTTCCAACAAGCTGCTCGAATGGTTCAAGGAACCGCTGCGCGGCTGGTGCATTTCCCGGGATGCGCCGTATTTCGGCTTTGAGATTCCCGGATATAAGGACAAGTTCTTTTACGTGTGGGTCGATGCGCCGATCGGCTATATCGCGTCGCTGGCCAACTGGATGACGCGGTCGCGGCCGGCGGCGGCCGGCGAGGTGGATGTCTCGATGTGGAATGACGAGCAGGTCGAGCTCTATCACTTCATCGGCAAGGACATCATCCGCTTCCATTGCCTGTTCTGGCCGGGGATGCTGCACGCGGCGGGCTTCAAGGGGCCGTCGAAGGTTTTTGTGCACGGGTTCCTGACGGTCAACGGCGAAAAGATGTCGAAGTCGAAGGGTACTTTCGTCAACGCGCGCACTTACCTCGACCATCTGCCGCCAGAGGCCTTGCGCTATTATTACGCGGCCAAGCTCGGCGGCACGACCGACGACATGGACCTTAATCTGGCCGATTTCGTCCAGCGCGTCAATTCCGACCTGGTCGGCAAGATTACCAACATCGCCTCGCGCTCGGCGCAGATGCTGCAGAAGAAGCTGGACGGGAAGCTCGGGTCGCTTCAGGGGGACGCGGAGGCGGAGGAACTGCTCCAGCGGCTGCGGGCGGCGTCGGAGACCATCGCCCAGCATTACGAGGACCGGCGTTTCAATCTGGCGGTGGTCGAGATCTGCAAGCTGGCGGACGCGGCCAACGAGTATTTCGACCGTAAGGAACCGTGGAAGACGATCAAGACCGAGCCGGAGGTTGCGCGCGTTGCGCTGACGACGGCGCTCAATGCCTTCCGCATTCTGGCGATCTACTTGAAGCCGGTGTTGCCGGCCTATGCCGACAAGGCGATGAAGCTTTTCGGCGAGCAGGAGTGGACCTGGGATTCGATGGCGACGGCGGTTGAGGGCTCGGCGCTGGGCGAATACGAGTATCTCGCCAGCCGCATTGACTCCAAGCAGGTCGAGGCGATGATCGAGGCGGCGAAGGTGCGCCCGGGCGAATCCGGCGAGGTGAGCCACGAGTCGCGGGCGAGCAAGAACAAGCAGGTTGCGAAGCCGGTCGAGGCCGTTGGCGCGGCGTTAAAGCCGGAAATCGCCTTTGCCGATTTCGAAAAGCTGGATCTGCGCATCGGCAAGGTGGTGAGCTGCGAAGTCGTGCCGAAGAGCTCCAAGCTCCTCAAGTTCGTGCTGGATGCGGGCGCGCTCGGCCAGCGGACGATTTTCTCGGGGATTCGGCCCGCGTATCCCGACCCGTCCGTCCTGGTCGGCAAGGAAGTCGTGTTCGTCGCCAATTTGGCGCCGCGCAAGATGTCGGTCGGCGTTTCCGAAGGGATGATTCTTTTTGCCGGCGAACCGGGAGTCGCCGGCGGGGTGCTGATGCCCACGGCGCCCGCCGGCGGCGGCAACTGCGTAACCTGAGGAAGCGGTTTTGGGCGTTCTCGGCATAGCGATGACGGCAATGTGGGCGGTGGCGGCCGCCGCGTTCGTCGGCTATGTCGCGTCGGTGGCCGGCGACGTCACTTATGTCACTTTGGCGGACGGTCGGCGGCAGGAGCGTTCGCTGCCGCTCCTATTTCGGCTGCTCTTGCCGCTGACGGCGAATTTTCTCGGGCTGATTCGACGCCCGGGGTTTCGCGCCAAGGTGGCGGCGGCCGAGGCGGAAATCGTTCAGGGCGGTTTTGAGGGGCTTTTGTCGGGCGAGGAATTCGTGGCGCTCCGGCTGATGCTTCTGTGGGTGCTGCCGGAGCTCTGGCTGCGTTCGGCCATTCGCCGACGGCACCAGTCGATCCAGAAGTCGCTGCCGTTCGTGCTGGACCTCCTGACGCTGTCGGTGGAGGCGGGCATGGATTTCATCAGCGCCTTGCAGCGCAACTGCAAATCGCGTCGGCTCGATCCGCTTAACGAGGAGCTGCTGCGAATGACCAAGGAGATCCAGGTCGGCTCGTCGCGCAAGACGGCGCTCAGGAACATGGCCGACCGCGTTCGTCAGGGCGATCTCAAGTCGGTTGCCTATGCGCTCATCCAGGCCGACGAGCTCGGAGTGTCGATCGGCTCGATTCTTCGGATTCAGTCCGATCAGATGCGCCAGCGCCGCTTCGACCGGGCGGAAAAACTGGCGGCGGAAGCGCCCGTCAAGATGCTGGGGCCGCTGATGCTCTGCATATTTCCCGCGGTATTCGTCATTCTTCTCGGCCCCGTGCTGTTGGAGGCCATGAAAGGACTGTTCTGATGGCTAAAAGACCTGAACTGCTGATCGTCAACGGCCCGCTGGAGGGCAAGCGCTTTGCCGTGAAGCCCGGCGGGTTGCGGCTCGGGCGCTCGTCTTCCAACGACGTCAAGATTCCCGACGAGGAGCTTTCGCGCAACCACTGCCTCTTCGAGTTCGTCGGCGACAGCGGGGTGCGGCTGACCGATCTGGCGAGCGCCAACGGCACCTATCTCAACGGCAAGGCGCTCGGCAGTGATCCCGTGGAGTTGAAGGTCGGCGACCAGATCGGGATCGGCACTACGATGGTGAAGGTGGTCGGCGAGGAGCCGCCGTCGTCGCCGGGGAAGGTGGATCTGGGGCTGGGGGACCAGCCGCCGGCACCGGCGGCCGCCAGACGCTCGCCGCTGGCGAACTGGATTTGGGCGCTGGTCGTGCTGTCGGCCGGGGTGGCCATCTGGATGGCGTTGAACGCGCCGATGAAGTCCCAGCCCGAGGCCGCACAGCCGGTGGCGGAGACCGAGCCGACGGTGTGCGAGCTTTATTACGAGAAGGTCGAGGCCAGCTCGGAGGGCATTTTCCGTTATGAGCTTACGCTTACGCCGGATCGGGTGCTGAAGGTGACGGTCGACGACGTGCCGAAGTCTGACAGCAACATTCCAACGAAAAGCAAGCCGCTCGACGACAAGCAGCTGGCGACGCTCAACGAAATCCTCGCGTTCAAGACGCTGCGCGAGATTGACCGCGAGTACGTGGGGCCCGATGCCGATCCGCCGCGGCTCAACAGCTGGTCGCTGAAGGTCGTCTACGATACGCGCGCGCGCCGCATCCGCATCGTCAACACCCAGGAGCCCGAGGCCTTTCGTGCCATCCGCGAGAAGCTGGAGGCGTTCTCCAAGAACGAGCTGGGCATCTGGGCGATGCAGTATTCCCGCGAGAAGCTGATTTCGCTGGCCGAGGAGTCGCTGACATTGGCGCGTTCGCGGTGGGATGAGCGCGAGGTCCAGCACGGCAACCTCTTCAATGCCGTCAGCGCGTTTCGGGAGTGTCTGTTCTACCTGGAGACGGTCAATCCGAAGCCGGATTTCACGGATGCGGCGCGCTCGGAGCTTGAAGCCGCGCAGCGCGAACTCGACCAGCGATACGCCGACCAGCGTTTTCTGGCCGATCGGGCGATCAACCTGGGCCAGTGGGAGACGGCGCAGCGGGAGCTCGTGACGCTGATGGAGCTTATACCCGACCGGAGCGATGACCGTAACCGCGAGGCGGCGGCCAAGCTCATAGATGTCGAAAAGCGCCTGAAAGGAGGCAAGTGAGATGAAGATGCTGCTTTCGTGGGCTCTGGGGTTGCTGGCGCTCGGTGCGGTCGCTGCCGATTCGGTCAAGCCGCGGGTGAATATCACCAGCCAGCCGGAGGGTGCGACGGTGATCGTCGACGGTCAGGACCGCGGCACTACGCCGCTGACGCTGTTCGACCTGGCGCCGGGCCGGCATCATCTCAAATACCGGCTGGCCGGCTACGAGGAGCGCGATCGCTTCTTTGACATGAGCGAAGGTCCGTTCATCGAGAAGAACGAGGTGATGGTCGAGCAGAAGGCGCTCTTGCTGCTGAAGACCGAGCCCGAGGGGGCGGACATCGCGATCGACGGGGTGTCGGTCGGGCAGACGCCGCGGCTTATCACCCAGCTGGCGGCGAAGGATTCCTATGTCGTCAGGTTCCGTAAGGCCGGCTATCAGGATCACACCATCAATATCCGGTTTGACGGGCGGCGGCCGCTGGTGCGCGAGGAGCGGCTGGTGCTGGCTTCGGGCACGCTCGACATCATGTCTGAGCCGGCAGGCGCCGAGGTGACGGTCAATGGCATTGTCCGCGGGCAGACGCCGCTCAAGGTCACGGGCGTGCCCAAGGGGCGGGCGGTGGTCAAATTCCATCTGGAGGGCTTTGAGGACGAAGTGCGCGAACTGGCGGTCAATGCCGGCGACGTGCAGACGCTGCCGGTGATCATGAAGGGGCTGCCGGGCACGCTTCATCTCATTTCCGTGCCCGAAGGCGCGCGGTTCTATGTCAACAACGAGGCGCGGGGCGTGGGGCCGCTGGCGATTCCCGGCCTCCAGCCCGGAGATTACACGGTGCGGGCCGAATTGGACGGTTATGGCACGACGACCAGGACGATCACGCTGGAGAACGGCGGGTCGGCCCGGGAAGAGTTCCGGCTGTCGAATGTCATGGGCCGGCTGGAAGTCCGCACGATTCCCGTCGGGGCGCAGCTGATTTTCGACGGTCGCGTCATCGGGCACACCAAGTCGTCCAATCCGGATGCCGAGCAGAGCGACGTGTTTCCGATTGAGAACGTGCTGGAGGGCGAGCATACGCTGGTGGTTCGCAAGGCCGGCTATACCGAGGTGACGCGCCATCCGAAGATCAAGAGTTCCAAGACCTCCAAGGCCAATGTGCTCATGAAGCGGATCTTTCTGCCCGATACTGAAATCGAGACGGCGCGCGGCAGTTATCGCGGCGTGCTGATCAATGTTACGCACGATACGGTGGTGCTGGAGGTTTCGCTGGGCATTACCCGCAGTTTCGAGCGGAGCGAAATCCGGGCGATGAATTCGCTGAAGGCCGAGCCGTGAAGCGGCGGCTGGATGTGCTGTTGGTGGAGCGGGGGCTCGCCGATTCGCGAACTCGGGCCCAGGCGCTGGTGCTGGAGGGCAAGGTTCGCGTCTTCGGACAAGTCGAGACCAAGGCTTCGCGGCAGTTGGACGAGTCGGCCGATTTGGAGCTGGAGGCGCCGACGCAGTTCGTGTCGCGGGGCGGCGAAAAGCTACAGGGGGCCTTTGACCTTTGGGGCCTGAAGGTCGAGGGCAAGGTCTGCCTGGATGTCGGCTCCTCGACCGGCGGGTTCACCGACTGCCTGCTGCAGCACGGCGCCGCCAAGGTGATGGCCGTCGACGTGGGCACCAATCAGCTGGCCTACAAGCTGCGCAGCGACCCGCGGGTCTGGGTGCGGGAAAACTACAATGCGCGGTATCTGAAGCGGGCCGACCTGCCCGAGACGCCGACGGTGGGCGTGACCGACGTGTCATTCATTTCGTTGAAGCTCATCTTGCCGCCGCTTGCGGAGGTGCTCGCGGCGGGCGGGCGGCTGGTTGCGCTCATCAAGCCGCAGTTTGAAGTGGGCAAGGGCATGGCGCCCGGCGGGCTGGTGCGGGACGAGCGGCTGCGGGTCGAGGCGCGTGACGGCATCGTTCGCTTTGCCGAAACTGAGCTGGGGCTGCGGCTACTGGGGCTCGCCGAGTCGCCGATTCGCGGCAAGGAGATGGGCAATCTCGAATATCTGAGCTATTGGGAGAAGCCATGATTGCGAAACTGATCTTGGACAAGAAGCGCGAGGGCCATGCGCTCGGCAGCGCGGAAATCCGCGAATTCATCGAAGGCTTTACTCGCGGCGAGATTCCGGACTATCAGATGTCGGCGCTCGCGATGGCGATTTGCTGCCGCGGCATGACCGAGCGCGAGACGGCCGACCTTACCGAGGCGATGCGTAATTCCGGGCGTTCGCTGACTTGGGACCTTCCGACCGCCGACAAGCATTCCACCGGCGGCGTCGGCGACAAGCTCTCGCTTATCGTGCAGCCGCTGGCCGCCGCCTGCGGACTTGCGGTGCCGTCGTTGACGGGTCGCGGGCTTGGGATTACCGGCGGCACCGCGGACAAGCTGGAGACGATTCCCGGCTATTCGTGTGCGCAGCCGCTGGAACGCTTTATGGAAATCACCCGCACCGTCGGGGTTTCGATGGCGGTGCAGACGGAGGAGATTACGCCGGCCGACAAGAAGCTTTATGCGCTCCGTGACGTCACCGGCACGGTGGCGTCGATTCCGCTGATCGTCGCCTCGATTCTTTCCAAGAAGCTGGCCGAGGGCGCGGGGACGCTGGTCTTTGACGTTAAGTTCGGCCGGGGCGCGTTCATGAAGACGCCGGCGGAGGCGGAGACGCTGGCCGCCGCGCTGGTCGGGGGCGCTAAGGCGGCGGGGCGCAGGGCGGCCGCGCTGGTCACGGACATGAACGCGCCGCTCGGCCTGGCCGTCGGCAATGCCAACGAGGTGGCGGAAGCGCTGACGATGCTGGAAGGCGGCGGCGACGCCGTGGTCGTTGATTTGTGCGTCGAACTGGCGGCGCTGATGGTCAGTCTGGGCAAGGATATGGAGCTGGAGTCGGCGCGTCAGCTTTGCCGCGAGCGGCTGGCGGACGGCAGCGCCCGGCGGATCTTTGGCGAAATGGTCAAGGCGCACGGCGGCGATCTTGAGCGCTTTGCGGCCCTGCGCGCGCGGCCGACCTTTAAGTTCCGGATCCAGGCCATGCGTTCGGGGTTCGTTTCGGCCATCGATGCCGAGAAGGTCGCGCGGGTGGCGCTCATTCTGGGGGCGGGCCGCGAACGGGCCGGCGACCGGATCGATCCGCTGGCGGGCGTGACGCTGGCGGTGAAGACGGGCGATCGGGTGACGGTGGGCTCGCCGCTGGCCACCCTGGAGAAATCCACGGATCCCGAAGGGCTGGAGCGGGCGGCGGCGGAGCTCTACAAGGCGTTTGCCATTTCCGCGACGGCGCCGGAGCTTTCGCCGTTGATTTTTAAGACGATCGGCTGATTTTCAGGATTCGCAATTGTTTTTTTCATGAATTGCAATTGAGTCGCGTCTGATTCTGTAGTAAAATATCTATTATGGAATCGGTTTTTGCGTATGTAATCGGGCTGGGGGCATCGGTGATGATGCCGGTAATTTTCACGGTGCTGGGGGTCGCGGTCGGCGTGAAGCTTTCCACGGCGCTCAAGTCGGGGCTCAAGGTGGGCGTCGGGTTTGTCGGGCTCGGGGTGGTGACGGCGCTTTTGACTTCCAATCTGGGACCGGCGCTCAAGGGCATGACCGAGCTTTATCAGCTCAATCTGCCTTACTTTGACCTGGGCTGGCCGGCGGCGGCGGCCGTGGCCTATTCGTGCGCCGTCGGCGCGTTCATTATTCCGGTCTGCCTCGGCGTCAACATCGCGCTCCTGATCGTCGGGGCGACGCGCACGATCAACATCGATCTGTGGAATTACTGGCATTTCGCGTTTCTGGGGGCGATGGTCTACTTCACGACCGGCTCGCTCGCCTGGGCGTTTTATGCGGCGATTGTCCTCTATGTGATCACGCTCTGCGTGGCCGATTTCACGGCCCGGGGCTTTCAGTCGTTTTACAAGGATGCCGAGGGGCTTTCGATTCCGCAGCCGTTCTGCCAGAGCTTCACGCCGTTTGCGGTGGCGATCGGGTGGCTTCTTGACCGCATCCCCGGCACGGACCGTCTGAATCTCGACGCGGAGGGCATGAAGCGGAAGTTCGGGCTCTTCGGCGAGCCGCTTTTCCTCGGCGTCATCATCGGCTGCGGCATCGGGACGCTCAGGTGCGATTCGTGGCAAGGAGTGGTCGATTCGGTGCCGTCCATTCTCAAGCTGGGGGTGACGGTGGGCGCGGTGATGGAGCTTATTCCGCGCATTACCGCGATGTTCATCGAGGGCCTCAAGCCGATTGTCGAGCAGACCCGCGGCTTTGTCGAGCACCGTTTCGCCGGGCTGCGTGGGCTCGCGATCGGCATGTCGCCGGCGCTGGTGATCGGCCATCCGACGACGCTGGTGGTGTCGATTCTGCTCATTCCGGTCATTCTCTTCCTTTCGGTCTTCCTGCCGGGCAACAAGTTTCTGCCGCTCGCGTCGCTGGCGGGGATGTTCTATCTCTTTCCGTGCGTGCTGCCGATCACGAAGGGCAATGTCTTCAAGACTTTTGTGATCGGCCTGGTGGCGCTCGTGTGCGGGCTTTACTTCGTCACCAATCTGACGCCGGCCTTCACCAAGGCGATCGCCGCGGCGAACTGTGACGGCATCGCGGTTCCCGCCGGCTTCGAGGGCGGCGCGGCGCTGGACTTTGCCTCGGCGCTCTGGTGCTGGGTCGTCTACCACGCGAAGGTCTGGGCGGGCGTGCTGGCGCTCGCCATGGCCGCGGTGAACTGGCGGAGGATCAGGAAGGGAAAATGACAACAAGCGTACGACAGCAAGGGGGGCGTGACAACTCTTGTTGTCGTACGCTTGTTGTGCGGTGGCCGGCGATGCTTTTTGCCATTCTGCTTTCAGCGACAGGCCTCTGCGGCACGGCGCAGGAGCGGTCGAACGTCTATCTCAATCTGATGGAGCGGGCCGTTTCCGCCTATTCCGACGCGCGAATCGAATCGTTCGTCGCCGAGGTTGAGCGCGACGGCGTGCAGGAGCACGGGTTCCCGCGGCTCGCGGCGAACCTCGGCGTACTGGTGGCGAACGGACGCCTGGCGGACAAGAAGCCGGTTCTCGCGCGGATGCTGACGGCGGCCTGCCGCGACGCGCGCAAGGGGATGATGCCGCCGAAGTCGGGCGGTAACGAGTTTTCCGTGAAGGAGCTCGTGCTTGCGGTCGTCGAGCTGGAGAAGGCGGGGACCTTTCCCAGAGAGGCAACGGACCGCTGGCGCGCGGACCTGACGGCGCTCGTGGCGACGAATAGCTATACCACCGGGCTTCTTGCGACCGGCGAGCCGGAGGCGCATAACTGGCTCGTCTTCGCGGCGGCGAGCGAACAGGCGCGGCTCGCGCACGGCATGGGCGGCGACGCGATGTTCGTCGAGCGGTATGTGAAGGACCAGCTCCGGTGGTTCGATGCGAACGGGATGTACAGGGACCCGCACCAGCCGGCCGTCTACGATTTTGTGACGCGGCTCCAGTTCATGCACGTTCTCGACTGGGGCTACGACGGTCCGTCGCGCGCGGCGCTGGAGGCGCAGCTGGAGAGGTCCGCCGAGCCGACGCTGAGGATGCTGTCCGCCTGCGGCGAGATCCCGTACGGCGGGCGCTCCAACCAGTTCCTGCACAACAACACCTTCTACGCCGCCGTGTGCGAGTGGTATGCCGCGCGTTTCGCGAAGCGCGGCGAGAAGGAGAGGGCGGCACGGTTCGCCGCGGCGGCGCAGCGGGCGACGGAGGCGCTGCGTCCGTGGCTCGCGGAGCGTCCTGTCTCGCACGTGAAGAACCGCTATCCGCGCGAGACCGGGAAGGGCGTCTATTCCGCGAAGGGCGACATAGGCTGCGAGCGCTACGCCTACTTCGACAAGTACATGGTGACGATGGGCTCGTGGGCGATGGGCGCGTGGTGCTTTGCGAAGGAGCGGCGGAAAGACTCGTTTCTGACAGGCGGTCAGGAGACCGCTTCCCCGTTACCGCCCTCCGTCTTCGCGACTACGCCGGACTTCCACTTCGTGTTTCTCTCAGCGGGCGACTACTCGGCGCAGTTCGACTACAATGCGAATGCATACTATGACTGCAACGGACTCGGACGGCTCCAGCGCCGCGGCGCGCCGGGGACGATCTGCCTGTCGACGCCGTGCGCGAAGAAACCGGGCTATCGCATCGAGACGCCGAACGACACTGCGCTTGCGTTTGCGCCGGTCGTGGCGGGCGATCCGAAGTACGAATTGACGCGGCAGAGAGCTGACGACAGGTGCGCGGAGACGGAGTGGAAGGTGGGGCCCGTCGCATGGACGGTTTCGCTTTCGCCCGAGGGGCTGTCCGCGACGTCGGAGGGCGAAGGCGAGCTGGCGGTGTCGCTGCCGGCGTTTGATTTTGACGGGCGGGAGAGGTCTGTCATTAAGGCGGAAGGGAAGACGCTGACGATTGCCTATCGCGGCTGGATCTGCCGCTACGAAACCGACGGCAAGATCGTCGACACGGGTCGCAGCGCCTGTAACCGGAACGGGCGTTACCGTCGGTTCGAGGCGCAGGGCGAGAAGAAGCTGACGGTGGGTGTGACGATTGAACGGCAAGGGGGGGAGTTCGGACTGCCGACGCTTGGCATGCGGCGGTTCTCGGCAAATACAAGGCGTTTCGCAGCTTGCTGAAAATGGAATGTAAAGTCGAAGACAAATGAAGGAGGAATGGAAATGAAAAAACAGATCATCGGAATCGTTGCGCTTGGCGCACTCACCGCCACTGCGGAAAATCAAACAATCGAACCCTCAAACCCTCAAACACTCCGCTACACCGTTCAGACGGCGTGTCATCCCGATGACGTGAAGACCTACGACACCGCGAAGTTGCGCGAGCGCTTCGTGATGGAGAAGGTGATGGAGCCCGACAGGATCAACGTCACCTACACGATGTACGACCGTCTCGTCTACGGCGGGGCGATGCCGGTCGGGAAGGAACTGACGCTCGACACCTTCGAGGAACTCAAGGCCGAGCACTTCCTCGACCGCCGCGAGCTCGGCGTCATCAATGTCGGCGGCACGGGGGTCGTGACCGTGGACGGCACCGAGTACGAACTTTGCTTCAAGGAGGCGTTGTACGTCGGGTGCGGCAAAAAGGTCGTGACGTTCAAGTCGCTCGACCCGGCGAATCCGGCGAAGTTCTACCTCAACTCCGCGCCGGCGTACCGGGAGTTCGTGACGCAGCGCATTACGAGCGACCAGAACTGCAAGAAGCCCGGCTATACGATCGGCAACTTCATCCAGGCGGGCTCGCTCAAGGAGTCGAACGCGCGGTGCATCAACCAGCTGATCGTCTATCCCGTCCTCGCCAAGGTCCCCGGCGGCGGCTGCTGCCAGCTGCAGATGGGCCTTACGGAACTGAAGCCGGGGAGCGTCTGGAATACGATGCCGCAGCACGTCCACAATCGCCGGATGGAGGCGTATTTCTACTTTAACGTCCCGGCGGGGCAGGCCGTGTGCCATCAGATGGGCAAGCCGCAGGAGCAGCGGCTCGTGTGGCTCCATAACGAGCAGGCGATCACCTCGCCGGAGTGGTCGGTGCATTCGGCGGCGGGCACTTCGAACTACATGTTCATCTGGGGCATGGGCGGCGAGAACCTCAACTACGGCGACATGGACAAGGTCGGCGTGGAGGCGATGCGATGAAGGCCGGAATGGCGAAAGGCGGGGTTTTGCTTGCGCTGGCGTGGTTGCCGGCGGCGCTGCTGGCAGTTCCGGTTTCGTTCGAGGCCGCAGTAGAGTCGGAGGACGAACTGGTTGCGCGGCTGCCGGCGATTTTCGCGAAGGCCGCGGCGCACTACCGGGCGCTGGACGCGGCGGCGACGCCGCTCCGGCAGGATGCGCAGGGCGGCTTGCAGACGCCGCACGGTTTTGACCGTGCGACCGGCAAGCTGGACATGCGCTCGATCTACTGGTGGACGGCGGGGCATTTCCCCGGTTCGCTTTGGCATCTCTACGAGGCGACGGGAGAGGTCTTCTTCCGCGACCGGGCAACGGAATGGACGGAGATCCTGGCGCCGAACGCCAAGGTGACTGACAATCACGACGTCGGCTTCATCATGTACTGCTCGTATGGCAACGCGCGGCGGATCCTGAAGACGACGAAATACGACGGCCTGCTGTGCGAGACGGCGGAGTCGCTCTGCAAGCGTTATAACGCGAAGCTCGGACTTATCCGCAGCTGGGGGGCAATTGACGAAAAGGCGAACTTTCTGGTCATTCCCGACAACCTGATGAACCTTGAGCTGCTGGAGTGGGCGGCAATGGAAACGGAAAAGGGAAACAGCAGGCAGCGCGGGGGAATTGACTTCAGTGCGATTGCAGCTTCGCATGCGGATGTGACAATGAAGCATCATTTCCGGGCTGACGGCGGCTGTTACCACGTCTTGGACTATGACCAGGAGACGAAGCGGGTGAAGGGGATCATGCGCGGACAGGGTGCGAGCTGCGAGACGGCGTGGAGCCGCGGCCAGAGCTGGGCGATCTACGGCTATGCGATGCTCTACCGCCACACGGGGCAGGTGCGCTACCTCGACTTCGCGAGGAAGCTCGCCGACTTCGCGATTCACCATCCGGCCATGCCGAGCGACGGCGTGCCGTACTGGGACTACGGTGCGCCCGGCGAAGAGCGCGACAGCTCCGCTGCGGCGATCATGGCCTCGGGGCTCCTGGATCTCGCGGCGGCGATGGACCGTCCCTCCGCAGCGAAATACCGGGCCTTCGCGGTGAAGCAGCTCGCCGCCCTGGCGAGTGACGAGTATTTCTCGAAGGGGGACGAGATCGGGCACTTCCTGCTCAAGCACGGTACGGGCCACAAGCCCGCCCGGGGCGAGATCGACACGCCGCTCGATTACGGCGACTACTACTTTCTTGAGGCGCTGCTGAGGTTGCGGGAGCTCCATGCGCGCGAGGCGGCCCTCGCGAAGACCGCGGCGCTGCTGCCTGCGCGGGCGGTGATGCCGAAGGAGCGCCCAGGTTGCGGTCCGTTCGGCATTCTGACCGAAGCGTCGCGGAACCGGCACCTTGCGGAGGCGCCGGCGGCGCTCGCCGAGCCGATCCCCGATGCGCCTGACGCCGACTACCTCCTCTACTGGTCCACTGGCAACCGCATGCGCTATGAGGACGCGCGGAACCGGCGTATCACCCGTCTCCGCTCGCTCGTGCTGGCGGAATCCGCCGAAGGCAGGGGCCGCTACCTCAGGCGGATCGAGGATTACCTGAACGCAATCTGCGGCATGCGCTCGTGGGTGCTGCCGGCGCATGACTGTGGCGGGGGCGCGCGCGGGACGTTTGACGGACGCTGTCCGACCGTGGACCTGGTCGCATCGCTGCTGGCGGCGGATCTCGCCGAGGTGCTGGATCTCGTGGGCGGGCGGCTCGATTCTGCGGTCGTGGCGCGCGTGAAGCGCGAAGCGGAGCGGCGCGTGTTCGGTCCGGTCCGCCGCGAATTACGCTTCCATTCCAACCAGGGCGGAGATCCGTCGCGGTGCTTCAGGTTCTACCACTGGTGGATCGAGGGCAAGGACAACTGGAACGCGGTTTGCTGGCACGGTCTGTCGGCGGCGGCGCTCGGGCTGCTGGACGATCCGCTCGACCGCGCGCTTTTCGTGGAGGGAGCGGTGAACGCGGTGCCGCAGTACGTGGCGAGCTTTACGGATGACGGCTACTGTTCGGAGGGCATGGGCTATTGGAACTACGGGTTCGGGCATTTTCTCCAGATGGGCATGTTGTTCCGCCAGGCGAGCGGGGGGAAGGTCGACGTGTTCGCCGATCCGAAGCTGAGGCGAGTGGGGGCGTATGCGCGCGGCTACACGCTCCGTCCGGGCGCGTCCCCCTCGTTTGCGGACGGCTGCGGCGCGGCGTTCGAGGAGTATCTGGAGATCGTGGACCGCATCTGGCCTGACCTGCCGAAGGCGCTCGAGGCGGTGACGGAGTTCCCGGTCGGATGCGTCTGGCTCCTGCGCGATCCGAACGGACTGTCCGTCGCGTTCAAGGGCGGGCACAACGGCGAGCTGCACAATCACAATGACGTCGGCTCGTATTACGTGATGGATCGCGACTGCTTCGTCGGCGGCGATGCGGGCGGCGAGGAATACACGCGCTTCACGTTCGGCCCCCGGCGCTACGATTCGAAGATCCTCAATTCCTACGGACATCCCGTGCCCGTGGTCGGCGGCAAACTGCAGACTCTCGGACGCAAGGCGGCGGCGAAAGTCGTCTCGAAGGATTTCGCCGGGGCGGTGCAGACGGTCGCCCTCGACCTGACGTCCGCCTATGACGTGCCGACGCTGAAGTCGCTCGTGCGCACGTTCGTCTACGATCGCGCGGCAAAGACGTTCACGGTTCGGGATCGCGTCGAGTTCTCGCAGCCGACGGCGTTCGAGTCGGCGTTCAACACGTATCTCGAGTGCGCCAACTCCGCGTGCAGGGCGGGATACGGAAGCACCGAGGTCAAAGTCGGCTGGGACGTGCGTCCCGAGATCGCCGTGAAGGGTGGCGCGTATGAGCTCGCGGAGGAGGATATTCCCAATCCCAACCGGATTTCCCCGCGCCGTGTGGCCGTCCGTTTCAAGGCGCCCGTCCGTTCCGCCGAAGTCGTCCTTACCTATCGTTCCCGCTGATTTTAAACTTCTCAACTATCAACAACCAACTAGACTACCAACTATGATTACTTACGATCTATCTGGCAAGACGGCTCTCGTCACCGGCTCCAACCGCGGCATCGGCAAGGCGATGGCCGACGCGCTCGAAGCGGCGGGCGCGAAGGTAATCCGCACCTCGTCGAAGGACTGCGACCTCTCCGACCGCAAGGCGGTCTATGCGTTCGTCGAACGCATCAAAAAGGAGCATCAGGTCGACATTCTCATCAACAACGCGGGCACGATCCTGCGCAAGCCCGCCGTCGAGCATCCCGACGAATACTGGGATAAGGTGATGAACGTGAACATCAATTCCCAGTTCGTGCTGGCGCGCGAGTTCGGCAAGGACATGGTGGCGCGCGGCTGGGGCAAGATCGTCTTCACCTGCTCGCTGCTGACTTTCCAGGGCGGCATTACCGTGCCCGGTTACGCGGCGTCGAAGGGCGCGGTCGGCCAGCTCGTCAAGGCGCTGGCGAACGAATGGGCGGGGAAGGGCGTCAATGTGAACGGCATCGCCCCCGGCTATATCGCCACCGACAACACGGCGGCCCTGCGGGCGGATCCGACGCGCAGCCGGCAGATTCTTGAGCGCATTCCCGCCGGGCGCTGGGGCGAGGCGGCGGACATTGCGGGCGCGTGCGTCTTCTTGTGCTCGCCGGCGGCGGCTTATGTGCACGGGGCGATTCTGCCCGTAGACGGCGGCTGGCTGGCCCGATAGGTGAAGGGGAGGTGACGATGAAAAATCTGGCATTGGCACTGGCGGTGCTTGGCGGCGGGCAGGCATTGGGCGCGGCGGTGGAGTCTTCGCCGCTCTTTCGGCGGTATCAGGATCCGAGTTCGGGCGTGGTCTCCTATCTGCTTAAGCAGGAAATCTCGGGCTATTTCAATCAGCAGTCGCTTTACTTCGTCACGAAGTCGATGACGGAAGACGGCCGGTTTCTGGTGTTCAACGCCGCCAGCGCCGACCAGAACCGCTATCGGGCCTTTGCCGCCGACTTGGAGCGCGGCCAGGTCTTTCCGCTGACGGCGGAAGGTCGTCGTGACGGCAAGTCGCTGATGAACGCCGACGGCAACGGCGCGTGGGTGGATGTCCGGGAGGGCCGCTATTATTTCATCGCGCGCAATCCCGATTTGGTAGGCTGGATCGACCTTCGGCATCCGGAGGCGGGCACCAATGTCTGCTGCCGGATTCCGCGGAGCACCGTTTTCGAGGGCTTTGACGAGCCGAGCGGCTATCGCTATGCGACGCACCTGACGCTGACCCCCGACCGCCAGTACGCATTTTTCGATGCGCGGGCGTGGAAGCCGGCGAAGTCGTATTACGGGCTCCTGGACTTGAAGACCGGCACTTGGGAGAAGTGGGGCGAGACTGACTTCAACCTCAACCATGGCCAGCTTTCGCCGACCGATCCCGAGGTGGCGATGTGTGCGCACGAATGCGACTGGGTCGACAAGGACGGCGTTTCGCATCGCATTCCGCGGGCGACGAGCGCGAACCCCGACTTCGCCTATCCGCGGCTTCAGATCTGCACCCGTGAGGGGCGCACGGTCATCCGGCCGGATGCCAACAACGAGGCGGTTCACGAGGGCTGGTACGATGACGGCAAGGGCATCTACTATTGTTCGCGCGGCGTGCACGACTATGACTTCGCCACCGGCAAGGGCCGCTCGATCTGCCCGGTCAGCGCCGCGCATGCGACGGTCACGACCGACCGCAAGTACGTGGTCTTCGACCATTCGTCCTCGGTGCCGTCCTATCGCGGCAATCCGTGGAATGTCTCCTTCTGGAACCGCGAGACCCAGCGGCGAGTCTTCATTCATCGGCAGATGGCGGCATCGGGCACGCCGAAAAACCAGTCGCGGCTCCACCCGGATCCGCATCCGCAGTTTGTGCGGGACGGCAAGTACATCGTCTGCACCTTTACGAGCGCGGACGGGCGGCTCAACGTGTCGGTGACGCCGGTGAAGCCGCTGGTGGAAATGACGGCGCAGCCGCTGCCGCCGCTGAAGGCGAAGGTGGCGCGGCTGACGCTTGATTGCGCCGAGCCGGATACGATGGCCGACTGGTATGTGCGGCAGTTGGGCTTTAAGGTGGTCGAGCATCGAGGCGGCGAGCGGCACGAGTGGATTCTGGAAGACGCCGCCGGCTTTCAGTTCGCGCTTTACCGCGCCTACGGCAACCTCAAGTATCCCGATTTCTGGGCGTTGGATCCAAACCAGTTTCATTTGACGGTCAAGGCGACGGATTTCGAGGCGGATGCGAAGCGCCTGGAGGCGGCGGGCTGCGATCAGGTCGACGACGGGCGGTGGTCGGCGGGTGACGGCAGCCGCATGTTCCGCGATGCGTTCGGGCTGCCGCTGAGGCTGGAGCGGTGAATTTGAAGGAGCGTGACGATGGTTCTGAATCTGGCTTTGATGGCGACGGCGTTGGTCGTCGAACCCTTTGAGAATCTGCCTGGCGGCGCCGACCCCGCTTCGTTTGCCCGCGCGGCAGTCGAGCAGCTGCTGTCGACGCGGCCCGACGGCTATTCGCCCAAGGGCTACGGGCACGAGGTCCGGCCGGAACGCAAGCCGATGTTCTACGGGCTGGTGCTGACCTGGGCGGGGGCTTTTGACGCGGCGGCGGCGATGGAAGACGCGGCGCTCAAGCGGCGGCTGACGGAGATGTTCGCGCCGATTGTCGACGGGGACCTGCAGTTCTTGCAGCAGGCGCGCAATCATGTCGATCATTCGGTGTTCGGAACGCTGCCGTTGGCGGCCTATGGCGTTTCGGGCGAGCCGGCGTTGCTGAAGCTCGGGCTTCAGTATGCCGACGCGCAGTGGACGCCGCCTTCGGAGGCGACCTGCGCGACCAGCGATTCGTTGCCGCGGGCCGAACAGGAGCGGCTTTGGAAGCTCGGCTACACGCCGCAGACGCGGTTTTGGATGGACGACATGTACATGATTACCGCCTTGCAGGAACGGGCCGCCCGCGTTACCGGCGAACGCAAGTATGTCGAGCGGGCGGGCAAGGAGATGGTGGCCTATCTCGAGCGGCTGCAGCTTAAGCGCGGGCCGAAGGCCGGGCTCTTTCATCATGCGGAGGATGTGCCGTTCGTCTGGGGGCGCGGCGACGGCTGGATGGCGGCGGGCATGACCTTGCTCCTTAAGGGGCTGCCGGCAGACAGCGAGTGGCGCGAGCCGGTGCTGGAGGGCTATCGGAAGATGATGGCGGCCCTGCTCGGCTATCAGCGCGCCGACGGGCTCTGGGGGCAACTGGTTGACGATGCCGAAAGCTATACCGAGACTTCGGGCTCGGCCATGTTCGCCTATGCGTTCGTCGAGGGCGTGCTGAACGGCTGGCTGGACGCGGCGACTTACGGTCCGGCGGCGCGGCGGGCGTGGATCGCCCTCTGTGATCGCGTCGACGAATACGGCAACCTGAAGGACGTCTGCATCGGCACCGGCAAACTGGACAATCGCCAGTATTACCTGACCCGGCCGGTGGCGACCGGCGACCTGCACGGGCAAGCGCCGCTGTTGTGGACGGCGACCGCCTTGCTGAAGGCGTTGCCGCGGCCGCGGGGCTGGATGGGGCCGCAGGCGCTGGTGGTGAATCCGGTCGGCATTCGCCGCACGGAGACGGTGACGGTGCCGTATGCGGCGCTGGGTTTCGGGCCCGATGCGCTCAGCGTCCGGGTGTTTGACGTCGCGAGCCGGCAGTCGCTGCCGTGGCAGGACGACGGGCGGAGCAACATTATCTTTTCCGTCACCCTGGACCGTTTCGAGCGGCGGCTTTACGGCATCTGGGACGACGGCAAGTCGCGCTGCATTCCGAGCGGCGAGCAGGCCACCGTCTGCTGGTGCGACCGGCTGACGGAATCGTCGGACGACTTCGTGTGGGAGAATGACTGCTTCGGGGGCCGCGCCTGCGGCCCGGCGGCCGCCGAGCCGCCGCCGCGCGGGCAGTCGCTCGTGACCAGCGGCATCGATGTCTTCTGCAAGTCGGTGGCGCACCCGGTGCTGGACTCCTGGCTCCGGCATGTGCCGGCCGGCGTCCGGGATTATCACGACAATCGCGGCGAGGGGATGGACGGCTATCGCGTGGACCGGGGTCGCGGCTGCGGCGGGCTGGGGGCGCTGACGGCCGACGGCCGCTGGGCCTGCAGCGCCAACTGGGTGAAGGCGCGGACGATCCGTCGCGGGCCGATCCGCTGCGAGTTCGAGCTGGAGTATGCGCCCTGGGCGGGGTTCGGGCGCGAAATCCGGCACGTCACGCTGGACCGCGGTCAGAGCTTCGCCAGACTGGAGGCGACCTTTGCGCAGGTGCCGGAAGCGACGCTGGTCGGGCCGGGGCTCGACTTGCAGGCGCAGCGCGGCCATGACGGCGACACCAGGTTCTCGCTGACGGCCGGCTGGGTGTCGCTCTTTGAGCGCCCGCGCGATCGCGACGGTTCGACGATGACGGCGGTAGTGCTGGATGCGGCGAATCCGGCAGTTCGCCTGGCCACCGATGACGAAGGGTGCTTCCTGCTGCTGACGAAGCCGACGGCGGCGACGCGGACGGTGACATACTATGCGGGCTCGGGCTGGACGGAGCAAGGGCGGTTCCGGACGGCCGACGAGTGGCATGATCATGTTCGCGAGCTGCGGTTCCGGCTGGACAATCCGCTCCAGACGGAGGTGAACAAATGACGGGCGGGATCATGCTGGCCGCGGCGGTGGCGGCGACGAATGTGGATGTGGGCCGGCAGCTGTTCCTGGACGACCGCCTGGTTGCGGAGCGGACGGCGAAGCGCGTCTGGCATCGCCCGACCAAGTATGCGGGCAACCCCGTCCTGAAGCCCGAAACGGAGTTGGAACTGGGCGGGCCCGAACGCCGTAATCCGATGGCGGCGCCGTTCTCCGGCGGCGTCTGGTATGACGGCCGGGAGCAGATCTTCAAGTGCTGGTATCACGCGGGGTGGGCGAACGGCGTCGCCTACGCCTGGTCCGAGGACGGCATTTCCTGGACGCGCCCGAAACTGAACGAAGACGGTTCGAACCTGGCCTGGCGCATACCGGGCATGGCCGATTCGGCGATTGTGTTCCTGGATCCCGACGCGACGGACGGTCAGCGCTTCAAGGCGTTCAATTATGTGGTCGGCAAGCGCAGCGGCGGCGTGGTGATGACGTCGGCGGACGGCATCCGCTGGACCGACCCCGTATGGACCGCCGAGTGCGGCGACCGCTCGACGATGTTCTACAATCCTTTCACGAAGCGCTGGTGCTTTTCGCTTCGTTGTACGGCCAGGACCTTTGACAAGACTTACGGACGCTCCCGCGAATACGCGGAAGCGGCGGATTTTGTCGACGGCGCCAAGACCTTTCCGGGGGTCCGCGAATGGCTGCGGCAGGCGGCGGTCGGGCGCAACCGCGGGATCGCTTACGGCGGGGAGCAGCTCTACAACTTCGACTGCGTCGCCTATGAATCGGTGATGATCGGGCTGGCGGAAATCATGCTGGGGCCGGAAAACTGCTACTGGGGCGCACTGGGGCTGCCGAAGATGGTGGAGTTGCGCTTCGGTTTTAACGCCACTCCGCAGGACGCCGATTCGTGGGAGTTTCCCAGCTATGCCGCGAATGCCTCCGCCGACGCCCATCACACGTCGTTCTTCATTTCTGAGACCCGCAGGTTCGGCGACTGGGATATGGGCTATCTCAAGTCCTGCGGCGGCATTTGCGTCGTGATCGGCGACGAGCTGCGGTTCTATTACGGCGGTTTTGCCGGCGATCCGGCCAAGGCCGGCAGCGAAAGCAATTTCCGCGGCGGCATGTACGCCAATGCCTCCATGGGTTTCGCCACGCTTCGGCGCGACGGCTTCTGCTCGGTCGAAGGCGGGGAACTGCGGACGAAATCGCTGGTCTTCACCCGCGGCGACCGGCTGTGGCTTAATCTGGACGCCCGCGAGGGGGCGGTGACGGTCGTGGCGACGGCGGCCGCGGACGGTCGCTGCCTCGGCAGCGAGACCTTTACCGGCGTTGATTCTACGCGAAAGTCGGCGTTCGCGCTGACGCCGGGCGTGCCGTTCGTGCTGACTTTCAAACTGACTGACGGCGCACGGCTCTATTCGTTCTGGACTTCGGACGGCCGCGGCCGTTCCGGCGGCTATCTCGCCGCCGGCAGCCCCGAAAGCCGGACCTTGCGCGACGAATAGTTTGGTCATCTGGCGTCTGGTGCGCTGCAACCGCCTCATTGCCGATTTTTGTTAAGGCGTTGCGCTTTGATGGGGCTTTGAGGTGGCCTTGGGTCGTTTTGCTTTCCAACGTGCGACCGATTTGGCGCGTCCGATCTCGCTGTAGTTGAGTTTTGTCCACGGATTGACACGGATTAACACAGATTTCAATCCGTGACAATCCGTGAAATCCGTGGATAAATTCGTTGGTCGCCGCTTCTTCTTAGCGGCCCGCGGCGCCGATTTCTTGCGCTCTATCTCTCGCTTCATTCGCAATCACCCACCTCTTAGAGTTTAGCCGGCTTAAGTCAACCGAATCTCCAGCCCACTGCCGCTTAGCCATTGCAATGATTGCAGCCGATTACCAGCCCCACGCGCCGCGACTCCAGCGCTTCGCGCTTCCATCGCCCACGGTCGTCGCTTGTCGGTCGTCGACCGTCGGCTCTGTCGTCGACCGTCGGTCGTCGACCGTCGGCTTTGTCGGCGGAGGGAGGGAGTCCTGCGAGTGACGAGACCGAGCAGGAGCTCCCGCCCATAGCCGACATTGCGCCAAAAAACCGAGAAGGAAGAATTCGGCCGCGAGGCAAGTAGCGCCGAGTTGGGGCGTCTTGAAGACCAAGGGCGGCGCGTCCGCTGTCGAATAAAGCGGAAACGGGCTGGGGGTCAACAGTTTACAATCGCCCTCCAGGTCGACCTGGTTGTTTTTTGGTCTCGCAAATAGTATAATAGCCGACATGAAAACTTGGTTAGCCTTTTGGTATGGAATTTTCAAGAATAATCCTACCTTTCGTCTGGTGCTGGGCCTGTGCCCGACGCTGGCGGTGACGACCTCGCTGGAGAATGCGCTCGGGATGGGCATGGCGGCGACTTTCGTGCTCATCTGCTCGAACGGGCTCGTTTCCGCGCTGCGCAGACTGATTCCCGCGGCGGTGCACATTCCGTGCTACATCGTCATCATCGCGACTTTCGTGACGGCGATTGACCTCCTGATGCAGGCCTATCTGCCGGCGCTGTCGGCGAGTCTCGGCATCTTCATCCCGCTTATCGTGGTCAACTGCATCATCCTCGGCCGGGCCGAGGCCTTCGCCTGCAAGAACGGGGTCCTGGATTCGCTGGCCGACGGGCTCGGGTCCGGCCTTGGGTTTACGCTGGCGCTGGCGCTGATTGCGACGGTGCGGGAAATCGCCGGCGCGGGGACGCTGACCGTCTGGGGCGAGCTGGCGTTCAAGAGCCTGAATCCGGGGCCGGTGACGATGGCGATTCTGCCGGCCGGCGGCTTCATCACGCTGGGGCTCTTGCTGGCGCTCATCAACTGGCTGGGCGAATGGAATGCCCGCCGCCACGGGGCGCCGGCGCCGTTGCCAGTCAATCTGGACTGCCGTCACTGCACGATGTGCCCGAACGGCAAGTGAGGAGTCTTGCATGAAGTGTCCGAAATGCGGAGCTGACGATGACAAGGTGCTGGATTCGCGCAGTGCGGGCGACGGTGCCGCCATTCGTCGCCGTCGCGAGTGCATGAAGTGCGGGCATCGGTTCACGACTTACGAGGAGATTGACCGCGACGAGGTGCTGGTGATCAAGCACGACGGCCGGCGGGAGACCTTTGACCGTTCGAAGGTGGACAAGGCGATTCGCCGGGCCTGCGGCAAGCGTCCGGTCAGCGACGAGCAGATTCGCACGATGATCGACCGCGTGGTCGCCAATCTCGAAGGTGACGAAATCCCGGCCGATAAGATCGCGGAGCTGGTGATGAACGAATTGCAGAAAACCGACGAGGTCGCCTACATTCGCTTCGCGAGCGTCTACCGGCAGTTCAAGGATGTCGCGCAGTTCCTTTCCGCCATTACGGAGATCGTGAAGAAATGAGCGTCGAATATCAGCGTCCGCCGATACGGGTCGCCCTCATGGGCCTGGGGCGCTCGATGTTTTCCGATCATTATCCGGTCTTCAAGGCGCATCCGGCGCTGTTCAAGGTGGTGGCGGCCTGCGATCTCATCAAGGACCGTCGCGACATCGTCGCCCGCGACTTTCCGGACTGTCGGATGTTCCGGCAGTTCTCCGATATGCTCGACGAGCACGACATTGACATCGTCGACATCGCCACTTGCACGGTCGATCATGTCGCGCATGCGCTCAAGTCATTGCAACGCGGGTTCTGGACGCTCCTGGAAACGCCGATGGCGCTGACGTACGATGACGCGCAGATTCTCCGCGGGCAGGCGCAGAAGTCCAAGAACCGGCTCCTGGTGATGCAGCGCGGCTATTTTTCGCCGGATTTCCTGCTGGCGCGGCAGATGCTTTCGGATCCGCGGCTCGGGGCGGTTCACCAGATCCGGATCCGGCGCGAGGATTTCGTTCGGCGCGACGACTGGCAGACGGTGAAGCGGCTGGGCGGCGGCGCCGCCTACTACGCGATGACCGACTTGGTGATCCAGGCGCTCAAGCTGTTGCCGCAGCCGCCGGTGCAGATGTGGAGTGAACTCAAGCGCATCGCTTCGCTCGGGGACGCCGAGGATTATGCGCATATCAATCTCAAGACCCGCACGCAGGTTTCCGCCGACATTGAGTTCAACGGCGGGGCGTTGCCCGGTCTGCGCGAGCCGTCCTTTGTGATCAGGGGCGAGCGCGGCGTCTTTTCGGTGGCGCCGGGCGCTTCGTCGGGCCGGCTCACGATGATCGAGCCCGGGTTTTCGTTTCCGCGCCGGCGTTCGTCGGTGCGTACGCCGCAGCTCGTAGACATGCACGAGACGTTCCCGGTCGTTACCGAGGAGGTGTCGCTGCCGCGGGGGACGATGAGCGGGCCGACTGCGTTCTGGAAGCACGTCTATGACACGGTGCGCACGGCGGCGCCGTTTCCGTTGTCGCTGGAGGACTCGATCGCGGCGGTGAAGTTCGCCCACCTGATGAAGAAGACGAGTCCCTTTGGCAAGTGATGGCTCGAGCGGATATGACCCAGAGTCTTGAAGATTATCTCGAAGCCGTTTACATGCTGATCGCCGAAGGGCGGCCGGCGCAGGTGCGCGATGTCGCCCGGCTGCTGGCGGTGAAGATGCCGTCGGTGGTCAAGGCGATTCACGAGCTGAAGAAGCTGGAGCTGGTGTCGCAGGAGCCGTACGGCCCGATCGTGCTTACCGTCAAGGGCGGGCGCGTCGCCCGGCAGGTGCTCAATCGGCATACGCTGCTCAGGAAGTTCCTGATGAAACTCGGCGTCAGCCGTCGGATCGCCGACAAGGACGCCTGCATGATGGAGCACATTCTGTCCGCCGAAACGCTGGACCGGATCCGGATTTTCACCGAAAACGAAAAATGAAAAGTCAGATAAACATCCTTCGCCAGCTGCAGGAGCTGGTACTTACCCGAGACGAACATCATCAGACCGGTGACGGCAGTCACCTTGATGCGCTTAACGACTCCATCGACGCCATGCGGGCGAAGCTGGAGGTGCAGGTGGCGGGCCTTTATGACCGGCTCTACAAGAAGAACCACATCGTCATTTCGGCGATGAACAACAACTGCTGCGCAGTCTGCGGCATGCAGGTGCCGATCGCCCAGGGCCAGCAGGTGCGCCTGGCGCAGCATCTGGTCACCTGTTCGAGCTGCGGGCGCATCCTGTTCGCCGCCGACGAGGACGCGGTCAAGAACACTTCCGAGGCCCCTGACCGCGATTCGCCGAAAACGGGCATTTCCCGCTTCAGCGCCGAGGAGCTGATGGTGGTCGACCTCAAGTCCGACACCCGCGAGGGCGCGATTGCGGCGTTGGCGACGGCGATGGAGGAGCATGGCTTCATTTCCAGCGCTGACAATCTGATTACGGCGGCGCTGGAGCGCGAGAGCGTGCTGTCGACGGCGATGGAAGGGGGACTCGCGTTTCCGCATGTCCGCGGCGTCGAAGGCGGCGGGCTGACGCTCGCGATCGGCATTTCGCCGAAGCCGATTGACTGGGCCGGCGAGGCGGTGAACATTGTCTGCCTTTCGGCGATTCCGGTGGCGGTGTCGGCGTTTTACCTGCGGCTGATGGCAGGGCTGGCGCAGGCGTTTTCCAGGGAGTCCAGCCGCAAGGCGGTGCTGGAAGCCAAGGATGCGGCCGCGTTGTGGAAGGCGGTTCAAAAAGCCACTCGGGCGACGGTGAAGTGATATGATGAGACGACTGCTCCTCCTGCTCGCGACCGCTGCCGTGGTGGTTTCCGCTGGGGCGGAGAGTCCTCGTCGGCGTTCGCCGTATGTCGGGGCGATTTCCGCCGATGCGCAGACGGGGCGGATTCTCTTTTCGGACAATGCCGATGCCGAGGCCTATCCGGCGAGCGTGACCAAGCTGATGACGGCGCTGCTGGTGTTGGAGGACATTCGTGCCGGGCGTTATGCGCTTACCTCGCGGGTAACGGCGACCGCGGAGGTCTACAAGTCGGAACCGAGCGCCGTGGGGCTTAAGGCCGGGCAGTCGATGACAGTCGACGATCTCCTGATGGCCTTGATGGTCAAGAGCGCCAATGACGCGGCGATTGCGCTGGCGGTCAATTCGGCCGGCTCCCTGGAGGCGTTCCTCCGGAAGATGAACTCGCGGGCGCAGGCGCTGGGGATGACCCGGACGCGCTATTACAATCCCAACGGGCTGCCGCCGAAGCCGAAATACGGAGTCAAGTCCTTCAATGTCACGACTTGCCGCGATCAGCTCAAGCTGGCGCTCAAGCTGGTTCAGATGCCGGAGATCTTCAAGTACACGTCGACTAAGGTCGCCGAAGTGAAGGACGGCGCGGGCAACCCGCTCAAGTTCGTCAATCACAACAACCTGATGGTCAAGGACAAGCTTAAGGTGATCAATCCCGACGGCAGCGAGGCGATTGACGGGCTTAAGACCGGCTATATCGATGCGGGGGGGTCTTCCATCGTGTTGACCGGCCGTCGCCGCGGCAAGCGGGCGATCGTGGTGGTGCTCGGTTCGGCTTCGTCCAAGGAGCGCGATGATAACGCCGGGCGGCTTATGACCGACGCGCTGGGGGCGGTCAGCTGGTAAGACGATGATTTCCAAACTGCTAGTGATTGCCGGGGCCGGCGACTATCCGCGACTGGTAGTCGAGGGGGCGAAGCGCGCCGGGGTCGCGCGCGTCGACGTGATGGCCGTCAAGGGGTCGTGCGAGCGGGCGACGCGGCGCGTGGCGGACCAGGTGGTCGCGTTTGCCGCCGGCGAGTGCGACCGGGTGATCGCCTGGGCGGCCGAAGCGGGCTACGACGGGGCGATTCTGGCCGGTCAGGTGAATCCGATGTCGCTTTTCTGCGGCAAGTTTGATGCGGTGGTGAGCGGCTGGCTTAAGGCGATGCCGGTCAAGAACGCGCATACGATTTTCGGCAAGCTGGTGATGGAGTTCGAGCGGGCGGGGGTTCGGATCCTGCCGGCCAGCTCGTTTATGGAGTCTCACCTGCCGGGCGTGGGGGTGCTGACGGAACGCGGGCCGGATGCCGCCGAGCAGGATGATTTTCGGCGGGCGATGGAAGTGGCGGCTGACGTCGGTCGCCATGACGTCGGGCAGACGGTGCTGGTGAAGTCCGGCATGGTGCTGGCGGTGGAGGCTTTTGAGGGTACGAACGCGGCGATTCGCCGCGCCGGTCGGTTGAGCAAGGGCGCGGTGCTTTTCAAGGCGGCGCGCGAAGGGCATGACTGGCGGTTTGACATTCCGGTCGTCGGGCTCAAGACGCTCAAGGTGATGAAGCGCGCTGGGGTGAAGGCGCTCGGGTTTCAGGCGGGCCGGCTGCTGCTGCTGGAGCGGGAGCGGGTGCTGAAGTTCGCCAATCGGCATTCGATTGCCATTGTCGGCATCGACTCGGGGCTGCCGCCAGCGCCGGTGCGTCCATGAAGAAAGTGCTTTTGCTCGCCGGCGAGGAGTCGGGCGTCCTGTATGCGCGGTCGCTGACGGCGAAACTGAAGGCGTTGTATCCCGGGGTGGAGATTCGCGGTTATTCGGACTATGGCTTCGAGACTGGGGACCTGGCGGTCTTCGGCATTTGGGCGGTCCTGCGAAAATTCCGGTATTTTCTGCGCGTCAAGCAGACCCTGCAGCGGGCGATCGACGAATGGCGGCCGGATGCCGTCTGCACGATCGACTACCCGGGGCTCAACCTGCGGCTCGCGGCGTATGCGAAGGCGCGGGGCATTCGCGCGGTGCATGTCGTCTGTCCACAGGTCTGGGCCTGGCATCAGAACCGCATTCCGAGGATTGAGGCGGCGCTGGACCGGCTCTGCTGTTTCTTCCCGTTCGAGCCGGCGCTGTTTCGCCCCGGTTTTGCCGAATTCATCGGGCATCCGCTGGTCGACCAGGTTCGGCGGGAGCGCGAGGGCGACGGGCGTTCGGCGAAAACGCCGGGCAAGTTGCTGGCGGTGCTGCCGGGCTCGCGGTTGGGGGAAATCGGCTATCATCTGCCGGTCTTGCTGAAGGCCGTGGCGGCGCTGCAGCGGGAGATCGCCGGATTGCAGGTGGTGATTCCCGCGGCGAACCCCAAGGCGCGAGCGGCTATCGAACGGCAGCTCGCCAAGGCGCCGGCGGCGGTGCGCTCGGCGATTCGGCTGCAGTCGGGCGGTGCCCGGCAGCTGCTGGCGGCGGCCGATGCGGCGGTTGTGGCGAGCGGCACGGCGACGTTGGAGGCGGCGCTGATGAACTGCCCGACGGTGCTCGTCTACCGGGTGAGCCGGCTTTTGGCGGCGCTGTTGCGTCATATCATCACCGGCACTCGTTACGCGGGGCTCGCGAACGTGGTGTGGGAGCGCTGCGGCGGGGCGGGCACGTCGCCGCGGCCGCCGATGCCGGAACTGCTGCAGGAGCAGTTTACGGTCGAAAACCTGCTCGGATATCTGAAGCCGTATCTTACTGACGAGCGCCGCGCGGCGGCGGCCCGTTCGGAGCTTGCGGCAGCCATGCAATTACTGCATATCGAGGGCGATTCCCTCGCAAAAATCGTGAGTTTTTTGGTATAATACTCGCGATATGAATTTGCTTAAGTATCTGTTTGGGACCAAGAACGAGCGTGAACTGAAAAAACTCTGGCCAATCGTCCGTGAAATCAACCGTATCGAGGGCGAGCTGCAGGCCCAGAACCTGACCGCCGAGGACTTTCCGAAGAAGACGGCCGAGCTGAAGGCGCGGGTGGCGGCGGCGATTGCCAAGACTACGCCCAAGGGGTGCACTGAAAACGAGGCGAAGGCGGCGGTGCAGGCGGCGCTGGACGCGGTGCTGCCGGAGGCGTTCGCGCTCGTCAAGAACGCCTGCCGGCACCTGCTGGGCACGACCGAGGAGGTCTGCGGCCATACGCTGACCTGGAACATGGTCCCGTTCGACGTGCAGCTCATCGGCGGCATCGTTCTCCATCAGGGCAAGATTTCCGAGATGCAGACGGGCGAAGGCAAGACGCTGGTGGCGACCTTGCCGCTCTACCTCAATGCGCTCGCGGGCAAGAACGTCCAGCTGGTGACGGTCAACGACTACCTGGCGCGCCGCGATGCGTCCTGGATGGGGCATCTCTACCGGTATCTGGGGCTGACGGTCGGCTGCATCCAGAATTCGATGGACAGCGAGGAGCGCCGCGCCCAATACGCCTGCGACATCACCTACGGCACCAACAGCGAGTTCGGCTCCGACTATCTGCGCGACAACGGCATGGCGCAGCAGCCCGAGCAGGTGGTGCAGAGCGGCCACAACTTCGCGATTGTCGACGAGGTCGACTCGATCCTGATCGACGAGGCGCGTACGCCGCTCATCATTTCGGGGCCGGCCACGGTCTCGACCTCGCATGTCTACACCGAGATCAATCCGCTCGTGTCCTCGATCGTGCGGGTGCAGACGGCGATGTGCAACGATCTCATCCGCGACGCGAAGAAGGCGATCGAGTCGGGCGACGTGCAGGCCTTCAAGGACAAGATCTACCAGGTCTACCACTCGATGCCCAAGCACAAGCAGCTGATGCATCTGCTGGAAGACGCGAATCTCCGCAAGCATCACGAAGATGTCGAGATGCAGATGCTTTCGGAGATGTACAAGGAGCACGCGCGGGAGCTGAAGGACGAGCTTTACTTCACGATCGACGAGCGCACTCGCGAAGTGGCGCTTACCGACAAGGGCTGTGAGAAGATCTGCCCGTCCGATCCGGCGCTCTTCGTGCTGCCCGACCTGGCGGCGCAGATGTCGGCGATTGACGGCGACGCCACGCTCACTGACGCCGAGCGCATCGAGAAGCGGCGGCTCACGCAGAGCGCGTTTGCGGAGCGTTCCGACCGCGTGCACGTGGTTGACCAGCTGCTCCGGGCCTACTGCCTCTACGAGCGCGACGTCGACTATGTCGTGCAGGAGAACCACGTCTACATCGTCGACGAGTTCACCGGGCGCGTGCTGCCGGGCCGCCGGTGGTCCGACGGCCTGCACCAGGCGGTCGAGGCGAAGGAAGGGGTGGAGATCGAGAAGGAGTCGCAGACGCTGGCGACGATCACCATCCAGAACTACTTCCGCCTCTACACCAAGCTCTCCGGCATGACCGGCACGGCCGAGACCGAGGCGCGCGAGTTCAAGGACATCTACAAGCTCGACGTCGTCTCGATTCCGACCAACAAGCCGGTGAACCGCGTCGACGGCAACGACCAGATCTACCGCACCCAGCGCGAGAAGTACAAGGCGATTATCGCCGATGTCGAGGCGCGGCACGCGAAGGGCCAGCCGGTGCTGCTGGGCACGGTCACGGTCGACACTTCGGAAGTGCTCTCGCGCATGCTCAAGCTCGCGCACATTCCGCACGAGGTGCTGAACGCGAAGAACCATGCGCGCGAAGCCGAGATCGTGGCGCTGGCGGGCCAGCGCGGCGGGGTGACGATCGCGACCAACATGGCCGGCCGCGGCACCGACATCAAGCTCGGCGAGGGCGTGACCGAACTCGGAGGCCTGCATGTGATCGGGTCCGAGCGGCACGAGTCGCGGCGCATCGACCGGCAGCTGCGCGGCCGCTGCTCGCGGCAGGGCGATCCGGGCAGCTCCCAGTTCTTCATTTCGCTGGAAGACCAGCTGATGCGGCTGTTCGGTTCGCAGCGCATCGCGGGCATCATGCAGCGCCTCGGGCTCCAGGAAGGCGAAGTGATGGAGCACAAGTGGCTCAACCGTTCCGTCGAGACGGCGCAGCGGCGCGTCGAGCAGCAGCATTTCGCGGTGCGCAAGCGCACGCTCGAATACGATGACGTGATGAACCGCCAGCGCACGGTCGTCTATGCGCTGCGCGGGCGGGTGTTGACCGGCGACCAGGCGTCGGTTCACGACCTCATCCTCGATGTGATGAACGACCTGGTGCTGAATCAGGCCGAGCGTTGGCTTTTCAGCGCGAAGGACGGTTCGCTCAAGGACTTCCTGGACTGGGTGGCGGTGACTTTCCCGATCGTGGTGACGGAAGCGGAGCTCCAGCCGCTCGTCGGCACGCCCGAACTGGCGGGCGAGCTGGTGATGAAGAAGGTGATCGAGGCCTATGAGGCGAAGTGCGCCGCCGAAGATCCGGTGACGCTGCCCTACATGGAGCGCGGCGTCTTCCTGCAGGTGATCGATCGCGAATGGCAGGATTACCTGCGGGCGATGGACGATCTGCGCACCGGGGTCAACCTTCGGTCCTACGGGCAGCGCGATCCGCTGATCGAATACAAGAAGGAAGCCTTCGGCATGTTCGAGACGCTGATGTCGACGATCAAGGCGAAGGTGGTGGTGGGCGAGTTCCGCAGCGCCACGGCGGCGCGGATGCAGGCGATGTACGGCCAGATGACGAGGGCGCGTACCAATGCCGACGAGTTTGAGGTGCAGGAAGCGGAGCACGCGGCAGTTTCGCCGCGGACCGAGGCGTCCAAGCCGACGGGCGAAGCGCAGGGCGCGAAGACGATCGGCGATGTCTTTGCCAGCATGATGAACCAGAATCGGCGCGCGGCCGGCGTGCGGCCGATTGAGGCGGCGGGGCTCAATCCCCAGTCTCAGTCGCGGTTGTCGGCCGGCGCGGCCGTCGGGCGGAACGACTTGTGTCCTTGCGGTTCGGGCAAGAAGTACAAGAAATGCTGCGGGAGGAATCTGGCATGACGACGGCGATAATTCTGGCGGCCGGCAAATCGGAACGGATGGGCGTGGGGGTCGACAAGGCCTTCCTCTCCCTGGTCAACAAGCCGGTCCTGGCGTGGAGTCTCCTGGCGTTCGAGCGTTCGGCGGAGATTGACCGCATCGTCCTCGTGGTGCGCAAGGAGCAGTTGCTGGCCGCCAAGGCGGTCATCAAGATGTTCGGGATTTCCAAGCTGGAGAAGATCGTCCCCGGGGGGGCGCGCCGGCAGGAGTCGGTGGCGGCGGGGTTGGCGGCCTGCGATGTCGACACCCGGCAGGTGGTCATTCACGATGCGGCGCGGCCGCTGGTGACGCCGGAGATGATCGCCGAGGTCGTGCAGGCGGCGAAGCGCACGCCGGCGGTGACCTTGGGCCGGCCGGTCACCGACACCCTCAAGCTCTGCGAGAAGGCGACTACGGTCACTCGCACGGTCGCCCGCGACAAGCTGTGGGCGGTGCAGACGCCGCAGGCGTTTCAGCTGCGCGAGCTGCGCACGGCCTATGCCAAGCTGGGCAAGGCCGAGATGACTGACGATTGCGCGGCGATGGAGGCGGCGGGGCAGACGGTCAAGGTCATTCCTTCGCAGAAGCCCAACTTCAAGATCACCACGGTCGAAGACCTGCAGGTAGCGGGGGCGCTGCTGAAATAACATGGGAAAGCGCTTTGCCATATTGGGGGACATCCACGCGAACCTCGACGCCTTGAACGTCGTTCTCGACGACTGCCGCGCCCAGGGCGTGACCGACTTCCTCTGCACCGGCGATGTCGTCGGCTACAACGCCTGTCCGCACGAATGCCTGAAGATCGTCCGCGAGCTCGGCTGTCCGATCGTGATGGGCAATCACGACCATTACGTTTCCTCGCGGCAGAACCTTGACGACTTCAACGCCAATGCCGCCGAGGTGATTGCCTGGACGCGCAAGCAGCTGTCGATGGAGGAAGTGCTTTTCCTGCGCGAGCTGCCGTTTGCCAAGACGGTGATGGGCATAACGCTCGTCCACGCGGCGATGGACAATCCCGAGGCGTTCGGCTACGTCTTCGACCACTTGCAGGCGGAGGCGCATTTCGGCCATCAGGTGACGCCGCTGTGCTTCCACGGGCACACGCACTGTCCGATGATCTACGAAAAGCAGCTCGGCGCCGTTTACCGCATTGACGCCCAGGACTTCAAGCTGCCCATCGGGCGCAAGTATTTCATCAACGTCGGTTCGGTCGGGCAGCCGCGCGACGGCGACCCGCGGGCGGCCTATGTCATTTACGACCAGCTGACGCGCAGCATTCAGTTCCGGCGGCTTGAATACGACATCGAGGCGGCGCAGCAGCGCATTCTCGCGGCGGGGCTGCCGACGCGGCTGGCGGAACGGCTGGCGCTGGGACAGTGATTTAAATTTGTTGGTGAGAAGCTCGCCATTTTTAGCGGCCCACGGCGCCGATTTTTTTGTTTTGTGCTTTGCGCCTGTAATTAGCTGGTTGGTGGCCTGATATTGATTTGCTTTCCAGCGTGCGACCGATTTGCCGCGTCCGGGCTCGCTGTCAACAACGGGCCGCCGCTGAAAGCCTCGACCCGTCGAGCCGACTAGCGACTAGCGACGACCGACTTCCGTGGCGTGACCGACTAGCGACGGCCGACGGCCGACCTCCGTGGCGATTTGCTGGCGCTCCGCGCTTTCAAATCGCTTTGCCTTTTGCCGCGCGACCTTGGCGCTTCGCGCCCCGATCGTTCACGGTCGTCGGATGTCGCTTGTCGGCCGTCGGCTCGCTCCCGGTCGTCGGCCGTCGCTAGTCGCGTCATTTGCCGCGCAATTCCGGCGCTTCGCCCAGCGCCGCGCCAAGAATTTCCGCAACGAATTCTCATTTTGGTTATCGCCGCGAGTCTACTGATGTATCGCGTATTCTCTATGCCTTACCGAGGCGGAACTTATAGGCTGAGAGCGGCGGAGCCGACAGTCGCACGGGAGGAGCGTAGGGATCGCCCATCGCCTCGGTGGTTCCGCTTGCTGATAGGCATTTCGGGGAGGGGAATGCCTCGTTGCGTTCTGTTGACTGAAGGGTGGCGATGGCTGCGACTCCCGTAGCGACGGTTCGGGCGAGCTCGTCGGGACGCCGTCCTCAGCCGTAAGTCCGT
>JAZLMR010000096.1:0-33051 GCA_045598785.1 Kiritimatiellia bacterium
CGAGGACCCTCGCCCTCTACTTCTTCGCGAAAAGCGGCATGTCAAACTGCCAAGCATTCAAGGAGAAGATGCAGGCGAATCCGGACCTGGCATTCGACCTCGTCATGGGAAAGGAGGTCTAAAGTAAATCACCATGGGCGCTTAGGGTGCGCTTTACAACCGCGCGGCCGAATTCTTCCTTCTCGGTTTTACGGCGCAATGTCGGCTGGTAAACGGCTGAGGGCGGCGGCCCGACGAGCTCGCCCGAACCGTCGCTACGGCTTAAGCCTACGGCTGGTGCGGCGGGCTGCTCGCTCCGATGTTTTCCGTCGGTCCCGCTGACATGCCCTCACCGAGGTAAAGTGAGTCACTCGCTTTCGCTTCCGCGCGTCATCACCGAGGTTAACCGAATCCAGCCAGGTCATGTCGCACCAACGGAAAAATCTCCGCGCCACCCGCCGCCCTCAGCCTAACTGCTTCGCCTCAGTGAGGCCTGGTGAATAGCGCCTTAGCGAAAAGCGACTAGCGACGGTCGACGACCGACGACCGGGAGCGAGCCGACGGCCGACAAGCGACATTCGACGACCGTGAGCGATTGGGGCGCGCGGCGAAAGGCAAAGCGATTTGAAAGCGCAGAGCGCCAGCTAATCGCAACGGAAGTCGGCCGTCGGAAAGTCGCTAGTCGGTCACGCCACGGAAGTCGGATGTCGGTCGTCGCTAGTCAGCCAAATCAAACGAATTTATCCACGGATTTTACGGATTGAAATCTGTGTTAATCCGTGTCAATCCGTGGACAAAACTCAACTACAGCGAGCCGGCCGCGCCCTACCTTCACGCCCGCTTCGGACACCCAAAGCGAGCCATTCGCCAACTAATTAAACTTCCAACCGAACACGGTGACCTGCAAAATCACGCTTAGTCGCAGCTCTCCAGGAACTGACGGCAGGCGAGGATCTTCTCGCGCAAATTCTGCGCGGTAAAGAAATAATGGTTGGACGACTCGTAGCCAATGCGGCTGTCGGCGCGCACCAGCTGCAGCTCTTCCTGCGCCCGCTTCAGCTCGCGCCGAACGGCGGCGGCCATCGCCGCGCGGTCGCCGCGGTTGCGGGCCTCATAGAGCCGCACCTGATCCGCGCAGGACGCATAATGCAATCCCGCGGCGCGGAAAAGCCCGTACTCGCGTTGGGCCACCGCGCGCTGCCGTGCATCTTTCATCGCCGCCACCGCCCGCTGCCAGACTTCGCAGCCCTGTTCAAAGCCATCCGCCACCTGCTGCATCAGCTTTGTCCACACCGCCGGCGGATACACGTCGCACCAGCTGGCGACATCATCGTAGGGCATGCCGACCATCGTCGAGACCCAGCCCGTCGGCTGCACATAAAGCGGATTAACCGGCCCCCACTGCTGCGGCCCGTAATAAAGGACGTTCAGCGAAAACGGGAAATTACGGAAGCCTTCGGAGAACGCCGTCCACGCCTTGCGCACCGCCGGCACCGCTTCCGCGCCGTAATACTCGGCCGCCAGCCGGTTCAAAACCGCCTCCGAATCGCCGTCGCGGCCGATGGCGTCAAAGACCTTGAGATTGGGCGCCGGCGCACACCCGAGCGACCACGAGAGCATCACCCCGTCGACGCCCGCGCGCACCAGCTTCGAGGCATGCTCCGCCACCAGATCCATGACCGGCAGATACGGCACCGAAGCGATTTCCCAAGTGGTGTTGGCCTGCACCTTGGCGGCCGGCGACAGCCCGACCGCGCGCGCGCCGTCCCAGAACTCCTGCGCCCGGGCGCTCGGTCCCACGCAAGAGATCGAATAGTCGTGGGTCTCGACCTGAACGCCGCCGCGGCAGATCGGCATCCGGCCTTCCGACACCGCCATCACCCGGCAGTTCCGCTTCGGCAAGCCCTTCAGGACCGCCGCCTCGTCCGCATGCGGCCACGACCAGTTCCAGATCAGCGCCTCCGCGTTCGGGTCGCCTTCGAGCATGCCCTCGACCATCGCCCGGTTGGTTTCGACAATGAGCTCCGAAACCTGGCGGTGCCGACAGCGCGGACAGCTCGCGACATTCCACTTCGACGCGCAATGCGTCAGGTTCTCGCTCATCGTAATCGTAAAGATGCCGCCGAGGCCCCGCACGGTCGAGAACACCTGCCGCAGCGAATCCTTCAGCCAGCGCCGCGTCTCGGGATCGGCCGTGCAGCGCGCGTACACGCCGTTGCCCGGCTGCACGGCCCCGCGCAACGCCCGCCGCGCCGCACTCTTTTCAAAGAATTCCGGCGGCTGCGCCCGCGGCTCGTTCATATACAGATAGACGCGAATGCCGTACTTGGCCGCCCGGTCGACCAGCGTCTGCAAGTGGACAAGCCGCTCCTCGCTCCGCTCGCCGAACTCGGGATAGGCCGGATCCTTGGCGAGCGTTGAGAGCACCGTATGCAGCCACACCGCATTGACCCCCGCCTGCGCCAGCTTCTGCAACAGCCCCTCGGGATAAGAGCCGATGGCCGGATCAATGAGCGGATCGCCGTAGTCGGCAAAGTAGCTGAAGATGAGCCGCATCCCGAACGGCGAATCGCCGCGCTTCGATGCCGGCGCCGGCAACGACGGGGCGACCGCCGCCAAGTCGCGGATGAAGGCGAAGCGCGGCTCCTCGGTGAAGTCGTCCAGCTTTTCCACCCGCACGAGGCGACCCAGTTCCAGCCGCGCCGCGCGCGTCGCCGCCACCGCCTCGGGGTCGTATTCCAGGCGCCCGCAATGCGGCTTCACCTTGCCGAGCTTGTTCCAGAGGAAGTCGTCTTCCTTGAGCGAGAAGTCCAATTCCGCGCGCGTCATGTCCAGAAGCTCCAGCAGCTGCGGATAGTCGAGCAGATGCCAGTTCTCGCGCACGATCGTAATGTAGCCCTTGCGCCGCCATTCGGGCAAGATCGCCACCTTGCGCGGCAAGCCCATTTCGGCGGCAACTGCCTCCAGCTCCGCTTCCGTGCACCCGACCGTCTGCGCGAGCCGAGCATGCGCGACCAGAAACCAGTTGCGCCACACATAGGCGCTCAGCCGGTCGGGAAACGGCGCCGGCGCAATCGGCTGCCCCTGCTGCCGCTCGCCCACCACCAGCAGCGTCGGTTCGCCGCCCTCGTTCAGATCGAGCCGGCGCCAGCTGCGCGCCGCCAGCGTCCCGCGCCAGCAGCGATCGCCGACGATAAGCTCGTATTTCTGCGCCTGGCGCGACCAGTTGCCCAGGACGGCCGCCCGCCGCCCGTCCTTCGCCTTCCAGACGCTGTGAAAAATCGTGTCCAGCCCCGGCTCGACCGCCGTCTTCACCGCCTCCGGCTTCGTGTAGCAGCTCCGGCGCAGGAACTTCACCGGCTGCCGCACGCAATGCATCACGCCTTCCGCCTGCATCTCGCCGTCGAAGAGCCAGTCGCGGTTGTCGAAGTAGAAGCGCGCCGTGTCCTTGAAGAACTGATATTCGCCGGCGAAGCGCGGCGAAGTCGCATGCTCCAGAAGGAACTTGTGCACCGTCGGCTGCAGACCCCAGACGACCCCGCGGGCGAATTCGACCGCAAACTGATCGGGATAGCGCCGCTCCAGCTGCTCCACGTCATTGGTAAAGGGACTCGCCCCCCACTTCTCGTCCCACGGCGGCCGGTCGTCGACGGTGGCAAACGAACCGAACGCCGGCACCGCGCCATGATAGACCGCCAGCGTCGCCGGCACCCGCCGGTATTCGGGTTCGCACCCGCCCTCGAAACGCTCGTAACTCGGATAGACGTAGATCAGCGAATCGAAGATGTCGAAGTAGGCCTCCGAATGCTCTTCGCTCGACAGCAGCAGCCCAGGATTGTCCGAGCGCACTTGATTCACATACCGCCGATAGCCGTCGACCATGAACCGGCCGCCGCCCGGCGCGTGCTGATGCTGCGAATTATAGCAAGGGCCGAAAGCGGCCGAGGCGATCATGTCCATGTAGACGCCGTCCATGCCGGTCGAAGCGAGCTGCCGCTCCAGCTGCCGCATCCGCGTCTGGAACGCCGGTGCCTCGCCGCAGCACCAGGCCTGGCGCTGCCGCGTATAGGGATTGAACATCGACGCCTTCGGCTGCCCGTCAGCATTGACGATCGCCGAGCCGGCGCCGCCTTCGGCCCAGCGCGCATCGTCAAGGTCCCACAGCATGCCGTTCGTATACGGCTGCACGTAGCCACCCGCCGCGTGAATCGCCTCGACGCCCGCCCGGAACTCCGCCACCGGTTCGCGCGGTGGCCAGAAGAACGGATAAGAGGTGTCGTAGGGTATGCCGTGCCACCAGTACCAGTCGAGCGCGACCTTGAGCTTCGTATCCTCCATGAACTTCACCGCCGGCGGCACCGTGACCGCGCTCGGGCCGCGATTCCACATCCAGAGCGCAATCCCCCGCATTTCGGAAAAGTCGCGAGCGGCCGCGCGGCGATACCAGTCCTGCGCGTGAACCCAATCGCGGTAGATTTTCGCCGCCTCAAACCAGCCGCCGACGAACTTGGTCAGCGTAATCGGATACGGCACGGTGAACGCCGACCGCGTCGCCTCGTCAAGCGGCAGGTAGTGAATGCTCTTCAAGGTCAGCGTCTCCGGCTGCTCGCCGTTGCAGATTTCCAGCCGCGTCGCATAGAAGCGGGCGTCGCCGCGCTGATCCAGCATGAACGACCCGTAGACATCGTCGAAGGCGGCGACATAATGCAGCCCCATGAAGCACGGCCCGACGCCATTGACCAGTTCGCCGGGCTTGAACTCGTTCCACCGCGGCGACCGCTCGACGCCGACGTAATTCGGATAGAAGATGCGCGCCCCGCGCGACCGCGACACCGTCCATTCCGGAAACACGAGCTCCTCGACGCGCAGCTCGGAGCGATTGCCCGAATAGCCGACCGTCACCTCGCGCACGCCCTCGGCCGTCGCCCGCATCACGGCCTTCACGGTAAAGTCGGCGCCCAGCTCCGGGTGGCCCTTCCACTCGATGCCCTCGGCCGTCGCCGCGCGGTGCTGCATTTCCGCCGCGCGGACATACCGCGCCCCGGAACCGTCTGCCGCCGCCACCTTGAGCGAGAACGAAAGCTCATCAACGCCCGCCGCCCCGGCCGCAAAAGCCCCGGCCGCCACCGTCATCCAAACTGCCAGCTTCATTGTCAACTTCATCTGTTCCCTTTCGCTCAGTTCCAGGTTTCAAGTTCCAGATGCGCACCCGGCGGCAAATCCTCGACCGCCACCTCGACCGCCTCCCCGGGCAGCAAGTTGAGATAGTTGTCGGAATAATGAACCGGCACCACCAGCTCGCCCTTCGCATCCAGCGCCTTCACCCGCACGCAGAACGCCAGCAACCACGCGGAGCCCATCATTTCCACCCCCTACTTGACGAAAATCACCGTGCCCGGAACCGGGATGATCAAGTTGCCTTGCGCATCCAGCTCGGGCTTGAGCTCCGGCTTCTTCACCCAGCGGATCAAGTCCAGCGTCTCACTCGAGAGCGCCGCCGCCGAAGTGCCGAAGCGCAGCTGATTGCGCCAATTGACCGTTTGCAGCTCAAAGCCGAACTCAGAAATGGTGCCCCAGCCCTCGTTCTCCTTGATCCACAGCGGCGCGTTGCCGCTCTTCACCAGCACCGTCTTGCCGCGCACAGTGTTGGGATATTCGTCAATCTTGTCGATAACGAGCGGCGCTTCGCAATCAAAGACGACCGGATATACCACATCCCCCGATCCGGGCGCGCCTACATACCGATAGGTCGCCTGAATATAACACGGCTCGGTACCCCGGGTCTTAACATAGCAGTCGGCACTGCCGCCGCTCGTGCGGATATACCTGGTGCTATACACTCTCGCGCCGTCCCAGAGCACCAGCCGCTTAAAGTAAGCACCTTCGCTCGTATTGACGAGGCGCGTCCCGGCTTCCAGTTCATAGCCGCCCCGCGGCTCGCCGAAATAGTTGTTGCTGACCAAGACCACATTCCCGCGCGCGACAAAAGCGCCCCGGTAGATCGGCGTAGTGTCGCTGAGCTGATTCTGCATTTCGACCTGCTGCGTCGGCACGGCGCGGGCGAAATTCGCCTTGAAGCCCGCCAGGCAATACCCGCTGCTCGTCGGGCTGGAAGCAATTGAACTGCCCCCCGCGCCGGGAGTATTCACAAGATCGGTGCCATACAGATAATACGGCGGCTCGGCCGGTTGCGTGATATAGCGCGCCGTCTGCGTGCGAATCTCCACATTGGCGCCGTTCTGGCGAAACTACACCTTTACGCCCTTAAGGGTTCCCGGCTTCGCCACCTCCGAATAATTTTCGGCGTACTGCACCCAGCAGCTCGCCGTCTGGCCGTCGTTGACCCAATCGCCGGTCCAGGCATTCACCAGCCGCCCGCCCGAAATAATGCTCGTGCCCGACATCTTGGTGGCCGAAGGATCGATCGTCATCTCCGACAAAAACTGGTTGACCGCAAAAACCTGCCACGATGTCTTGGGCGTCGCCGCCGCCGTAATCTCCGCGACCTTAGTCGCCTCCGAAAGTTCGCCGCCGTCGAAAATCACCTTGCCCGCATCGCCGGTAAGCGTCGTCGCCCAGTTGGCCAGCGCCGCTTCGGCCACTTCGAGAACGAGGTCGCCCTCCGTTATGAAGTCGCCGCTGACCTCCCCTTCCAGCCGGATCGGCGTCGACACCAGCGACTTCGCCGTCAAGCCGCTGATCGGATAGTTGTTGATCCGAAAATCCGTCTCCGTCGGAGTGCCCGAAGTCATGCGCGTCAACCGGTCAAAATCGGGATAAGGCGTTTGCCTTTTCGTATACCCGGTCTCCACAAAATATACCTGGGTCTGCCAATTCTCATCGGTCACGAACCGCAGCTTGACCGCCTTGATCCACGAAGACGAACTGTCGACATTCGAAGTCGTAACCCAGATGGTGCGCTCGCCCGCGCCCTCCGTGACCGCGCGCGGCGCCGCCATGCCCTGCTCGCCCATATTGGCCGAAGTCAATTCCCAGCACTCAACCGGCAAATCAAAGGCGGCCACCGGTCCCTTCGCATTTTGCGACAGCGTTCCCGACCAGGCGAGGTCTTCGCTCACGGCCTTGATCGTCAGCGGCGTGGCGGCCACGATCGCATTGCGAATGGTGAACTTCGTCTGATACGCCTGATTGAGCGTGATCCGGGCGCCTTCCGCGAAATCAAGCGGATCACCGGTCAGGAGCAGGTCTTCGCCCTGCATAGTAACGGTCATGGCGGTGATCTTGCCGTCGCCATCGTAAGTCATGGCAATCTCCTCGCCATACTTCGCCAGCGGATCGGTCGCATCGTAAACATACTCGCCGCCGAAAGCCAGGCCTGAGACCAGAAAGGTCGCGCCCGCCAGCAGTTTTCCGAACTCACGCATATTCATCGCATACCTCCTTTTTATGACTTCAAATTCCCTCTTCCCGCTTACCTCTTACATCTTACCTCTTACTTATTCCTCACCGCCGCCAGCGCCACTTGCACCGGCGAGGGCTCTTCGCGCTGCGACCAGTCCTGAGCGGCGATCCACTCCTGGGCGGCAAACACCGTTTCCGCCGCCTGGGCGTAATCTGTCTGCCCGAGTTCCACGATCAGGCGGATGCAGCGATCGATCAGCTTCTTGTTGGACATCGACACCCAGCTCATCCAGTTGCCGGCGATACGGCCCATCGCCGCCATCGTGCCCGTCGAGAGGCAATTGAACGCCAGCTTGACCGCCAGATGCTTCCAGATCTCCAGCGGCGAATCGGCAATCGGGAACGCGAAGGTGAAATCGCGCCGTTCCGGCCAGTCCGCGCACAGCCGCTCGGCCGCGGCCGCGAAATCCGCCGTCGCGCCCGGCACGTTGAGCACCACCGCCGCCGCGCGCTTGAAACCCCGGATGCGCTCCGGCGCCGGCTCGTTGCCGATCATGTAGGTGATGAGATCCGCATACTTGATGAGCGGCGGATTGTCGATGAAATTCTGCGGCATCTTGAGCGAGCGGGCGTCATCGGCGGTGAACTCCAGGCAGCGCGGATGGCGGCGCATCATTTCGCTCCAGCACTCTTCAGTCGAATGGAGCGGATTCTTGACGAACGCCCAGCTCTGCGAAAAGCCGAGTTCGCGATTCGACCTGAGCGGCGGAATCATAAAGGTCGGCGCGCGTTCGGTGTTGTCGGTGAAGAGGTCGAGCATGCACTTGTCGGCAATGTAGGTGATGCGCCCGCCCGCTTCGTAGACCCCCTTTTCAAATTCGATCTGACCGGCGATCATCGCGCGTCCGACGTCCGACTCAAGCCCCGCCAGCAGTTGCTCGAACGCCAGCGTATAGTCCTTCGCCGTCTCCGGGGCAAAGCGCGGCAGCACCCGGCAAAGCGCCGCTTCGAGCGCGCACGAGCAGAGGATCTGCTCCGAACTCGTCGCCTGCATGCGCGTGGAGCCGGCGACCGACATCGAGCCGCAATAAAGGTCGATGACCGTCACCTTCGGATTGTCAATCGCCTCGCGGCAGCGATCGAGGTAGCCACGAAGGAGGTCGGCCGGATTGTTAAAGACGAGGAAGCAGCTGGCGCCGTGCTCGGCGGCATACTTGAGCGTACCCAAGACCGACGAGGTTTCGCCGCCTTCGGTAATCGCGACAAAGGTGTCGCCCTCGCCGACTTCCAGCGCCGCCGCCTGCCGGCGCCCGCCCTCGGCGTAGTCTTCGAAAAACTCGACCGAGCGAATGAGCGCGAAATCGCCACCGGTCATGATCGAGGCCGAACGGTCCGCCAGCTTCAGTTCTTCGGCCGTCAGTTCCGAAGCGCGACGGTAGAAGAAGTCGCGCCACATCGATTCCAGCAGAATGGAAAGGCGCCCGGTCGCGCCGCAGCCGGAAAAGATGATGCGCCCCTTCGGCCCGGTCACCGTCTTGACCATCGAATCGACCAGCTTGGCAAAGCGGCGGCCGGCAAAGACATGGCGCATGGTAATCGGCATCTGGCGGTCGCCGCGCTGCAGGCACTGGACGCCGGCGAAGGTCGAGCGCTGGAAATCTTCCTCCAGAGTCGCGGTAATGGGATTGGATTGCTCCGTCGGCAGGAAGCCGAGCTGAAATTGCCTTTCGTTTTCGATAAAGTCGCGGGCCTTGGCCTTCGCGCTGTCAGTTATATTCATAGTGACTGTAATTATATCACACGCACTCCGCCACAAACCCAACAATTCAGCAACATTTTTGAAACAATCCAGCAAACGGTTGCGCTGACTTTTGCTATAATCAACGACTGTGAAAGTGAAAAAGACCTTCCGCGTGCTGGCCGCGCTTCCCCTGGGCAGCGCGTCGGGACGGAAAATCCTCAATGGCGTTCACCGGTTTCTCGGCGAAGGCTACGACTGGGACATCGAACTCCTGCGCCGCGACCTCAGCTTTCAGCAAATTTTCCATCCGGACTTTCCGACCGCCGAATTCGACGGCATCCTGGTCGCCTACGCCGAGACCCCGGAGATGAAGCGCCGCCATCTTGAGATGAACCTGCCGGCGGTTTTCGTCGACTATCCCGACCCGATCCGCAACCGCCTGCCGCGCCGGGCCTTCGTCCATGACGACGAGCGCTCGATTGCCAATGCCGCCGCCCTCTGCCTGCTGGCCGCCGGCAACTGCCGCACCTTCGGCTATGTGCCCAGCCGCACGCCCACCCTGTGGTCGGACATGCGCGAACGGGCCTTTGCCCGCGAAATCGGCAAAGCGGGCCACTCGGTCAAGGTGTTCCGCGGCGACGGCCAGAACCGCCTCCTGCTGACCCGGTGGCTGCAGGCGCTGGAAAAGCCCGCCGCGGTGCTGGCCGCCTTCGACGACCGGGCGGTGGATGTGCTGGAGGCCTGCCGCGGCGCGGGCATTTCCCTGCCGGGTGAGGTGGCGGTCCTGGGCATCGGCAACGACGAGCTCGTCTGCGAAGCCACGCTCCCGCCGCTTTCCAGCGTGGCCGTCGATTTCGAGCAGCAGGGCTATCGGGCGGCGCGCGAACTGCACGCGCTGATGCTCGGCGGCCGCAGCCCGCGCCGGGAAATCCGCATCGGCGCGCGCGAATCCTGCTTGCGCCAGTCTACCAGCAACTCACAGCCGGCCGCCCTGCTGGCCGACCGCGCAATGACCTTCATCCGCGAACGTGCGCTCGCCGGCATTTCCTCCCGCGACGTCGTCAACCGCCTGCACGTCTCGCGCCGACTGGCGGATCTGCGCTTCCGACAGGTCTTCCGGAAATCCATGCTACAGGTGATAACCGAACTGCGGCTGCAGGAAGTGAAGCGGCTGCTGCTCGCCACGGCACTCTCCGCCGACCAGATCGCCGCGCGCTGCGGCTATCGCAACGCCGAGGTCCTGCGCATCCTCTTCAAGCGCGCCACCGGGCTCACGCTGCGGCAGTGGCGAATCCAGGCGCAGGGCGCCGCGACGGCCGACGCTCAGCAGTAGCGGCGGACGATGGCCTCGTAGTCGTCGGCCTGCGCCTCCATCGACTCCACCATCTTGAACTGCGTGTGGCATCGCACGAGATTGTGCTCGGCGTAGGCGGTGCGGAAATAGGTGTCGCCCGCGAGATAGTCGGTCAGGAAGCGAATGCCGATCGTCAGCGTGATGAGCCGCCCCGCAAACGCCAGGTTCTCCTTCTCGACCGGCAGGAGGAACTTCGCCTCGGCGAGATAGCCCTTCACCAGCGCCTCGAAATACTCGCGCTTCGAGTAGACCTTCGCGAGGTCGCGCTCGTCTTCCGCCGCCGCGGCCGAAGAGGTGCGCACCATGTCGCCGAAGTCGTAAAGCGCCGAGCCGGGCATCGTGGTGTCGAGGTCGATGACGACATTGGTGCCGTCGGGCGCCAGCATCACGTTATTGATCTTGGTGTCGTTGTGGGTGATCCGCTCGGGGATCTCGCCCTTGGCCATCAAGTTGACGATCTTCGCCGCCTCCTCGCGGCGACGATTGACGAAGTCGAGCTCGGCCTGCACGGCGGCCTTGCGCCCGCACTTATCCGCGGCCGCCGCCTCGTCCAGCAGCCGAATGCGGTCGACGGTATCGTGAAAGCGCGGAATGATGTCGCCGAGCCGCGGCGCCGGCAAGTCCGCCAGATCGTTCTGGAACTTGGCGAACGCGCCCGCCGCCAGCTCCGCCTCGCGCGGATCGCTGATTAGGTCGACCGAGGTATAGCCCTCTAGAAACGCATAGACGCGCCAGGGGTTCTCGTAGCCCACCACCTCCAGCGACTTGATCCCCTTCTGCCGCAGATGTTCGGTGACCCGCAGCACGTTGGACTTCAGCATCTCCGGCGGGAAGATGTCGGTGTTGACCCGCTGCAGGATGTAGCGGACGCCCCGCCGGGTCTCGACCTTGAAGGTGTCGTTGATGTGCCCCGAACCGTAGCGGCGGACCTCAGTCGAATCCGTAATTCCCATCGACTCCAGCGCCGCCGACAGCTCCGCCGGCGAATAGTTGCGGTTAGACATTCGTGTCGTTCCTTTCCAGACTGACTTTGCTGACTTCCGTGTAAAATACCGTCCGCGCGGTGAAGAAATAGACGAGCAGCCACACCAGGGCGAACATCAGCAGCATCCCCAGCACCGAGCCGAGAAGCGCCAGGGCGCCGCCGCTCATCGTGAACCCCGCCGTCGCCAGCATGGCGACACCCAGCAGGATCCCCCAGCCGAGGAACGAACAGTCGAGCGCCAGCGCCTGCCACTTGTAGCCGCACATCAGCCGGCCGCTCTCGGCAAGACACCGCCAGGCGCTCCAGTCGGGATGCTCCACCTTCAGATACCAGGCCGCGCGATAGCGGTAGACGGCGATCAGCCCGGGAACGAGGAAGAGCATACTCCAGAGACACACGCGAAGATTGGTCAACAGCATCAGCCACGCCAGTTCCAGCGGCCGCTTGAACCCTCCGAGCGAATCGGCGAACCACCGCTGGTGGTCGTCGCGCGTGGCCTTGAGCGCCGTGGCGAGAAAGCCGAAGATCACGATCGAACCGAAGACATAGGTAATGAACAGCTCGAAGGCGGAAGCTCCCGACATCTCCTGCGCCGCCGCCACCGACGGCACCGCATACGCGAGCCCCGACTGCGCCGCCTGCACCTTGGCTTCGAGAAAATCCGTCCAGGTCTGGATTTCATGCTGCCGAAAAGTCCGATGCAGCAGCGAATAGGCGAGTTGCGCGATCAAGTTCAGACTCAGGCCGACGAAAATGAGCCGCCCGAGCCAGCGCGTGCGGATGATACCCCGCGCTTCACTGCGAATTTCCCGATTGCTCTTCACCGCAATTCCTCCATAAGCTCGACCACTTCCAGCCGCAGCGACTTTCTCAGTTTGGCGGCCAGCGCCCGCACGCCGTACACTTCCGTCGCGTAATGCCCGAGACAGACCATCGGCATGCCGGCGTTCTCCGCGGCGATGCGCTCGCCCCAATTGGCTTCGCCGGTCACGAACAAATCGCACCCCAGCCGCTGCGCCGCTTCGGCAAACTCGCCGGCGCCGCCGGAGCAGACGCCGACGCGCGCACCGCGCGGACAGGCGAAGACGCGGCCGTTCTCCTCCAGCTCCAGGTCCCGCGACGCGCGCCCCATGACCCCGATCACATTGCCGTGGTAGCTGAAGGCCGGCTTCAGGGTCTTCAGCCCCAACTCCCGCGCCAGACAGTGATTGTTGCCCAGTTCGGGATGCGCATCGAGCGGCAGATGGCAGCCGTAAATGGCAAGCTCGGCGCGAACCGCAGCTTCGACGACCCGACCGACGCCGCCCGTCAGCTGCCGGATGCCGCCGCCCCAAGAGATGCCATGATGGACGATCAGCAGCTCTGCACCCGCGGCCGACGCCGCCTGCACCGCGCGTACGCTGGCATCCACCGCCACGGCAACCTTCTTGACCTCTCGGTCGCGTTGCCCCAGCTGAAGGCCGTTGTTCGCCACGTCGTCGAACGCGGCAAGCGCCAGCGTACGATCCAGCCAGTCGCAGAGTCTCGCCAGCTTCACAAACAGACCTTACTTGGCGCGAATGACCGGAATCTGCGCCGCCGCCACCGACTGCCCGAGCCGGCGGGCCTGCTCGTCGGGCATGAAGATGTCGATCTTCTCGGCCCATTCCGGATAGACGTCCTTCAGCATCCGCTTCGCGCTCTCCAGGATAATCGAACCGCCCAGCCCCGAAGTGACGCGGCCGAGGATCATCATGTTCGAATAGTCGTAGAACTCGTTGTACCACGGAATCGCGTGCGCGAGGAAGCGGCCGATCTCCAGATAGACCTTGAGCGCCTTCTCGTCGCCCTTTTCCATGGCGGCCTGCACGACCTTGAGCCGCTCGGGCAGCTTCATCGTCTTCGGGAACTTGAAGCCCTCGCGAATCGCCAGCCAGTTGACGGCCTGCTGCGAGAACGCCATCGCCCCGACGCCGTAGTCGCCCGACCATTCGTCCTTCGGCGCGCAGGGATTGAAGTCGACCGGCGCAAACGCCAGTTCGCAGATGCGGCCCGTCATCCGCCGCTTGGGGTCGACATAGCCGACCGCCTCCGACGAGCCCATCGCCACGCCGAGGATGCCGTCCTTGTTCATCGAGATCATGCCCGCCAGCGCCGTGACGTCGCCGTCATTATAAACTTCGAACGGCACGCCCCATTCCTGCTCGATGCGGTAGAACATGTTCTGCCCCTGCTCGAACTTCGAGGGGTTCTTGGCCTTCACCGACCGCAGCAGCGACGCGAGCCCCAGCTTCTTGCCGACCAGCACGCCCGCCGTCGAACCACCGATCGCATCCACCCGCGGCAGCGCCGCCGCCGCTTCCTTGAGCCCCGCCGTCAGCTTGGAATAATGGTATTCGGGATCGGCCTGGTTGACCGGATCCCACGGGAATTCCTTGGAGAAGACGACCTTGCCCTTGCGCAGCGCCGAAATCTTGAAGTCGCTCGCGCCGAGGTCGAAGCCGATGCGGTTGCCGTCGGCCACGGTCTTGACCTGCTGCAGCGGCTCGGTGGCCTCCGGCATCTGCTTAAGCGGCACCACCGCCACTTCGACCGGCCGCGCGTAAATCGACGAGAAGAAGTCGTAGTCGAACTTTCGCGCCCCCTTCTTCGTGTAGGCCTTGGCAATCGGCTGCACGACCGCATCCGGCCCCGAAAGATAAAGCTTCCAGCCGCCCGCCGCCCAAAGCGCGAACTTGACGATGCGCTCGACCACGTGCGAGACGAACTCGGCGGCCGTGAGATCGAGCCGCTTCGGCACCGGCAGATCGTAGCGGTAGATCTTGCCCGCCTCCCGTTCCCAGGCAATGGAAACGACGGCCGCGCTCGCCTTCGAACCAATGCCGTCGTAAATGTGCCAGAGCGCGCTCATCGGCGCGATGAATTCGTGATTGCAATCGCCGCAGTGCGACTTACCGCAGGAACATGCCATTTGTCTTCTCCTTTTGACTTTAAGGTTGAAACCGGAAAACTCAGGCAAATTCTACCACATTCAAGCGCCGCTAGGCAAATTTCACCCGCTGGGCGTGCGCGCACCAAGGTTTGACAATTACGATGTCAAATTAACGGCCTCTCATTGCGTGTCGCGGTGTCCATCACCGCGCCCAGCGGGTGGAATAGGTGTCGCCGACCAGCATCAGCACAAGATACGGCGACTGGCCGACCCCCGGAGTCAAGGTAACCCGATACCGAAGCCAGGAAGCCCGAGGGCACGAAATCCTCTTCGCTCGAACGACCCGCCTGAACTCGCCGCCATCGACCGAAACCTCGACCACAATCCCGGCGCCCTCCCGCGCGCCTGCCGCCCAGTCAATCACCGGATCGTCCTGATCGGGATGAAACGGCGCCGTCGTAAAGCCGCCGGGCCGCGTCGCATCGGCCAGCAGATAGGCGCCGTTCAGGCAACGGAGATTGTCGACGGCCTCCAGCTTCACGGCCGGCAGCTTCGCACCGCTGTCACGCCGTTCGCATTCCACCAGCGCCCGCCGCCCGTCTTTGACCAGAGCGGAATTAAGCACCCGAAAATCGCGCAGGAAATCACCTTCGGCGACAAAGGCGTCGTCGACGATGAACGGGGCGGCGGCCTCGCTGTCGACCGTCACGTTCTGCACTGTGACATTGTCGAGCGTCGCCCCCATTCCGCCCCAACCCGGACCGGCGGTCGTCAGCGCGCCCTGGCAGCAGCCGTGACAGCGCACGTTGTCGATCAGCGCATCCTGCAAAGTGCCGTTCACGACCACGCCGACCTCGCTGTAGCGGCAGTCGAAATTGCGGATCGTAATATCGCGCATCTCCCCCAGCGCCTGCGGCCGCTCCGACCAGTAGGTCCACTCGCCGATGCGCACGAGCGCATAGCGCGGACCGTTGCCCTTCGGCCGCACCGGCTCCACAACGAACGGCCGGTCCGAAAGATTCTCGATCGTGATGTCGTAGGCCTTGGTGCCGTTCTGAGCGCGGATGGCGACCAGCGGATGCACGACCGCCGCCCCGGCGACATTACGGATGCGAATGTGGCGAATGTCAGGATCCGCCCCCTCGACCCAGGTGTTCCACTGGTCATCACGCGGTCGGTCGATGCCCGAAAGCGCGATCATGTCGTCGCCCGTCTGCCCGGAGATGTTCTCGATCGTGATCTCGCTGCAGCCGTTGCGCAGGTTGATGCCATCCTGATTGAAACGGTCGTAATGCGCGACGAACCGGATGTCGCGAATGAGTCCGTTCTGACAGAAGGTATAGCACATGCCCCAGTAACGGTGATTTTCAATTTTCAGGCCCGAGACCTCGAAGTCCCGCACGTTGACCAAATGAATCGGCATATTCGCGCGGACATGGGGCCGGCCGTCCTTGCCGCCGGTCGCCTCGCAAAGGTCGTTCGCCTTGCCGCCGTCCAATACCGCCTGCCCGCGGCCGAGGATGCGAATGTCATGCAGCTGACCCTCGGGCGTATTGCCCTTTGCCGTCCAGACGTTGGCACTACGGAAGAAATTCTCATAGACCCCGTCGGCCATGACCAGATAGGCGTTGTCGATGACGACCGTCAGATTCGACGGCAGCCGAATCGACTTGGCGATCATCCATTTCGCCGCGCCGGTGCGCCGGTTCATCGCCGGAATGACGACCTGGCCTTCGCCCGAGGCCGCTGCCGCATCCACCGCCGCCTGAATGGACGCCGAATCCTCCGAACGCATGACGCCCGGATCGTTAGGCGTAATCACCGCCAACAGCAACACCGCAAGCACGCTCATCCTTCACTGCTCCTTGATGAATTCCAGTTGATCGATATCGACAAACCTCGCGACCCCAGCGCCGCCGCCCTTCGCGAACCGACCGGACGCCAGTTGCACCCGGGCACCGACTGACGGGCAGAACGAACCAACATCGAACCAGGTCCAGGCGTCGGTCATGTCCTCCGCCGCCGCCGCAAAGAACAGCCGCTCGGCATCGGCGTCAGCATCATAGACGCGAACGCGAAACGCCTCGCCCCGACCGCCCGGTTCCTTGTCGATGCGAGCATGAACGCGCAGCCGATACCGACAACCGGGGTCAAACGCCAGGCAAGCGCAGGGGAAAACCGCCGCGTACTCCATCGCATCGGTGCGGATACGCAGGGTGCGCCCGCCCGCCGCGCTGGGCTCGTCGACGATGCCGCCGAGATTCGAATAAAGCGGCACGATGACCTCGGCGCCGGCAATCGCACGGGAGCTTCCCGTCTTCGGGCGCCGAAACTCAAGCGCCGCCTTCCACACCTTGACGCCATAGCCGGGGGTGCCGATCCTGAACTTACCGCGCTTGGCGAGCGCCTCCTTCTCCAGTCGCCCGAACTCCGCCAGCCGCTCCCCATAACGTTCGCCAGGTCCGCTGAACCTTTCCGGATGCTCCGTCGCCCACACCAGTTTCAGCTTCCGGTATTCGCGCTCAAGGTAAGTGTTGAGCAGCGGCAGCCGCGCCATCCGCACATTATACTCGCGCACCGCATCGCCCTTCACCGCCTTCGCGGCCCGATCAAGGAGCTCGAAGCCGCGCTCCAGAATCTCCGGCGTCAGATACTGCGGCTGGTCATGACAGAAAATCCGCTGCCAGGCATGCGGCGGCCGGAACGCCGTGTTCACCGCTTCCAGCCATTCCCGCATCGGCGAAGCGCCCGCGCCGTAATAACCGGCGAAAAACCGGTCGATCAGCTTGCGGTCGTCCTGATGCGGATTCCACGCCAGCTTCGCCGCGAGATAGGCCTTGAGTTCCGCAAAGTCGGCGTGATAGCAGTCGCCTTCGGAATAGAGATGCCGCACGCCACGATCGAGATAATATTCGTAATTGGGCTTGAACGAATAGATGATCGCCATCGGCCGCAGATGATTGTTCCAATTGGAAACATAATCCCACACCGAAAGCCCGGCCCGGGAGCGAATTTTCGACCAGGCGTCGAACTCCTTCACATTGGCCTGCGAAAGCGGATGCGTAGTCGCTCGATGCGGATGCGCATACTCGTTTTCGTACATGCAGAATTCAATCAGCACGTTGTCGCGCGGCCGCTCGTGTTTCGGCGCGGCGCGAAACCCCTGATAGGCCGGAACCTTGAACCGCACGTCGGGATAACGCCGCTCCAGCCGCTCGGCGATTTTGTTCGCAAAAGCCAGGAGCGGCCCCGACACGGAACCTTCCGCCTCGGTCAGCGCCCTGCAGGCGGCGCACTCGCAGTACTGCTCGTTGTCGTTCGGGAATATGCCCACCAGGCCGCTGTCCGGATCCCGATCGATGAGGTCGGCAATGTTCCGGATCGACTCCTCCAGCGCCTCGGCATTGGTAAGACAGATCTGCGTGAACCGGCCGCGCCCGCGCCGCTGCCCGCCGATTTCGGAAAACCACTCGGGATGATCCTTAAAGTACTTTTCCGCCGGCAGAAAATTGTTGAAACTGTGCGAGGAAAGCCCACGCACGTAATGTCTGGCGCCGCCATGAGCTTCCGAAAACCGCCAGGTGCGACCGTCGCCGTTCATGCGCAGCCGAATGGCGAAGGTCTCGTGGTCGCAGACGTCACGCCAGCCGGGATCGCGCAGCTCGAAGGCCGGCCGGTCGGTGAAGTCAAGATCGTCCGGAATGTCGAATGACGCCTTTTTCGGCACCACCTCGCACCAGCTCGAAAACCAACCGACGCCGCCATAGGACTCCAGCAGTTCATAGACACCATAGATGACACCGCGCTTGCCGCCGCCGATCACGACATTGCCGTCCTCGCGTACCTGAATCCTGAACCCGTCATCGCCAAAACGATCGGTCGGCGCAATCAGAATCATCTTCGTCACCAGCCCCTGCCCCCTGCCGTTGGTGACACCCAGCTCATGACCGGTAATCCTGAAAATGTAGTCACGAAGCTCGTACGCGGCGTAGAGCGGGCTCATGCCCTTTGAATTGTCACCGACAATCGTATAGCGCGGGAGGTTGCCGTCGTAAGCCGCAAGATCCAGCGCGGAAGCCGCCGTCGGCACGAACGCCAACAATATCCAAGCCGCGAATTTCATGACGTTGAGTATATCAGATGCACGTCCGCCGGCGGCACCCCCTCAACCGATGGGGTATGGCGGTTGCCGCTTAAATGCTACAATCCCGACATAACTCACAAGGGGACATCTCATGCGCAAGACTGGCAATGTGATTCTGACGGCGGCGTTCGCGCTGACAACGATTACCGCAACCGCTGGGGCCTATGACTATCTCGTGGACTCCATTACTTCCGACGGCATCGGCGTCATCGACACCGGCTACCGCTACCGACGCTCCGCCGCGCCCCAGACCAAACGCCTCGAAGTCAGGTTCTACAACAATCACAACGGCAAGACACCCGACAGCACCAGCAAGAACTTCGCCCTGCTCGGCTTCTACGGCGATTCCAACACCCGCCAGTTCTATATTCGCTGCGACGACGGGACCTGGAAGGTGATCAGCGCCACCTCCCAGAGCAGCAGTTCCGGTTCCTGGGGCACGGTCACCCTCAGTCTGGACTTCTTCGGCCAGATTTCCTGGACCTCTTCAATCAACGGCACTCATCCTCTCAGCGGCAGCGCCACCCCGACGCCCTCGGGCGATGCCAAGCAAACACTCTATCTCGCGGGCATCAACAGCGTCTACACCACGCCTGCGCCCTGGTGCCCAGGCTATTTCCAATACCACTACTGCCGGATCTACGAAACGAATGACGGAGGCGCGACGGAAACCCTCGCACACGAATACCTCCCCTGCTGTGCCGAAGGCAGGGCGGCGATGTACGACCGCGTGACCGGCGACATTCTTTTCCCCACCACCGACGGCTTCACCATCCCGGCGATCGACATCACCGTCGCCGCCGGCAAGTCCATGAAGATCGGTCCCGCAAACATGAACCCGCTCTCGATCACGCTCGCCGCCGATTCCGGACTCGTCTTCGACGGTACGCATGTCCTTGACCCGGTCGCCGCCGTCGGCCTGCCCGCCGCCGGCAAGATCAGAATCGGCATAAGCGCCGCCCGGGACGGCCAGACGCTCATCCGAAATCTGCCGGCCAACTGGGAACTCGACCGATTCGAGCTCGTTGACGTTCCCGCGGACGCGGCGAACTACAACGACTTCGCCCTGATCGCCGACGAAGACCGACTGAAGCTGTCGGTGACCGCCAAGCCAGCGCTGCCGCAGGCGCTCGCCGACGGCACCGGCTTCATCGACACCGGCTACCGCTACCGGTGTTCCGCCGCGCCCAAGACCAAGCGCATCAACCTCCGATACTACAACAACCGCAACGGCAAAGCCGACGGCATCACCGGCAATGCCTGCGGACTGATCGGCTACTACGGCAAAAAAAGCAACGGCGACTGCAGCTACCTTCGCTTCAACAATTCCGGCTGGCAGCTGGGCAACACCGGCGCTGCCGTCAGCAGTTCCGACGGCAACTTCGGCAACTGCGAAACCGACATCGACTATTTCGGCAATGTCTTCTGGACCAATTCCATCTACGGCGTCTACGCGCTCTCGGGCACGGCCATCGCCGCCCCGACCACCGACGCCAACGTCACCTACTCGTTTTTCGATGTCCGCAACGAATGGCTCGACGAAGGGACGACCTGGTGTCCCGGAGCCTTCAAGCTCTACCGCTGCCGGATCTACGAAACCCTGGACGACGGCGTCAGCGAATATCTCGCCCACGACTTCGTACCCTGCTCAACCAACGGCGTTGCGGCGATCTTCGATTTCGTGACCGGCGAGACCCGGCTCCCGACTGGCAACCAGAGCCCCTTCACGCTCTCCGACCTCCGGTGGCGCCTGACGGAAGATGGCGTCGCCAGCTTCTGCACCAACCTGACCCCGATCGTCTGCTCGGCGGCCGACGCCGACGGCTATCTCGTCACCTCCGACCTCTCCGGCGAGATTCTGACGCGCTGCACCGATGCCGCGACGCCCTACCCGATGCCCGAACAGCCGGTATCGCTCCAGTCGACGCGCGATCTCGCAATTGACGACGACGGCGGCATACTGATCGAAAACACGACCTTCGTCAATCACCTGACCATCGGCGAGAATGTGCTGATTGGTTTCAATGACGGCGGTATGCTCATCCTTTCAGGGTCGGTAACGCTGCCGACCGACGGCTCCGTCGACCTGCGCAAGGACGATCTAAGCCGGAGCGGCGACTTCACGCTGATGCGCGGTCTCGAACGCGCACTGGATCTCACCCGGCTGAACTTCATCAATCCCGACGAATCCCGTTTCGCCTGCACGCTCTCGCAGGTCGGCGACGAACTTCGGCTGCAAGTTGAAAAACTGCGCCAGGGTTCGGTATACTTTGTCTGGTGAACCTCCTTGTCAGCTTGCTGCTGGCGGCGACCTTCAAACTGGACGTCACCGTCAGCTATGTCGATCACGACCGGATGTTTTTCGGCGCCGACGCCACCAATGCCTATATTTTCGGCAACGGCGTCCGCACCCCCCACCGGCCGCTCCAGCCCGGCGACCACATCCTCGCCCGTGGCATCGTCAACACCAACCATCCGCTGCCGATTCTGGTCTGCCGGCAGTTCGACCGCATTGAGTCCGGAAATCCGCCGGTCCCCGTCGACGCCACGATTGCCGAAGCCGTCAACCGCCGGCACGATTATCGGCTGATTCGCGCCAGCGGCATCGTCAACGAGGTCTTCATCGACGAAATCGACTCCAAATATGTCTATCTGATCCTCACCGACGGCATCGACTTTCTGGCGGCTGCCATCCGTTACGCGGGCAGCCAGGCGATCGCCACGCCCCGCGAGCTGGTGGGACGGCGCGTCACCGCCACGGGCATCGTCAACCCGAGGATCGTGGGCCGCCGACAGGCCCTCAGTCCCATTCTCCATGTCAGAGCGCTCTCCGACATCCAGCCCGTTGACCGCGACGACGATCCTTTCCGGGCTGAAGCGATTCCCAATGACCGCCGGCTGTCGATTTCCGAGCTTCACTTTGACCGTCGGCTTCGCACCGCCGGCACCGTGCTCGCCTGCCGCAAACCCGCCTCGGTGCTGCTGGAGCGCCAGAACGGCGACACCCTCTGGGTGCGGCTGATCGACGATTCCCGCCCAAATACCGGCGACCGCATCGAGGTCTCCGGCTTCCCCGAATCCAACCTCTTCCGCATCGACCTCTACAACGCCAACTGGCGGAAATGCAGCTCAGCGTCCAGCCCGGCGACGGCCGCACCGATCTCCAGACCCCTGGAAGTGACCGGGCGCACGCTGTTCGGAAGCCGACATGGTCAAAGCGCCGACATCAACGCCGAACTCGACGGCCGACTGGTCACCATCCATGGGATAGTTCGCTCGCTCCCATCCGGCACCGATGCCACCGCCCGCTTTCATCTGGAATCCAAAGGGGTGCTGGTGCCGGTAGAAGCCGGCAACGCCATTGATGCCATAAAGCAAATTGAAATCGGTTCGACCATCTCCGCCACCGGCATCTGCGTGCTGGAATCGGAGAACTGGAAACGCGGTCTCGCCTTCCCGCATGCCCGCGACAACCTGATCGTGCTCCGCAACGCGGCGGATCTCGCACTGATCGCCCCGCCGCTCTGGTGGACGCGGAGGCGGCTGTTCCTGGCCATCGCCGGTCTCATCGTCCTGCTGGGGCTGGTGATCCTCCGAAGCCACAGCCGCGCCAACGCCGCCCGGAAGACCGCTGCGCTGAAATTCGCCGAGCGCACCCGGCTCGCGGTCGAACTGCACGATTCTCTGGCCCAGAACCTGACCGGCGTCGCCCTGGAAATCGGTGCGGCGGAGAAGACCGCCGCCCACGATGCCGCCGCCTCGCGCCAACATCTGCGCTTCGCCGCCAGAGCTCTCGATTCCTGCCGCGAGGAACTGCGTACCTGTCTCCAGGACCTACGCAGCAACTCCCTAGAATATCCCGACTTCGCCATGGCGATCGAGCACACGCTCAGGCCCATCATCGGCAGCACCGCACTGCAAATCCGTTCGAATGTGCCCCGTGAAATCCTGTCGGACAATACCGCGCACAACATCCTGCGGATTCTTCGTGAACTCGTCGCCAATGCAATCCGCCACGGCCACGCCCGCGAAATCAAGATCGCCGGCACCCTGGACAAGGACCTGCTCCGGTTCTCGATTCGCGACAACGGCTCGGGCTTCGACCCCGACGCTGCACCGGGAATCCGCGAAGGCCATTTCGGGCTTCAGGGCATCCGCGACCGGATCGATGCCTTCGAGGGCGAATTCATCCTTACCAGCAACCCCGGCAAAGGCTGCCGGGCCGAAATTGCCTTGAAAGTCAAATCGTGAAAATCAGAATTCTGATCGCTGACGACCATTCGATCGTACGCATGGGGCTCGCGGCCCTGCTCGGCACCGAAGACAACCTGGAAGTGGTCGGCGAAGCGCGCAATGGCGAAGAAGCGGTGAGCGAGGCCTTGCGTCTCCGGCCCGACCTGGTGTTGATGGACATCATCATGCCCAAACAAGACGGCGCGGTCGCCACCCGAAAAATCATCGAGGCGAAGCAAGGCACCAAGGTCCTAATTCTCACCACCTATGGCTCGGCCGATGGCATCGCCCAGGCGCTGGCCGCCGGCGCCAGCGGCGCCATTATGAAAAGCTGCGACAACGGCGAACTGCTCGCCGCCATCCGTCAGGTGACCAGCGGCGCCACGGTCATCTCCCGCGACATCCGCGAGCTGCTTGGTGACTTCGAGCCGATTCCATGTCTCACGCCTCGTCAGCTCGAAGTGCTGTCCGCCATGGCCAGGGGGCTCACCAACGCCGAAATCGCCACTGCACTCGGCATCCGAAAAGACGGCGTCAACGAGCATGTGATCGCGATTCTGGCGAAACTCGGTGCAGCCAACCGCACCGAAGCCGTCGCCATCGCGATGCGCCGACATATCCTCTGAACCAGGCGTGTCGCCACTTCCCATCACCTCATCGGCGTTTGTTATAATCTTGGGGTGGCGAGAACGATTCTACATGTCGACATGGACGCATTCTTCGCGTCAGTGGAACTGCTGCACCATCCCGAATGGCGCGGGCTGCCGCTCATCGTCGGCTCCGGCCCGCACGAACGTGGCGTTGTCTCCACTTGCTCCTACGAGGCGCGCAAGTTCGGCGTCCACAGCGCCATGCCCAGCCGCACCGCCTACCAGCTCTGCCCGCAGGCCATTTTCACTCCGCCCCATTCGGAACTCTACCAGCAGGTGTCCGACCAGGCCTTTGAAATCTTTTCCCACTATTCGCCTTATGTCGAAGGCGTTTCCATCGACGAGGCCTTCCTCGACATCACCGGCACGGCCCATCTCTACCCTTCGCCCGCCGCGCTCGGCGAAGCCCTGCGCGCGGAAATCCGCCGCACCTGCGGCGTCACCTGTTCCGTCGGCATCGCCCCCAACCGGCTGCTCGCGAAAATCGGCAGCGAGGAACACAAGCCCGACGGGCTGACGCTGATGCCCTTCGACCCAGCGGCCGTCACCGACTTCCTCTCGCCCAAACCGATCGGCATTCTCTGGGGCATCGGTAAAAAGACCACCGAAATCCTGCGCCACTACGGAATTATCACCTGCGGCGACGTGCAGCGAATCGTACGGGAAGATCGCCAGCGCGGCCTTGACTGCCGCCTGCTCGCGTCGCTGCTCGGCGAAGCCGGCGCGCGAACCCTGAGCGAATATGCGTTCGGGCTCGATTCGTCGACCGTCGCCTGGGAGGAAAGTGCCGAAAAGTCCGTTTCTCGGGAATACACTTTCGACGAAGACGAGTCTGATCGCCAGGTCCTGCGCGCCAAACTGCTGGAACTGGTGGAAGAAGTCGGTCGCCGCTTCCGCCGCGAAGTACGCTGGGCGCGAACCGCCAAGCTGAAACTTCGCGACGATGGCTTCAACACCATCACCCGCCAGCTTCCGTTCGCGCGGCCGGCCCGCGACGACTTTACCTTCCGGGAAAAGGCGTTGGAACTTTTCAACCGCGAGCGCACCGCCAGCATTCGCCTAATCGGCTTTGGCGTCACCAATATCCAGGAAACTCCCGATGACGGGGAGCCGCTGCTCTTCGCAGACGAAAACGATGCGCTCCGAACCAAACGCGAACGACTCTCCGCGACTTTGGACGCGCTTCGCGACCAGGGGCTGATGTGATTCGCCGCCCCGGCGGTCAAACGCGATGCATCTTCTCGAAGATTTCGAACTTCTGACAGCGGATCTTCAGCCCCATGGCGAGCCCGATTTCCGCTAACTCCGAGGCAATATCCTCAAAGTGCTTGCGCGTCTTGGCATAGTCGACGATCATCATCATGTTGAAATAGTCGTCGACAATCGTCTGGGAAACATCCAGAATGTTAATCTTCGCTTCCGCGAGATAAGTGCAGGTCTTGGCCAGAATGCCCACGGTATCCTTACCGACAACGGTGATAATGGCTTTTTTCATAACTTCATTTTATCGCGATATAAGGTTCGCCGCAATACGAACAAATGGCACCGTCATGCACGCGGGCCCCGCAATTCGGACAGTGGCGCTCCAGCAGTTCACCGCAACAGGCGCAGAATCGCCCGCCGACCGGATCGGCCGCCGACCGATCCGGACGCAGCAAATCTCGCCCTTCGACCGTATACAGATGATTGGCCGGACAATGAGGATTGGGACAATAGCCGCTGCCTGACGTCAGATTACTTACGAGACTTAACCGTGTCGCCACTGCCGGTTCGGACGATCTTGGTTTCAAATCGATTTTAAAGCGAGTCGCCAGTTTTTCAATCACCTCGTCATTAAGCTTAGTGCCGTCGCCTTGCTCAAACATCGACAGCGCCGACTGCTTACAGCCAACTTCAGCTGCCAAAATACTTTGCGACAGCTTGGCCGCCCGCCGAGCATCACGAATTTTTTGACAGATTTCTGGACTTAAGTTGATCACGAATTGATATTATAAACTTTATTAACCATATTATCAACAGCAGTTGATAAGTCTGTTGATATTATTGATATTTAATAATTCCTCTGGAGTATTTCTGCGGGTAAAAGGTATTCTTCCCCGTTTTTATACGAAATACCGAGTTTATTAAGTTCTTCAATAACTGGCCCGTTGATGATGTTGCCATTTTCGGCAAACACTTTTTGCAAGGCCTGGCGACGCTGGGCTAGATTACCCACGCTATCATTAGCCACCAGCACGCTTTCGAGAATTTGCGCCCGCCGGGAGCGCCCGTTTTTTTCGGCGGCGTCACGCGCTTCCCGGATGACTTCCAGCACCTGATCGCGCGATTCACCCGGAAAACGGTCTTTTAGCTCAATTTCTCGATCCAGGAGCGCGATTTGATTTGACCCTGCGGTCTCGGAGTTTTTGGCTAACAGTTCACCCGCTGCCTTGAGTTCCGCGACTTTAGCCCTTATTTCATCTTTTAACTGGGCAATTTCCGATTTCAGCCGTTCGTTCTCCAGATTCAGCGCGGCAATTTTTTCATCTTGCTCAGCCTTGTCAGCCGCCAACGATTCCACCACTGCCCGTTGAACATCCAGCTCAACTTCCGAAGGCTCCAAAAATTCATTTAATTCCATTGATATTCTGTCCTTTCAACTCGCAACCTTCGTAGATGAAAAGCCGACAGTCAATCGGACCATTGAAAAAAGGTACGCGAGTCTTGTAATAAAGGTTAACTAAATGAGCAAGGTCGGGATTGCCGGTAATCAACGCTCCCGTCCAGCCACGACAGCTGGCATTCATAAAAGTGCCGATACGCTCGTAAATCGGCGCCAGTTCCACCGGATCACCGAGGCGAATGCCATATTCGGGATTGAAGAAAACCGCCCCTTTCGATTCGGTGCCTTCAACTGTTTCCGGAATTGGCGTATCTCCGAAATCGCAGGCCTTGAATTCTATGTAAGGCGCTACCCCGGCGGCAATCGCATTGGTATGCGCATTTTCAATGGCCTCGGGCGAAATGTCAGTGGCGATGATCCGGGGAAGATTATCGGTTTGTTCCTGGTTTTTAGCCGCGAGCACCAGTTCTTTCCAAATCTGTTCCGGCGACACTCCCGCATGCTGCCGCGGAGCCACATTCGGAGCCGATTCGCCGGGAATGATGCGATTGTAGCCCTTGAGCGATTGAAAGGCAAAATGACCCTTAAGCGAGCCCGGCGCCTTGTTCATGGCCATCATCACCGCCTCTATGGCCGGCGTGCCGCTACCGCACATCGGTGACAGGAACGGTGTCTTCCGATTCCACCGCATGGCCATAATGCAGGCGGCAGCCAGAGTTTCTTGCATTGGCGCCGACCCGGGAATCTTTCGATAGCCACGTTTGGAAAGCGGTTCCCCCGAAGTATCCAGATAAATTATGACTTCGTCCTTTTCCCAGTAGACGAAAATCGCCGCTCCGCGATTTTCACCCCCGGAATCCGGCCGGCGCTGGCATTTTTCCCGCATCCGATCGACAATCGCGTCCTTGGTGTAGAGCGAAGGAATGCGTGTATCCCGAATAGTATAGTTGTGAACAATCGAGGATACGGAAAAATAACCGTCCGCCTCCAACAGATTTTCCCAATCGATGGATTTTACCGCTTCATAAAGATCCTTGATGTTGCGACAACGGGTACGCAATAGCGGCACCAATACGCGATGAGCGGTGCGCAATTTGAGATTGAGGTTCATTACCTCGCGGATGGCACCGCGTATCACTACCGTGTTTTCGGTAACTTCTATCGGCGAATATCCGAGATCTCGGACTTCAATTTCGCACCAACGGGACAATTCCTTGGCACAAGAAATTATGATGGGATAATTCCTGTCAGTCCAGATTTTCATGGTTTACCCTTTAACCTTGTCCGGCAATTTTTCGCTTATATCAAATTCAGCTGATTCGAAGCGGCATCAAGACATAAAGAAACTTATCCATGCAGGTAATTACCGCCGGTGAATGCCCGTCGTTAAAATTGATGGTCACATCATCGTCTTCAATTACCTTCAGCGGATCCATCACATAAGTGGGATTGAACATGATTTCAATTTTTTCACCCGCATATTTGATTTCCACTACATCCTTGGCTTCACCAATGTCCGATGCCGCGGAAGTAACCGTCAACTTGCCGTTTTCAAAAATCAATTTAGTCGAATGAGCTTCATCCATGGTCATTACACTGGCGCGATCCAATGCATCCAGCAATGCCTGACGATCAATAGTGATATGCTCTTTAGTTTCATTGGGAATGACCTGCCGGTAATTCGGATAAACGTCATCCATAAGCTTAGAATACAGCATCACATTTTCAAACTTAAAGCAAATCTGTGATTTCTGCACCATAACACTTACGTCACCTTCACCGTTCAAGGAACGCTGAAGCTCACTCACTGCCTTGGAGGGCAGCACAATATCCCGTTCTTCACATTTGGGAAATTCGCATTCTTCTTCAATCAATCCCAACCGCCGACCGTCAGTTGCCACCATGGTCAGCTTGGAATCCTTAAAGCTCATCAGCACGCCCTTAAGGGTCCTGCGGGTATCATCCTGACTGGACGCATAAGACACCTTGCAAAGCATTTCCCTAATCAGGCTTTGCTTAAGCTGATATTCATAACTTTCCTCATCCTGCGGAAGCCGCGGATATTCTTTTTCCGACATGCCGGCAAGCTTGAATTTGGTATTACCGGCCGTTATCGTCGCCCTTTCATGAGCATCAATATCCACTTCCACCGTTCCTTCAATAACCTTGGTAACCGCATTAAAGAGCAGTTTAACCGGCAACGTGGAATTCCCTGCCTCCAAAACCTCACATTCCAGCTTTACCTTGATCGAAATGTCCAAATCGGTAGTAGTCAGTTTCAACTCTTTTCCGTTAGCTTCAATCAGGACATTCTGAAGAATAGGCAGCGAACCTTTTCCACCTACAATATTCTGAACCGCCTTAAGTCCTTCGATAAACTTGGAACGAACGATCTTGAATTTCATAATGCTTCCTCTTTTATGAACCGCAGTTGCTGATTGTACCAAATAATAGAAATATAAGAAAGAGTTCTATTTAATATTATTAGGGTTGTAGATAAGTTTGATATTTCATTTTCACCCTTGTTTTACTGGGCTCTAATGCATTTTTCACGGTTGATTTTTCTTTATCATCAAGTCGCTTTAAATTGATATTTTTCGGTCCAGTTTAACTCCGGTTGATAACCAACTACTTTAGTCAATGTTTTATCGACAGGTTTTAATCTAGCTTATCGGTCATACGATATCCGAGTTCGTTTAGAATTTCCGAAAGATTGGCCTTAAGATCCGTTTCCACATCCAGGCGTTTTTGAATGTTTTTAATGCCGCTTAAAATGGTGGCATTGGTTTTATCAAACAACTTGGCGATTTCCGGCAAACTCTTATTGGTGAATTTTCTTGAGATATACATTGCCAGCTGCCGTGGAGTTACTAGCGATTGAGTACGCTCATGAGATAAAATTTGAGCTATGGTAACGCCGAATTTCTTGGCCACCGTAGTTTGAATTTCCTCAATGGTGAGCTTTCTTAAGGTTTGGTCCTTATCAATGAAGTCTTTCAGTAAATGAGCAAGAGTTTCCTTGTCCAGAGGTGAAGTTGGAAACATGGTCCGATAAATGTGAATTTTACCCAATGCCCCTTCCATAGCCCGAACATGGCTCTTGATGGTATCCGCAATAAATTCCAGTGCGTTTTCGGGAATGGTGGGAGTAAGCGACTCTGATTTTTTCCTTAAGATTGCCAGACGAGTTTCATAATTTGGGGATTCAATTTCCTGAACCATTCCGCCTTCAAAACGAGATATGAGTCGCTCTTCAATTGAAGGTAGGTTTTTAGGGGCAACATCGGAAGTCATTACGACTTGCTTGTCCCGATCCCTTAAGGCATTAAAGGTATTGAAAAATTCCGTCTGACACTGTTTGCCCTGCTGCAAAAACTGAACATCGTCGACCAAGAGGACATCTACATTACGGTAACGATGACGGAAAGATTCCACTTGACCGTTTTTAAGGGCATTCACATATTCGTTCAAAAATGTTTCTGCCGTCAGATAGCAAACGGCCATATCCGGATGATTTTTCTTCAGCTCATTGCCAATGGCCTGCATCAGATGAGTTTTACCTAGTCCGGTTCCGCCATGGATAAACAGCGGATTATAACTGCCCTTGCCTGGATTGGCAACGACTCCCTGTGCGGAGGCCAGTGCCCAACTGTTGGAAGGGCCGCGAACAAATTCCGCAAACGTATAGTCTTCTTTTAGCGGCAGCGTTGAACAAAAAGTGGAAATCCGCTCAGTACGCTGGGTGGTGGTTTCAGGTTTGGGAACAATCAGCGCTACGCGAGTTTTTTCATCATACTTGAATTCAAGATCCACCGGTTCGCCATCAGAAACCAAATCGAGACATTTTTTAAGCCGATCGGAATAATTGTCGCGAAGGTAGCTGGCTGTATATTCGTTGGAAGTGAAAATTACAAATTTATGGTCGCTGCGGGTTACCGAGGTTATCATGGAAAGATAGCGCTCGACCTGACTTTTTTCTTCCTCTGAACTTAACGTTGAAAGATAAATAGTCTTCGCCTTTTCCCACTTCTCTTTCGAGGCGATATCAATAGTTGCGTTCATGCATTTTCTCCTTGCAAAACAAAGGAAAAATATACCATAAAAAGGCGAAGAGAAGAGCAACGAGAAATCAACTTATATTATCAACTTATCAACAGGATAGGTTGATAAGTTAATTAATGATGGCCACGCTTGATGATTATGGCTAAAATAGCGGTATCCGCAGGGTTTACCCCCGGAATCTGCGCGGCCTGAGCCAGAGTTTCCGGACGGTATTTTTTCAGTTTTTCCCGACTTTCATAGCGAACAGCCAGGCACCGATTATAGTCTAGCCATTGAGGAATTTTGATTTTTTCGTCCAGTTTCGCTTTTTCCGCCGCTTTTCGCTCTTGCTCAATATAAGGCGCGTAATGTCGCATAATATCTATTTCGTTATTTATGCGCTGGATTTTTTCTTCGTCCCACCCTTCGGCAAGTTCATCGCGCCTCCCATCGGATTCAATATAAGCTAATTCCTTTTCGATTGTTTTCAACGAGTCTGCGGAGCGGATGCCAACTGCCGCTGCCGTTTGGAAGAGTCGGTATCGGGCATTATCTTGGCGAAGAATTAATCTTCGTTCGGCTCGACTAGTAAACATCCGATATGGCTCGTCAGTTCCTTTGGTGACTAGATCGTCAATCATTACCCCAATGTAGGCGTCCTGACGGCTGAGGACTATTTCTGATTTTCCTTGAACTGCGCGAGCAGCATTGATCCCCGCCATAATTCCTTGGGCAGCAGCTTCTTCATACCCTGTGGTACCATTAATTTGTCCGGCAAAATACAAGTGTGATATGCGTTTGCTCTCCAAACTGTGCTTCAATTCTCGCGAATCGATACCATCGTATTCAATTGCATAAGCATACGCTAGAAATTCTGCCTTTTCCAAGCCCGGAACCGAGTGCACCATAGCAACTTGGATATCTTTAGGGAGACTGCAGCTTAAGCCATTAGGGTAAATTACAGTCCCATCAACATTTTCTGGTTCTAGAATGACATGATGTTGGCTGGCGTTATTAAAGCGCACAATTTTATCCTCAATACTGGGGCAGTAGCGAACACCAGTACCGATAATTGCCCCGCCATACAAGGCCGACGCAGCTAGATTAGTGCGAATTATATCATGAGTTTCTTCAGTTGTATGGGTTAACCAGCAGGGAAATTCATGTTCCACGTGGAACATTACCGGTGGTTGTCCCACGTGGAACAAGGGGCGTGGGTGCTCACCGGCTTGAATTTGGCATTGTTTAAAGTCGCAACTACTGGCTTTAAGCCGCGGGGGCGTGCCAGTTTTGAGGCGAATTAACTGAAATCCGAGGTTGGATAGACAGTTAGATAGCTGATTTACGGCTGGGCGCCCATCGCCGCCTGATTCTTCAACTTGTTTTCCAATCCAAACCCGACCCCGAAGTGCAGTACCCGAGGTGACAATAACCGTTGAACTAAAAATTGAGCCGTGTTTTTCGGTAACAACCCCACAGATTCGAGCTTGATCGGTGGTCAACAGGAGATCAACCACCGCATCTTCGAGAATGGATAAATTCGGTTGATTGGCCGCCACGGTTTGCATTCGTAGCGTGTATTCGGCTTTAGCGCATTGAGTTCTAGTTGCCCAAACCGCTGGACCGCGGCTGCGATTGAGAATCTTTGCTTGAAGGGCGGTGGCATCGGCATTCTTCCCCATCTCGCCACCCAGGGCATCGAGCTCATGGACAAGGTGACTTTTAGCTAGCCCACCAATAGAGGGATTGCATGGCATTCGTGCAATTGCGTCGATCCGCGAGGTAATTAGCAGGGTTGCGCACCCCATCCGCGCCGCTGCCAACGCGGCTTCAGAACCGGCATGACCACCACCTATGACGATTACTGAGAATTTAGAACTATCTGAAGTCATGACGTGCCAATTATAGCAAATTATCAACCTATTTGTTAACAAAAAAATGTGAAATGTTATGCGACTATGATGATGGAATAAATTGGAGAAAAATAGTGAAAACTTTAAATAAATATGATTATATAGTTTTGTCAAGAGGGAAGTTATAAAATTGTATCTACAATTATCTTAAAGTTATCAACAAATGTGGCTATTGTGATAAAAAAGGGCTAAAGGTGCAAAACAGAGCGAAAATTATAAGGAAGGGGCGACTAGCGACGACCGACGGCCGACTTTCGTGGCGATTAGCAGGCGCTTCGCACTTTGAAATCGCTTGATTTTCCTTGGGCGATTCCAGCGCTTCGCTCTCCATCGATCGTCGGCTCGCTTGTGGTTGTCGGTCGTCGCCTGTCGGTTGTCGCTAGTCGCACCCCATCGTCATCGCCGGGGCGGCAAGGTCACGCGGATGCATATAAATAATGGTATAATGGGCAGAGATGGAACTGACGCGCAAAGAGTTTGTCATTTCAGTCGCTGCGGTGGCGGCTGTGGGGTGCCGAGCTCCTGGTCGCATTACTAAACGAAAGGAAGGTTGCGGTATGTTGAAGGGCATTTCTCCGGTGGTTTCCCCGGAGCTCTTGAAGATCCTTGCCGAAATGGGCCATGGTGACGAAATCGTTTTTTCCGATGCGCATTTCCCGGCCAATCAGTTCGCCCGCGATGGCGCAATCCTGTTGCGTGCCGACGGATTGGGTGCCGATTCGCTGCTCAGGGGAGTCATTCCGCTTTTCGAACTCGATTCCTATGCTACGCCGGTGGTGATGATGGCTCCGGTAGCCGGCGATTCGCTCGACCCGGAAGTTGAAAAGAAGTATCGCGCGGCGTTGAAGTATGATGGGCAGATCGAGCGTATGGAACGTTTTGCCTTCTATGAGCGCGCCAAGCGCGCCTATGCGATTGTGCTTACCGGTGAAACTGCCAAGTACGGCAACATCATCCTCAAAAAAGGCGTAACGCCGGTTTCGTGCTGAAATTGGCGGGTGCGATTTTAATTAGTTGGTGAATTCCCTGGTTCTGGTGGCGTAGCGGTCGTGCGAACCGTGGCCAGACGGGTGCAACGCTCACGGCTCCGGTTTGCCCTGCGGGCCGCCGGAACGGGGTGGCCGACATCGAATTTC
>JAZLMR010000097.1:0-18995 GCA_045598785.1 Kiritimatiellia bacterium
ACCTTTCGGATTGGCCGCTGTCCGCTGGCTGCTGGCAGCTGAAAAACTTCCGACGCATTAAAATCGGCTGAGACCCCGCAAAGGGGGATCAGACGATTTTAATGCGTCGGCCCTACTTTGTGTGCGCCTCCATTTGACTAAAAGCGCCCCTTAATGCTACACTCTATGAAACCTAGGGCGGGGAATTGGCGGTAAAGGCCAAGGCTCGGTGACGACAATCCTCAAAGGAGTGAGAACATGGCGACGGTTTCGGCGAAGGTGATCGCGGTTAGTGCGGTGGTGACGTTAGGGGCGCTCTCGGCGATGGCCAAGACCACGACTTGGACTGGCGGTAGCGGCAACTGGTCGACGGGAACCTGGAGCGACGGCCGTCCGGAAACTGGTGACAGCGTGATTTTCGCGCCGACGGAAGCGGGGGCGGAAATCGTCAACGACCTGGGCGCGATGACGCTGGAGTCGATTAAGTATCGCGGCACCCTTGGCTATTCCTTCACCAGCGCGGATGCGCTGACGCTGACTTCGGCGACGCCGGTGGTCTTCGACGATAATGGCGTCTTTACCAATGCGGCCAATCTCGTCATCGGTTCGGGCGACATCAGCATTACGCTCGGCAGCGGCAACCGAACCATTGTCTTTACCGGCTCGATCGCCGGCGAAGGCAATCTCAAATATGTCGGCGGCGGTTCGACGACTGTGTTCCTGGAGCTGCGCGGGGCCAACAGCTACCTGGGCGACACCACTTGGCGGATGTGCACGGTCAGGGCCTATCATCCCGATGCCTTCGGCACGAACTATTCCATGGTGAGCTGCGTCGGCGGTTCGGGAAGCCTGTCGTTGATGGCCGAAGGAACGATGCGCTGCGGCTATCGGGCGACTGCGGGCATCACGCTTTCGTTCAACCGCAGCTGCGAAATGACCGGCGACATCGTGATTCCGGATGCGGCCACCAATGTCTTTTCGTTTGCCGACCAAGTTGCCGTCAAGCTCTCCGGCATGATTACCGGCGGCGCGATGAGCATCACTGGCTATTCTTCGGCTTCGGTGGAGATTTCCGGTGACAATGATTTTCTCGGCATCATCGACAACAACGTGGGCCTGGTCGGCAAGCATTGCCATGCCTTCGGCGGCTTTCTTGAGTGCATTACCGGCGGCTCGGGCGAAATCGTGTTCGATGCGGCGGGCGACTGGCCCTGCGACTACATTGCCCGCCCGGGTTCCGTCACCAGGATCCTCCAGAACTGCACGATGTCGGGCGATATGACCTGGCCGGCAATGACCAATCCCTATCAGGTCTATTTTGACGCAGACAATCTGAAGAACACCGTTACCTTCAATGGCCGGATGCACGGCGGCGGCGTCTATTTCCGCGGCTACAGCGCCAATGGCGTCGTCATTAACGGCGATAACGACCATGCCGGCACGAAGATCCACATGATGGCGGCGACTTTGGGCCATACCAATGCGGTCGGTGCCGTCGGTTCGACGCTTACTTATGCCGGCAACGGCAGCGGGTCGCTGACCTTCAAGGTCGGGGGCGTCTATCCGATCAACTTTTACTTTGACAATTCCAACAATCAGCTGATGTTTTCGCAGACCACTTATATTACCGGCGACATCGTCAATACCGCCGCCGGCACGCACATCATGCGGGTGGAAAACGGCAAGGAAGTGCATTTCTACGGGGCTTACACGAAGACCGGCGGCTATCTTTATCCCTGTTGCGTCGGCTCGGACACCAGTTGCGGCGAAATGCATTTCCACGGCAAGCTGGAGACGAGCTTCTGGAACGGTTCGCCGTGGTCGCAAATCAATGGTTGGACTTATCTTTATGATTCCAGTAATGACCTTGCGACCATCATGCCCGGCTATAGCACGAACATCCGCTGCATGGACGTCGAGGTGCTCGGCGGGGCGACGGTGGATTTCAACCGCGACGTCGGCACGAATTGCGGCCGTATGGATCTTAACGGGTTCGATCAGACGGTCGGCGGCATTGTCGACGACGGAAATGCGCCCGGCACTTCCCGGTATTTCACGACGCCCGACGGCCAGCCCGCCCAGCTGACCTTGCGGGCGACGGCCAGCGCGACGTCGAAGGCGCGCTTTGACGGGCCGCTCACTTTGGTTTACGATCCGACGCAGGATTGTCGGCAGACCTTCATCGATCGCGTCAATGCCATGACCGGCGAGCTCGTGGTGCAGGGCGGCACGCTGGCGCTTGCAGACGGCGCTTCGTTTGCGGAGGTGTCCGGGCTGACGGTGGCGGCAAATGCGGCTTTCGAGCAGGCGGACACGGCGGCGGTCGGGTCGCTTGCCGGCGTCAAGACGGTCGAACTTGCGACTTCGGCGTCGCTGTCGCTGGCGGAGACGCTGACGATTGACGCGCTTTACCTGAACGGGCAGCGGCAGGAGCCCGGCACCTATACGCCCGACGGGGCGGCGGGCACGGTTCCGCTGGCGCCGCTCAAGGCGGGCGCCCTGGTGGTGGTGGAAAGCCCGTGGGACACCAAGGACGCCAACTGGCAGGTCGGTGGCGCGAATACCGATCTGACCGATGCTTCCAACTGGGAGGACGGAGCTCAGGATTTCGTCCACGGCGGGCTGCGCGGCTACTTCAATGTCGGCGAGGGGGCGACGGTCAATGCGGCGGCGGTGATGAAGGGGCTCGTGTTTGGCGGCGCGGCCGGCGCGTTCGCCCTCTCCGGCGCCGAGACGCTGACGGTCCGCGAACTGGGTCTCACCGTCGGCGCGGGCAAGACGGTGACGCTGACGGCGCCGCTGGAGCTTGGGTCCGATCAGGAATGGAACGTCGCCGAAGGCGGAGTGTTGCGCGTCGCCGGTGCGCTGACGGCGAAGACCGGGTCGGAGCGGCTTCTCAAGACGGGCCTGGGACCGCTGTATCTCGATTGCGAGTCGGGCGAGCTGGGGCCGTTCCAGGCGGGCACTTCGCGGACCGATCCTTCGGGACCGATCGTGGTCAATGTCGCGAGCAACGCCTTCGGCACGGCGAGCGACGACTATGGCGTCTACATCTACGGCAAGACGGCGAATCCCGGGCAGGGGCAGCTGTCAATTGCCCAGACGACGGTCATCGAGCGGCCGGTCACGATCGATGCCAGCAACGACTACTACGATTTCGTGGTGCAGTCCAGCCGGACGGCGCGCTTTACCAAGCTCTTCCGGCATCTGGGTTCGATGCGTTGCCAGACGGGCACCGATTCGCGGATTGTCTGCGAGGGCGGCTATTACATCGACGACTGGATGTGCTTCAACGGGCCCGGGCGCTGGATCTTCCGCACCGAGCCGATTACGGTCAAGTATTTCTACTTCAGCGGCGGCACGACCGTGGACATCGAGGTGAGCGGCAACACGCTGCAGGGCCTGGACTTCTCCGGCCCCTCCACATTGAACGTCAAGGTCCCGTACGCGGTCGACATGAAGAGCCAGCGCGTTTACTTCGCCACGGCAAACGGGGTGTTCTGCGTCTCCGGCGACCAGGAAATCGGCCAGTTCATGAAGCTGACGGCCGGCGAAATCACCTCGACGCAACCTTCGACGATCTATTTCAACCAAGTCACCGGCAAGTCGGGCGGCTCCAGCGACCTCTGCAAGCCGATCACCAACGGTGCCGTCCGGGTCACGGGCTCGGTCGTCCTTTACAAGCATGGCGACTTGGAATATGCCCAGAATTGCGAAGCGACGACGACTGGCGGATTTGGCGTCGACGAGGGCTCGCTTAAGTTGCTGGCGCTCGCGCGCGTTCCGAACGCGCTCAGGTTCTTTGCCGAGGGAACGGGCCGGCTGGAGCTGGACGCGGCGGTAACGCTGAACCGCAAGGCGACTTTGACGGTTGACTCCACGGCCAAGGTCGTGCTCGGGAGCGATCAGACGATTCGGTTGCTCAACTTGAACGGCCAGCCGGCCGAGCCGGGCGTCTACACGCCGGACGGCGCCAACGGCACGATTGCCGCCAGCTGGCTGGAGGGCGGTTCGCTGACGGTGACCGGCATCAGCGGCATGGTGCTGCTGGTGAAGTGACGGCGGTTGGCCGCGGCGGTTGGGTTTCGGGCTGAATAATGAAGTTCAATTGGAACCAGACGCGATCGCACCCGTACACCCGCGGAATTGGGAATTATGCTATAATTAGTCTATCGTTAATTCTTGGAGAACCACAATGACCATCAGCAAGTATTCGTTTGGCATCGGTGACCGTTTTGCCCACGAGGGCGTCAATCAGCTCAAGGCGCTCATCAAGGCCGAGGAGAAGTTCGGCGTGCATTTCACGCCGGTCTGGAACAAGTCCAATCGCGAGCATACGATCATCGGCACTGAGCCGATGTCCACGCGCGCCGAGGCGGATGCCGCCGTGAAGGCGTTGGGCTACAAGGATCAGTATTTCTGCGACGCCGACCACATCAACATCACCAATGTCGACAAGTTCATCGACGCGTGCGATTTCTTCACCCTGGACGTAGCCGACTACATCGGCAAGACCGGCACGATGGCCGAGCGCTATGACGGCGCGATCCAGAAGGCGGGCGAGCTTTACCGGCACATCGCGGCAAAGAAGGGCGCGGACAATTTCGTGACCGAGGTCTCGATGGACGAAGTCGACCGGGCGCAGACGCCGGAAGAGGTGAAGTACATCCTCACCAAGATCGCGGAGGAGAAGATTCCGGTGCAGACCTTTGCGCCGAAGTTTACGGGCCGCTTCAATAAGGGCGTCGACTATGTGGGCGACCTCGCGCAGTTCGAGAAGGAGTTCGAGGAAGACCTCAAGGTGATTCAGTGGGCGATCAAGGAACTCGGCCTGCCGGCGAACCTCAAGCTGTCGATTCATTCCGGCTCCGACAAGTTCTCGATTTATCCGATCATGGGCCGGCTCATCCGCAAGTATGACATGGGCATTCATGTCAAGACGGCAGGCACTACCTGGCTCGAAGAAGTCATCGGGCTTTCGCTGGCCGATCCCGAGGCGCTCAAGCTGGCGAAGCGGATCTATCGCACGGCGCTTACCCGCATGGACGAACTGACCGTGCCGTATGCGACGGTGATCGACGTCGACAAGGCCAAGCTGCCCGATCCGGAGACGGTCGACGGCTGGGATGCGCAGACTTTCGCGAAGACGCTTCGTCATGACGAGGCCGAGCCGCTCTACAATCCTTCTTTCCGTCAGCTCATCCACGTGTCGTTCAAGGTCGCGGCCGAGCTCAAGGACGAGTATCTGCCGGCGTTGGTGCGCAATGCGGACATCATCGGCAAGGAAATCGAAGACAACATCGGCGAACGCCACGTCAAGCTGCTCTTCTCGTGAGCGCTTCGCCCGAGGAAATCGGTGCGAAGATGGACGCCCTGGGGCTCTGGGATATCCTGGAGCCCTACAATTGGGCGATTAAGCCCCGGGGCACGGCGTTTCCGTACTTTTGCACGATCTTGAAGCACAATCAGCAGCCGGTCAAAGTCCGGCTGCTGATGCTTGAAGGCTGGCAGACGCTGCACGATTATGTGCGGCTGCGCATTGACCGCAACTTCGGCTGTCATTCGCTGCCGATGGAGTTTGCCCATTTCGAGCTGGTGATCTTGACGTCGGGCGAAATGAAGGTCTTCCGTCACGATCCCGGCTATATGCCGCGGGAGATTGATCCGGGTCAACGCCCCTTGGTGGCGAAGCTGCTTTGGGAGGCTTACGGGGTGATGCTGCGGGTTGAGTCCAATCTTGAACTGCCCCTGAGTTTCGCCGGCGAGCGCGCCGTCTTTGCGCGCGTGGAGGTCCAGGACGGCGTCTGGCAGGATTCGCCGCTGGCGATTCCCGATCCGCCGCCTTATGTTGAAAAGGTCTCGTTTGAGAAATCGGAATTGGAAAAGGCTCGCGACCTGGTGGTCGTGCCAGATCTGGCCTGGGAACTCGATTTCCGGCTGCTGCCGGGGCTGATGACGAAAGAGCCGCGTCCGCGTTCGGTGTATGCGCTTAAGGTCTGGGACGCCCGGGCCGGCAGTTTGATCGTGGATCGGCGCGTTTCCATGGCGCCGGAAGGCGGTTTGAAGGCGCTCTGGGAGCAGATGCCGACGCAGCTGTTGAAGGAGATGGTTGCGAGAGGGGTGATTCCGGGCGAAATCCGCACGATGTCTGGGCGGGTGTTTCGGATGCTCCGGCCGCTGGGGACGGAATTGCCGTTCAAGCTGTCGATGCATGCGACGCTGCCGGCGGTTGAGGCGGCGTTTAATAATTGATAAGATATATTTCCTATGAAGATGCACTGTCATGTATTTACGTCGGAGTCGGTTTCGGAAGGCCATCCCGACAAGGTTGCAGATCAGATTTCAGACGCCGTTCTCGATGCCTGCCTCCAGGCCGATGCCCATGCGCATGTGGCGTGCGAGACGATGTGCGGGCATAAAGTCGTCGTCAATATGGGCGAGATTACCTGCAAGGGATTCGAGCGGATTAATACCGAGCAGATTGCCCGGCGCGTAGTGCGGAAGATCGGTTATGATTGCGCGGATGAAGGGTTTTCGTGGAAGGACTTTCAGTATCTTTCCCATTTGCACGGGCAGTCGCCGGACATAGCCCAAGGGGTCAATCGCGCTCGTCAGGAGGCGCAGGGCGCCGGCGATCAGGGGATGATGTTCGGCTATGCGACGAACGAGACGCCGTCATATATGCCGGCAGCGATCGTCTATTCGCACGAGCTCCTGAAGCTGTTCGCGGCAAAGCGCCGGAGCGGGGAACTCAAGTGGCTCCGGCCCGATGCCAAGAGCCAGCTTTCCGTCGTTTACGCCGATGGCCGCCCGATTGCGATTGACACGGTGGTCATTTCCCATCAGACGACGGCCAAGGGCGCGACCAAGAAGAATTATGCGCTGATCGAAAAGCTGGCCAAGGGCTATCTCAAGGGCACCGGCCTGCTGACGCCGAAGACGAAGTTCTTCATCAATCCTACTGGCAAGTTCGTGATCGGCGGGCCCTCCGGCGATTCGGGGCTTACCGGGCGCAAGATCATCGTCGACACTTATGGCGGCATGGCGGCGCACGGCGGCGGCGCGTTTTCCGGCAAGGATCCGTCGAAGGTTGATCGGAGCGCGGCGTATTATGCGCGCTATGCGGCGAAGAACATCGTGGCGGCGGGGCTCGCGGACCGCTGTCAGATTCAGGTCGCCTATGCGATCGGCGTCGACCGGCCGGTTTCGTTTTGCGTCAAGACCTTCGGCAGCGCCCGGGAGGGCATTACCAACGAGGCGCTGGAGCAGATGCTCGCTTCGGGCACGATCTTTGACTTCCGGCCTTATGCGCTGATCGCCGATCTGAAGCTGCTGAAGCCGAAGGGCTGGTGCTATGAGGATACGGCGGCCTACGGTCATTTCGGGCGCAGCGAATTCCCCTGGGAAAAGCTGAACAAGGTCGCCAAGCTGCGGAAATACTTCAAGCTTCATTGATTTGCAGCCGCGTAATCTCTACGTTCATTTCCCGTTCTGCCGTCGGAAGTGCAGCTATTGCGCTTTGAGTTCTCGCGCGGGGGTGGCGATGGCGGCGCGTGACGCTTATGTGCGGCAACTCGTGCAGCACCTGGAGCGGCAGAGGACGGACGGCGCACTGGCGTCATTGGCGACAGTCTATTTCGGCGGCGGGACGCCGGCGAGGTGTGATTTGCGGCCATTGCTTGAGGCGCTGCAGCCGCTTTTGCGTCCCGAGACGGAGTTTACGGTGGAGTTGCATCCGTTGGATGTTGCCGAGCCGTTGCTGGCGACCTTGAGAGCCGGCGGGGTCAATCGCATTTCGATGGGTGTGCAGTCGCTGGATGCGGACACGCTGGCGGCGATGGGGCGCGGTTATTCCGTTGCCGAGGCGGAGCGGGCGTTTCATCAGGTAAAGGCGTATTTTGACAATGCGGGAATCGACTTGATCGTCGGCTATCCCGGAGCAAAGGGCGTGGAGGGCTGGCGGCAGCTGCGGGAGTGGGGCTTGCGGCATTGTTCAGTCTATTCGCTGATTTTGGAACCAGAGTCGATTTTAGGGCGACGGGCGGCGAGGGGCGAGCTTAGTGAGCCTTTGCCGGATGACGAGCGGGTGATGGATGAAATCCGCGAGGCCGCGGCAATTCTGGCTTCGGTGGGGCTAAGGCGGTATGAGATTTCCAATTATGCGGTGCCGGGCAGCGAATGTCGGCATAATCTCGCGGTTTGGCGCGGGGAGGATTATTGGGGCTGGGGCTATGGTGCGCATGGGCGAATTGGCCTTAAGCGGACGCAAAATGACGGTGGCCCGTGGGGACAGTCCCTGAATTTGTGGGGACAGTCCCCGTTGGTGGTGTCGACAGTGACGCCAGAAGTAGACGAAAAAGAGCGGAAAATCTTTAGTTTGCGCACCTTTGAAGGCTTGGATGCATCGGGGCATCCGGAGTGGATTCCGAGTCTGGAGCGAGGGGTGAGCGAAGGGTTGTTGCGTAGTCCCGCTTCGTCACGGGATGGCCGCTATCGCCTTACCGACCGCGGCACGGAGGTTTGCGATTCAATTCTCGCCGAGCTGGTGTAGCGACGATAGTCTTGGTAGGCGAATTTTGCTAAAATTACTTCATTTTAAGGAGGTGACGAATGTTGGGAATCGTGGGACTTACTTTGGCGGCGGCGATTACCGCCGGGTGGGAGAACGTTAATCCGGAGCGGCAGGAGTATCCGCTGACGCCGCTCGTATGGCAGGCGGACTCTTCGCGGGCGGAAGACTTTTCGGTCGAAAAGTGCAAGGGCGCCGAAGGTGAGGTCGAGTTTTCGGCCGCCGGCATCCGCATCCGCAAGACCAATGACGAAGGCATGATCATCGTTCGGGCGAAGGCTTTTAACGCCGATACCAATCGGACGGTGCGCTTTGTGGCCGATGAAATCGTGACCCACGGCGATGTCCATTATTCGCACGGCTTCTTGCGCTATCACGGGCTGAAGTCCGAGCCAATCCGCATGGATCTCAAGCAGGAACGCCGCAGCTTCTGGGAAGGCGGTCAGCAGACGATGCGCGCCCAGGTCAACACTGCCCCCGGCATGACCTATCGCAAGTTCGCGCAGTGCCAGGTCAAGGACGGCGTGGTCACGCCGCTGATCGTGGTCGCGGGCAAGCGCTCCGACAGCGTCTGGAAAAACTGGTGCGCTGAGGACTTTGAAGCTTCAATCGCCCAGCGGCAGCAATTCAAGAACCAGTTTCCGCGCCAGGATCGGTGCGCGCAGATGATGGACGAGAAGGCGTTTGACGCAATGCTGGCGGCGGACGGCGCGCACTCGGCGGAGGTGCGCACCATTGACGGGGTCTCGCGGCTTTTGATCGACGGCGTCATCGCCGCGCCGGTCGTCTACAACGCGCAGCATGTCTGGAAGTATTGGGTCGATCAGGGCGGCAGCGGCAGCTATGCCGGCCAGCCGCTCGATGGCAGCAGCGTGCGGCTGGGGGTGGTTTCGACGATGTGCTGGCAGTATTGCGACGAGAACGGTGTGCCCGACTACCGCGGTCAGGTGCGGGAGCTCAAGGATGCGATGCGCATGGCGACCAACACTTATTTCATCATCGGCTGGTGCGTGAAGGCGCCGGAGAACTTCGTGTCCAAGCTCCATCCCGATGCCGGCTGGATCAATGAGAAGGGCGAGCCGGTGATGGGGCTTGACAATTCCTGCGTGATGGGCTTCAGCAACATGAATGCGGAAACCCGCAAGCGGGCGCATCCCTGGCCGAGCCCGAACTCGCCCGCCTGGCGGGAGTGGGTCAAGACTTCGCTGCGCGGCTTCATGCGCGAGCTGCGGGCGCAGAACCTCGACAAGCGCGTCGTGGGCATTCAGCTCTTCGGCTACAATGACCAGCAGCTGGCGATGTGCTGGATCGACCATTCGAAGTGGGGGAAGGCGGAATATCAGCGCATCATTGCCGAGCCGGACTGCGTCTCGACCAATTACGACTACTGCATGCGCCTTTCCGGGCAGCGCGCGCTTAACGAGTTCGCCCGCGTCTTCAAGGAGGAGATGCGGGTGCGGTGGCCGCGAACCCGCACCATTGCCATCAAGTGGTGTCAGTCGCCGTTCGGAGCCGGCCGCTGCACTTCAAGCGACATTTCCGATTTCGTCCGGATGGATGCGCTGGATGTGATCGTCTGCCAGAACAACTACCGCGAACGGCTGCCGGGCTTTACGCCGGTGTCGGTGCTGCCGATGGATTCGCTGCATCTGCACGGCAAGCTCTACTGGCAGGAGCTCGACTACCGCACTTACGGCCGGCCGCTCGACACTGGCGTCGCCAATGTCGCGGCGATGAAGGCGCTCGGGATGGCGGAAGATTTCCCGATGTGGCAGACGATGTTCCGCCGCGCCGCCGCCGAGGCCGAGGGGACGCGCATGGGCTACTGGTTCTACGACATGCAGCAGGGCTGGTTCGAGCCGCCGGAAATCGCCGCGGACATTCGCGAAGTGGCGGCCGAGTCGGAGGCGCTCGCGCGAATGAAGCCGTCGGCCTGGCGCCCCGAGGTGGCGGTGATCGTCGATGAGGTCAATATGCTCTACGGTCCCGATCCGCTGCGCCGGCCGCAAGTCAACAGCGGCTACATCTATTTCGAGCAGGTCAAGTTGCTGCAGTCGAGCGGCGTTCCCTACGAATGCTATCTCGCTGAAGACGTGTTGAAGCGCCCCGAGCTGCTGGACGGCAAGCGGCTGGTGACCTTCGCCCTGATGCGTCAGATCGACGACCGCCGGCGGCGGCTCCTGGAGCGTCTGGCGGCGCAGGGGACGACGCTGGTGTTCCTGTCGGAGACCGGCATCGCCGGCGGTGCCGAGGCGACGAAGTTTGAAGTGGTCCAGACGGCGGGTAGCTTCGCCCATCGCCTGCGGGCCGAGCCCGGGGTCAAGGACGACATGTTCTCGCTTTATTCGGGCATGCTGGAGCGTGACCTTACCGACGGCGACCTCAAGGACGGCGAGCGGTGCACGGTCAAGGAAGCGCCGGGCGTCCGGGTGCTCGCGCGCTATACGAGCGACGGCCTGCCGGCCGTCGCCGTTCGCCGCGATTCCGACTGCCGCCGCGTCTATGTCGCCGAACCGGCGGGGCTTACCCCGGCGTTCTTCAACCGGCTCGCACGCAAGTCGGGGGCGTATGTGGCGGCGGACCGCGCCGGGCTGCAGCTCTTCATGAACGGCGACGTTCTCGGCTTCCACGCGCTCGAAAACGGCGAGTTCGAGCTGACGCTGCCGTTTGACTGCCGGGTGCGGAACCTTAAAAGCAAGCAGTTCGAAGCGGTTACGGGCAAGACCTTCAAGGTGCGGGTGACGGCGGGCGAGACCTGCCGCTTCCGGCTCCTTCGTGATCCCATGGAGAAGTACGTGGCGCGTTTTGCCGCGGACGATGTCGAGACGAAGACCAATGCCGTTTCCAATGCGGCGGCCTACGACTGGATGCGGGCGAACGTGCCGGTGTTCGAATGCCCAGACGCGACGATCGAGTGCGCCTATTACTTCCGCTGGTGGTCGTATCGGCATCATCTGAAGCAGACGCCGGACGGGTATGTGTTTTCCGAGTTCCTGCCAGACGTCCCCTGGGCCGGCAAACACAATACGATCAACTGCGCTTCGGGGCATCATATCCTGGAGGGGCGCTGGCTGCGGAATCCCGTTTATCTTGACGACTACATCCGGTTTCTGGTTCGCCATGGCGAGATGACCGGCAAGAAGGCGTATGTCGCCTATATGGCCTGGTCGGTGCTGGAGCGCACCCGGGTGACCGGCGACTGGCGTCTCGCCGAGGAACTGCTTGCCGACTTCGTCCGCATTTATGAAGCATGGGAAAAGGGCTGGGACAAGCGGCCTTGGCCCTATAAGGATCCGAACGAACGGTTTCGGATCGGGAAGCGTCCGAACGGACTCTTTGCCACCACCGACGACCGCGAGGGCAGCGAGAACTCGGTGGGCGGCGACGGCATGCGGCCCTTTGTCAATTCGGCGATGATCGGCGAGGCGCAGGCGATTGCGACGATTGCGCGGCACTGCGGTCAGCCGGAACTGGCGGAGAAATTCGCCCGCAAGGCGGCGGAGCTGCAGGTGCAGGTGGATCGGCTCCTGTGGAATCCCGAACGTAATTTCTACACCGTGCTCAACGACGCGGGCGAGCATCAGTCGGTGCGCGAGCTTTTCGGCTATACGCCGTGGTATTTCGGCTGTGACACCACGGGCAAGGGCGCGGCCTGGCAATATCTGATGCGGCCGGACGGTTTCTTCGCGCCGTGCGGGCTCGTGAATCCGGAGCGCAGCAATCCGCGGTTCGCCATCCGCTATCATGACCTGTCGAGGACGGCGTGCCGCCGCGATGGCCCGAGCTGGCCCTACGAGATTTCGCTGGTGCTGTCGGCGCTTGCCAAGGCATTGCAGGACGGCTTGGATACGGCGGGCGTCACCGCCGACGACTATCAGCTTCTGCTCCGTCAGTATGCGGCCGTGCATCAGCTGCAACTGGACGACGGGCGGGTCATTCCGTGGATTGACGAGTGCTTCGACGGCTTTACTGGCGTTTGGCTGACGCGGCAGATTTACCTGAACCGCGGCGCGGCCGGCGGCTATGGCCGGGGCAAGGACTACAATCATTCGACCTTTTGCGACCTCGTCCTCTCGGGCCTCTGCGGCATTCGCGCCAATGCGGCCGGCGAGCTGGACTTGAAGCCGCTGGTGTCGAAGGAGTGGGACTACTGGCGAGTGGACAACCTGCGGCTCTGCGGCAAGACATATGAAATTGTCTATGACCGCACCGGTAAGGTGTATCATCGCGGGCAAGGGCTCCAAGTGGCTCGCTATGAAGATTGATCTCTTGCGATAGTGGGGTTAATCTTCGCTAGCCGACGACCGCCGACCGACTTCCGCGGCAGCGCCGACATCCGACGACCGACGACCGACGACCGGCGACCGACTTCCGCGCGATTGATTGGCGCTCCGCGCTTTGAAATCGCTGAGCCTTTCGCCGCGCGATGGTGGCGCTCCGCGCTTGAATCGCCCGCGGATGTCGCTTGTCGGTCGTCGCCCGTCGGCCCCGCTCTCCCGTCGGATGTCGGTCGTCGATCGTCGCCCCATTTGCCGCGCGACCCTGGCGCTCCGCGTTTCCCTCGCCCTCGCCCTCGCCCCGTCGCCCGTCGGTCGTCGCCCGTCGGATGTCGTCTCCGGCTTGCCGCGGGCATTTCGAACCAACTTTTGCTATAATTCGTTTGCTTGGGCGATGGGCATAGGTTAACTCGTCCGAGCGTTAGCGGTCGAGGGACAACCGCGGCAAAAGTGCCGCGCCCATCCGAGGCCAAATGACAATGTAGTATCAGCGCTACGTGACGTTCTGTTGGAAACGTAGGAACTTTTCAAGCCGGAGCGAAATGTATGCGAAGATGCGCCATCATTGGCGTGTCTTTCGTTGCATTCCGGCTTGGGTTTCCTACGACCTCCAATGGAGTGCAATTGAAAGACCGCCTTTTTCTTTTGCTGCTGACGGGCGTTGCGCGAGCATGCAATGGAGAAGAACGGTCAGATGGTTTCAAAAATATGGGTACGCGAGCGCGGCGAAGCCTTTGCAGGAGCGCCGGGCTCGAAAGGGCCGGGTAAAATGCTCGCGACGGGCTCGCGGAGTTTTTCCCGCTCGACATTGGGCCGTCGCCCGTCGCCCGTCGGCGCTCCCTTTTGGCTGCGAAAGGTGCCGCGGATTTTTCAATCTTGTGCAGTTGACAAGACAAAGTTGATTTGCTACCATTGGCGCCATGTGGCAATGGCGGTGGCAAAATTTGGTGATGACTATCCTGTCAGCCGGTTCGGTCGTGGCCGAAATGACTAATCGGGTGGACCTGGTCGATTTGGCGCGGTCGGGCGAAGGGGTGACGGCCGAGGGGTGGGAGCTGCATGCGCTCACCAATTATGTCTCCAACCGCGAAGCGATGAAGTTCGCCGCCCGCGACAGCTATCTCCTGTCGCCGGTCTACAGCAATCGCCTCCTCGGGGTGCGACTCGCGACGATTTCCTCTTCGGCGGCGAATCGGCGGCTCCAGCTGGAGCCGTGCGACGCGCTCGGCGCGGCCTTGGCCTTGCCGCAGGCGCTGGAGTATTCGCCGACTAAAAGCACCTTCGTCGAGCAGGAGGTTCGCTGGCCGCCGGAGCTGAACGCCTGCCGTTTCCGGCTCGGTTATGACGAGGGCTCGTCAACGGTCTGGGGGGCGCTTTATGCCGAGGTGATACTGGAAGGCGAATATGTGCCCGTGCCGCCCCCGCCGCCGCTTTGGGTTGACGGTGCCATTTGCCTGTCGCGTTTTCGTGACGGAGAATCGGTGGTCTTCGAGTTGCCGCTGGCGGCGGCGGATTCGATTGACCGCAAGACCCAAGTGGACGGCTTGGTGACCAATCTGATGTGTCATGTTTTCAAGGGGCAGGAACCCGAGTCGCAGGTGTCGTCAAACGCCGGCACCACGCAGTATCAGGGGCATTATGTCTGGCGGACGAACGAGGTGGTGTCGGGTTTCGGCACCTATACGGCGGCCAAGACCGACCGTTCGTTCGGGTGGCTCTTCTGGAACGATACCGGTCAGACACTGAATCTTGCCCATTTGACGGTGCAGTACGGGCAGTGGGGGGCGCGCAATCAGCTGGAAGACTTGCTTGCCTACGAGTGGGCGAGCGGTTTCACGCCGCCGGACATGGGCGGGGCGGATGGCTGGACGGCATCGCCGGTCGATTCGTTTGTAAGTCCGGTGACGCTGGAACTGGGGCCGTCGGAGTTTCCGGTTCTGATTACCCGGGAAATCGAGGAGTATCCGCATTTGCTGCCCGACGGGATGTATTTTGCCGTGCGGTTTGTGGATTCGTGTCCGCAGACGGGCAATAACGCGCATCTGGGTATTGCCGCGTTAAAACTCGAGGCGAGAGTGGTGCGAGAAGGAAAGGGAGGGGTGTGGTGGATTCGCTGATGAATTGCGGGGCCGAATGTGCACCGGTGCTGATGCTGGGCTTCAATCGTCCGGAGCTGACGCGCGCGCTGCTTGGCTGCGTGCGCTCGGCCCGGCCGGCGCGACTTTACTTTGCCGTCGACGGGGCGCGATTGGATCGCCCGGGGGAGCCGGAACAGGTCGAGGCGGTTCGACAAATTGCGCAGGAAGTGGACTGGCCGTGCGAGGTGCGGACTTGGTTCCGCAAGCAGAATCGCGGCTGTGCGCATGCCATCCCCGAAGCCATCAGCTGGTTCCTGGGCCAGGAGTCGGCAGGGATTATCCTGGAAGACGACGTGCGCCCGTCGCCAGATTTCTTTCCGTTTGCGACGGAACTGCTTGAGCGCTATCGCGATGACGGGCGGATGGGGATGATCTCGGGATTCAATCTCTATGGTTTTCAGTCCGATCGCCGGGCCAGTTATCATTTTACGCGCCATTGCAACATTTGGGGATGGGCGACCTGGGCGCGGGTGTGGAAGGACTATTCGCTCGACATTCGTCAGTATCTGCCGCAGCTGGAGACGATTTTGATGCGCAATCTGCCGAGCGTCCGCATGCGCCGGATGATGCGGGGCTACATTCACGGCGTGGTGGAGCAGCCTGACACCTGGGATTTTCAGTTTTCGCTGCTGTTGATGGCAAAAGGTTATCTGGCCGTGGAGCCGGCTCGACGGCTGACGGTCAATGTCGGCTTTGGAGCGGTGGATGCGGTTCACACCGGCGGCTACAGTTATGATGCGATGGAGTTTGCGCGGGTAGAGAGGCTGGGTGAAATGCGGCATCCCGCTCAGGTGGCGGCCGATGACGAGGCGGATTTGCTTACTGAAGAGCGCATGTGCGGCCTGTTGCCGCGGGCGCTGACGGTGGCGGGATTGGCGTTCCCGCGGCTACGGTCGCTGATTACGCGCCTGGGGCAGGCGTTGGAATCGGTGCTGCCGGTAATTTTTCGTTGGTAGTCAAACTGCGGTATGTGGTATAATTGACCTTGTCAATCAAGGAGTTAGTTACCATGGATATTAATCGCAGAATGTTTTTGGGGGCCGGGGTCGCGATGGCTGCGGCCGGGCTGGCCAAGCACGTGGAAGCGGCGGGCGAGACCGTCAAGTTCAACGGGCGCAGTTATGTGGCCGCTTGTCCGCCGGTTACGGAGCGAATTCCCCGCAAGCCCGGTCCGTATCGCGTGATGGTGGTGGGGGCGCATCCCGACGATGCCGACATCGTCTGCGGTTGCACGGCGGCCAAGCTGGTCGCGAAGGGCGCGCAGGTCAAGTTCGTCGCGTGCTGCAACGGGTCGGTCGGCCATCATCTCCTGGACCGCAAGGCCACGGCGGCCAAGCGCCGTCAGGAAACGCTCAACGCCGCCAAGGTCTGGGGCCTCGACAGCTACGACATCTACGGCTGGGAGGACGCCGGCATCCCCTACACGATTGAGGCGCGGGAAATCATCGCCGGGCACATCATGGACTTCGAGCCCGACATCGTCATCACCCACCGCGACTGCGACTACCATGTCGATCACCGCACCGTCGGCAAGCACGTGATGGACGCGGGCTACATGCTCGGATGTCCGCATTGGATCGCCGGCAAGAAGGCGCTTCGGCGCCGTCCGCTCATCATCCTGATGTCCGACGCCTTTACCACGCCGCGCGAAATGCGGCCCGACATTCTCGTCAACGCCGACCCCTACATGGACAAGTGGTGCGAGGCGCTCAACTGCCAGGAATGCCAGTTCTACGAGTGGCTGGCCTGGGACAAGGGCGTGGAGCACGAGGTGGCGGCGATTGGCGACCGTTCGAAGAACATCGCCGCGCGCAACGCCTATTTGCTCAAGTACTGGAGCACGCGCAAGCTCACCGACGCCAAGCGCTTTGCCGGCGCCTGGAAGCAGATGTATCCTGGCCGGCCGCTGCCGAAGCGGATTGAGGCCTATGAAATCAGCGAATACGGTCGGCCGCCGGTGCAGGAGGACTTTGACCTCCTGCTGGATTGAAGAAATATTTTATAACCTACGGGGACGAGCGCTTTGCCGACGCCAAGGCGCGGCTGGCGCTCGAGGCTATGGCCACCGGCGAATTTGACGAGGTGTTTGCCTATGGCCCAGATGTCGTCGGCGAGCAGGTGCGCAAGAGCCCATTGTGGGCGGAAGCCCGGGGCGGCGGCTATTGGATTTGGAAGCCTGAAGTCGTTTTGCAGACTTTGAATCTTGTCCAAGACGGCGACATCGTCGTCTATGCCGATGCCGGCTGTGAAGTCGTCGCCGGAGGCGAATGGCGGCGTTACTGGAAGGCGCTGGAGACCCACGATTTGATTGCTCAGCGTCTTTATCAGCGTAATCGCAATTGGACTCGGCGGGCGCTGGCGGCGGCATTCAAGGGGGCGTCGGACCGGTGGCTTGAACGCAGTCAGGTTCTGGCGACGGTCGTTATGTTGCGCAAGTCGCCGTTCACGGTGCGGCTGATTGCCGAATGGCGACAGCTGATGCTGTCCCATCCCGAACTGGTTCGCGACGTGACGACGGACGAAAGGGCGTTGGAGGCGAAGGGATTCGTGGAAAATCGTCATGACCAGGCGGTCTTTTCGGCGCTGGTTTATCGCGCTCTGGCCGACGCGAATGATCGAAGGCGGATTTGCCTCAAGTGGGAGCACATCGAGAACCTTTCGGCTTTTCGGTCGCAGGTGATTCGGGCGATGCGCAACGGACAGGCCGTGCCGGTGGGGTGTGCTCGCCGGTGGCGGGAGCGGCTATGGCGGCTGCTTAAGGACGTGCTCAAAAGACCTTACTATGCGCTTCGTTATGGCTGAGACTAAGTTTGATTGCGTTTTCGCGCAGGTGTCGTTTCAGTTCTGCGGACACCTTGATGAATATCTTATCAGTCGCACGCGGCATTTGGGCCTAGTGTATATGCAGACGCGTTTCGGCCGCGGCAATCATCTTTTCCGCCGCTACGAGAATGGCCGACTCGCTGAAGAGCGGGAGTTGAAGTCGTCATCTTCGCTGCTGGGGTATTATGGGCGGTGGCTTTGGCATTGGCATCGGGAACTATGGCGGTTTGCCCGAAGTCACGGCCCGCTGCTGGTGGTAGTGGGATTCCCGCTGGAAATCTTGGGGCGGTTTTGCCATCGGCGCGCTCGCTATGTCTACTGGCAATGGGATTATTTTCCGGGCCGCGGACTCCCCGGTCGGCTCTTCAACCTGGCGGCGGCCTGGGCGATTCGGCGCTGTGACGAATATCGGGCGCTGTCGTCGGCTATCGGCAAGGCGATGGGATGCCCGGAGGCGCGGGTGGTGATGCTGGGAGTGACGCCTTCGCGTACATTCGGGGATCGGAATTCTCGGCGACTCTTGATGGTGGGGCAATTGCGTCACGGGCAGGGGGTGGAGTCGGTGCTGGATTTTCTGGCCACCCATCCGCAGTATGAACTTTCGCTAATGGGGGCGGCTGCCAACGGATTTGAGTACGAGATTCGGCGGCGCCTTGAGACGCTGGAGCTGACACAGCGCGTCTATTTCCCCAATCGATTCGTGACCGAGGCGGAACTCTGTCGGGAGGCGGCGAAGTGTATGGCGGCGCTGGCGCTTTACGACCTTTCGCCCGACAATCTCACACATTATGCGGATCCAGGCAAAGTGAAGAATGCCATTGAGATGGGACTACCGGTGGTGATGACGCGAATTTCCGACATCGTGCCGTTCGTGACGCGGTTCCATGCGGGCGAAGTGATTGATTCGCTGGCGGAGCTGCCGCAGGCGTTGGCCAGGATTCGTGCCGATCCCGAGGCCTATTTTCGCGGCTGTCGGCAGTTTGGCGAGTATTTTGACTGGCAGCGCTATTACGATGCGGAGGAGCTTCTCGGGCGGGCGGTTAACGGGCAAGCGATCGCACCCCGTGGCTAGGGCCGACGCATTAAAATCGTCTGATCCCCCTTTGCGGGGTCTCAGCCGATTTTAATGCGTCGGAAGTTTTTCAGCTGCCAGCAGCCAGCGGACAGCGGCCAATCCGAAAGGTCGTGGCGCGTCATTCGCGCTCCTGT
>JAZLMR010000098.1:0-18845 GCA_045598785.1 Kiritimatiellia bacterium
TCGTGTTTCCGGAGCTTGTCGTCACGGAGAACGGGCTGATCTTGCCCTGTATGGATGGCGGGAGGGTGGCGAGATCCGCGAGTATTTCGGAGCGGGAACGGCGGGAGAGGGAGTTAGAGTTTTTCATATTAGATATTATACCATCTAACATTCGGAAAGTCAACGGGGTTTATTGAACTTTCGCATAAAAATCACGCTACACCCTCCATTGTGTGGATTGTGAAGTAGCAAGTTCGGGCAGACCGATTTTATGCTATAATACTCTATAAATGTCTGGAAAAGTCAAGGATCCGCGTCCCAGCTGGGACGAATACTTCATGGAGATCGCCCATGTCGTCGCCAAGCGCTCGAATTGCTCGCGGCGGCACGTGGGGGCGGTCATCATGAAGAACTTCCACATCCTTTCGGCGGGCTACAACGGCACGCCGCGCGGGGTGCGCAACTGCTTCGACGGCGGTTGCCCGCGTTGCGCTGGCTTAACGCCGAGCGGCGCGGGGCTGGAGGAATGCCTGTGCGTGCATGCCGAGCAGAATGCCATCTGTCAGGCGGCGCTGTTCGGGCATGCGCTGGAGGGGGCGACGATCTACATCACGCTTTCGCCGTGCCTTACCTGCGCGAAGCTGATCGTCAGCAGCGGCATCCGCGAGGTCGTCTACGACGGCGACTATTCGAATTTTCTGGACACGGTCAAGCGGCTGTTTAAGTCTACTGGCGTCAAGTGCCGCCGGTTCAAATCATCAACGAAAGAGAAATAAATCATGAGCAGGAAGAAAATCATCGCCGGCAACTGGAAAATGAACATCAAGCCTTCGGAGGCCGCGGCCCTCGTCAAGGGCGTCGCCGAGGCGACCAAGGACTTTGCGGGCGTCGACATCGTCTGCTGCACGCCGGCCATTGACGTTCCTGCCGCGGTGGCCGCCGCGGCGGGCACGCCGGTCGAGATTGGGGCCGAGAACTGCCACTGGAAGGAATCCGGCGCCTACACCGGCGAAATCTCCACCGGCATGCTGCTGGATGCGGGCGCGAAGTACGTCATCATCGGCCACAGCGAGCGCCGGCAGTATTTTGGCGAGACCGACGAGACCGTCAACCTTCGTGCGCGCGCGGCGATTGCCGCGGGGCTTACCGCGATCGTCTGCGTTGGCGAGACGCTGGCGGAGCGCGAGGCGGGCAAGCTGGTCGAGGTCATCGAGCGCCAGATGAACGTCGGGCTCAAGGACGTGACGGCCGCCGATTGCGCCAAGCTGGTCATCGCCTACGAGCCGGTCTGGGCGATCGGCACCGGCAAGACCGCGACGCCGGACCAGGCGCAGGAGGTCCATGCGCTCATCCGCGCGACGCTGGCGAAGCTCGTCGGGGCGGAGACGGCGGCGACCGTCCGCATCCAGTATGGCGGTTCGATGAAGCCGGGCAATGCCGCGGAGTTGCTCGCGAAGCCCGACATCGACGGCGGCCTCATCGGCGGTGCGGCGCTCAAGGCGGCGGATTTCGCCGGCATCATCGCGGCCGCGGCGGCTGCGAAGTGAGAAGGCGAAAAGGGAAAGCGAAAAGGTAAGGAGCGTTATGATCGGCTTTGACCTGAAGAAGTTCGAGGGTTCCTTGCTTTTTCGCTTTGCCTTGGGCCTTGCCCTTGGCGCCCTTTCGGGGTGTTTCAACGAGCCGGAGCCGGCCTATAAGTCAGTGCCGCCGGAGGCGCGGGTCTATTGGTCGGAACGTGGGCTGGGGGACACTTCCGGGCTGGACCAGTCCAAGGCGGCGATTGTCGATTACCTGAACCTCGATCGCAATCAGCTGACGAATGTCGCGGAGGTGGCGGCTTTTGTCGAGCTCAAGTGGCTGCGGCTCAACGACAACCGGCTGACGCAGCTGCCGGATCTGAAGGGGCTGGTGAAGCTGCGGCGCATTTATCTCAAGAACAACCGGCTGGGCGCGGTGCCGGAAACCCTCAAGGACCTGCCAGCGTTGACTGACATTGAGCTGTCGGGCAATCCGATTCGCGAGATCCCCGCCTGGCTGGCGGCCAAGTCCGGGCTGAAGTGCCTGGCGTTCAACCGCACGCAGTTGCAGCGGTTGCCGGAAGATCTTTCGGCTTGGCGTTCGCTGCAGGTGCTGCAGCTTGGCGACCTGAACCTCTCGGCTGAAGAGATGGCCCGGATTCGCAAGGCGCTGCCGGATGTCGCGATTGTCTTCTAATCTGTCGGAACTGGCGTCGGGGAATCTCGGGCGTCTGCTGCTCAAATATTCCTGGCCCGCATTGATCGCAATGACGCTCAATGCGCTTTACGCGGTAGTTGACCGCGTGTTCATCGGTCAGGGCTGCGGCGTGGATGCGATGGCCGGCATTCAGCTGGCGATGCCGGTGGTGATGCTGTTCGCGGCCTTCGGCGTGTTTGTCGGCGCCGGGCATGCGGCGCTGCTGTCGATCAAGCTCGGCGCCGGCGACCGGGTCGCCTGCGAGCAGACGGTCGGCCAGCTGGTGGCCTTCAAGTTGCTCTTCTTCTGCATTCTGCCGCCGCTCATCTTCTTCAATCTGGATACGGTGCTCGGCTGGTGCGGAGCCGACCGGGTCACTCCCGGCGCGTACGAGGCGGCGAAGCTCTATCTGCGCATCGTGCTCTTTACCCATATTTTCTCGCATCTGGCGTTCGGGCTGTCGGCGCTGTTGCGGGCGGAAGGCGGCGCCGTCCGGTCGATGCTGGCGATGGTCGTCGGTTTCGGGCTCAATCTGATTCTCGATCCGGTGCTGATCTTCGGCTTCGACTTTTCGCTCTTCGGCTTTCGCCTGGCCCTGACGCCCATGGGCGTCGCCGGCGCCGCCTGGGCGACCAACTTCGCGATGTTCGCGAGTTGTCTGTGGGCGTTCGGCTACTACTGGCGGCGGCAGACGGTGGTGCGGCTCAAGTGGCGTCGCATCGGCTTTTATCCGCGCCTTGTCGGGCAGACGATGTCCATTGGCTTCGCGCCGTTCCTGCAGCAGCTCATGAGTGCGCTGATCGTTGCCTCGCTCCAGTATGCGTTTGCGCGCTGGATGCCGGACGAGGCGTCGCGTACCGATCAGATCGCCTCGCTCGGCGTCTTCAACTCGGCGCTGATCCTGGTGTTCATGCCGATGCTGGGCGCCCAGCAGGGCCTGCAGCCGATTTTCGGCTACAACTGGGGCGCGCGCAGCTACCACCGGGTGCTGGGCACGCTCAAGACCGGTTTCTGGGTAACGACGGCGCTGACCTTTTTTGCCTTCGTGGTGCAGGTGGTGCCGCCGTTTCCGGAACTGATCGCCCGGATGTTCGTCTCGGCCGACAAGCCGGAGCTGATTCGGCTTTGCGCGCATGACCTTCAGCTGTCGAACTGCATGATCTGGTGCATTTCGATCAATGTCGTGGCCACGACCTTCTTCCAGTCGATCGGCAAGCCGCGGATCGCCATCTGGCTGTCGATGCTCCGGCAGGGCGTGGTGCTGTTGCCGATCGTCTGGCTGCTGCCGTATTTTCTGGACGACAAGCCGTTCGCCATCTGGCTGTCAATGCCGATCAGCGACGTGCTGTGCAATCTGGCGACGATACCGCCGCTTTTGCGCCATTCGAATTTCCTAGTCAGGGTTTCGCGTTTCCGCCGTTCGCCGGAAAGGAGTCCGTCATGTTGAAGTTATTGCGTCAGCAGGGGTTTGCCCTGGCGATTCTCGCCAGTGCCGCGGTGTCGTTTGCGTTTCCGCAGTATTTCCGCGAGTGGGGCGGCGTCAAGCTGACGGCGCTGGTGGTGCCCGCCATCCAGGTGATCATGTTCGGGATGGGCACTACGCTGTCGCTGGCGGACTTCGTGCGCGTCGCCCGCAGGCCCTGGGCGGTCGGACTGGGGGTCTGTCTGCAGTTCCTGGTCATGCCGGTCGTCGGCTTTGCGCTGGCGAAGACGCTGGGCTTCGGCGGCGAGCTGGCGGCGGGCTGTGTGCTGGTCGGCTGCGTGGCTGGCGGCACCGCCTCGAACGTGATTGCCTATCTGGCCAGGGCCGATGTGGCGCTGTCGGTGACGATGACCTGCTGTTCGACGATGCTGTCGCCGCTGGCGACGCCGCTCCTGATGAAGCTGCTGGCGGGACGCTTCGTCGAGATCGACGCGGTGAAGATGATGGTGGAGATCCTCAAGGTGGTGCTGATTCCGGTGGCCGCGGGCAGTCTGACGCACTGGGCGCTCAAGCGGCAGTTTGACGCGCACAAGGTCGCCTGCGACCGGGTGCTGACCTTCGTGTCCGCCGCCGGCATCTGCTATACGCTCCTGGCGCTGACGGCCCCGAGCCGCGACACTTTTGCCGCGGCCGGGCTCGCCATTGTCGTCGCGGCCGTCATCCATAACGGCGTCGGCTACTTGAGCGGCTACTGGCTGACGCGGCTTTTGGGGCGCTGGCTGCCGCTCGGCGAGACGGAGGCGCGTACGGTTGCGATTGAAGTGGGTATGCAGAACGGCGGCATGGCCGGGGCGCTCGCAATCGGCGTGCTGCAGAGCGCGGTGGCGGCGTTGCCCGCCAATGTGTTTTCGATCTGGATGAACTTTTCCGGGTCGGTACTGGCGAACTGGTGGAGCCGGCGGCCGCCGGCGGGAGGGAGGCAATGAGCGTTGCGGAAACGCTGGTGGCGGCGCTTAAACGCCGCGGGCTTACCTGTGCGACGGCCGAGTCCTGCACGGGCGGAGGCGTCGGTCAGGCGATTACCGCCGTGGCGGGTGCGAGTTCGGTCTTCTGGGGCGGAGTCATCAGTTACGACAATTCCGTCAAGGAACGGGTGCTGGGCGTCGAGCGGCAGATTCTGGACGAAGTGGGGCCGGTCAGCGCGGAATGTGCCGAGCAGATGGCGGCGGGGGTGCGCAAGTTGTTGGGAACGGAGCTGGCGGTTTCAGTGACGGGGCTCGCCGGCCCGGGCGGCGACGGGGTGCATCCGGCGGGCTATGTGTGGTTCGGCCTTGCGTCGGCGCGTGGGGTTTGCTCCGTAAATCAGGTGTTTGCGGGCGATCGCGCGGCGGTGCGCACGGCGGCGGTTGAACACGCGCTGCGGCTGTTGTTGCGAGCTGCCGACTAGAGCGTCGGCTTTATTTTTGCTATAATCCATTCTTAATATGAAAAACAAACTGTTTTTGGTGGGCGCGGTCATAATGAGCGCGTTGGGTGTTTTTGCGGCTCATGCCGGCGGTCCGCCGCCGTATCCGAATTTTGGCTTGCCCCGGGTTGAGGAGATGATGTTCCTGGTGCTGCAGATCGGGGTGATTATCTTTGCGGCGAAACTGGGCGGGATGGCGGCGGCGTTCATGAAGCTGCCGTCGATCCTGGGCGAGCTGGCGGCGGGCATCGTGATCGGACCCTGGGCGCTGGGCGGCATCGGCATCGGCGACGGGTTGTTCGCCGCGGGGCTTTTCCATGGCGCCGAACTGCGGGCCCTCGCCAACGCCGGGCATATGTTTGACGCCACTTCGCCTTCGCTTTACGGCATCGCCACCCTGGCGTCGGTCATCCTGCTGTTCCTCTCGGGGCTGGAGACGAATCTCAGGATGTTCCTCAAGTATTCGTTCGTGGGGTCGATGGTCGGCATTGGCGGCGTGGTGGTCTCGTTCCTGTTCGGCGACCTTTGCGCCGTCTATCTGCTGCCGCAGTTCTTTGAGGCGTTCGCGGCCGGCGGCGCCTGTCCGCTCGCCGGCATCCCGCTGGCGGAGGCGATGACCAAGGAGGCGCCGCTCTACATGGGCATCATGTCGACTGCCACTTCGGTCGGCATCACCGCGCGCATTCTTTCGGAAAAGAAGAAGATGGACTCCGAAGAGGGCACGACCATCATGGCCGGCGCGGTTATTGACGACGTGCTGGGCCTGATCGTGCTGGCGATCGGCAACGGCATCATCGCCGCCAACCATGCGTCCGCCAAGGTGGGCGCGGCGACGGGCATGGACTGGGGCGCGATCGGGCTGGTGGCGCTCAAGGCGTTCGGCGTGTGGCTGGGGGCGACGCTGATCGGGGTGCTGGCGGCACGCTGGATTGCCAAGGTGCTGCGCAAGGTCTTCAAGGATACGGTGGTCATCGGCACGATGGCCTTTGGCCTGGCGCTGATGCTCGCGGGCTTCTTCGAGTTCATGGGGCTGGCGATGATCATCGGCGCTTATGTGATGGGGCTGGCGCTTTCGCGCACCGACCTCAAGCATCCGATTCAGGAAGTGCTGACGCCGGTCTATACCTTCCTGGTGCCGATCTTCTTCTGCGCGATGGGCATGATGGTCGACATGTCGGCGCTGTGCTCGAAGCCGGTGCTGATCTTCGGCGGCATCTACACCGCGCTGGCGGTGGCGGCGAAAGTCGTCGGCTGCATGGTGCCGTCGATGTGCTGCGGCTTCAATTTCCTGGGCGGGCTCAGGATCGGCGCGGGCATGGTGCCGCGCGGCGAAGTGGCGCTCATCATTGCCGGGCTCGGGCTTTCCTACGGCTATCTGACGCAGGAGATCTTCGGCATCGGCATCCTGATGACGCTGGTGACGACGGTGGTGGCGCCGCCGGCGCTGGTGGCGCTCTTCAAGCCGAAGGTGCGCGGGGTGCGCAAGCCCGGTTCGACGAAGACCGGTTCGCGGGAAATCAGCTTTACCTTGACGAGCGACGAGGTCGCCGAACTGGTGCTGACCCGACTGGTGAGCGAGTTCCGCGAAGAGGGCTTCTTCACCTCGTTGCTGTCGAAGGAAGATCGCATCTGGGCGGTGGCGCTGGACAGCATGGAGATTTCCATCCGCCGCGAGCGGAATCTGATCAAGGTCGAATGCACGCCCTCGGAGGAGGCGATCGTGATGACGGCCTGGATGGAAGTGTCGAGCGAAATGAACGACTTGGCGCGGTCGATTTCCAAGCCGATCCGGACCGACGAGCTGGAGCAGGCGCTCAAGCAGTCGCCCGTCGGCAAGTTCGGCCGCTCGGGCGTCGGGCGCTATCTGCAGGGCTTTGTGATGATGCCGAAGTTCCGCGCCACTTCCAAGCAGGAGGCGATCGAGCGGATGGTGGCGGAAATCGCGGCGGCGTGTCCGAATCACGTCAAGAACGCGGAAGCGGCGGTGCAGGCGGTGCTGAAGCGCGAAGAGTCGATGCCCACCGGGCTCGATCACGGCATTGCGGTGCCGCACGGGCGCAGCGGCGAGGTCATGGGGATTGCCGGCGCGGTGGCGATTCTGGATAACGAGGGCACGGCCAACGGCTGCATCCCCGATTACGAGACCATCGACAACTCGCCGTTGCAGATCATCGTGCTGACGCTGGCGAATGATGCCAAGCAGACGCCGTATTTGCAGCTGATGAGCTACATTTCGCGGGCGCTGCGGGCGGACAACGGCTATAGCCGGCTGCTGAAGTGCACGACGGCCGACGAGATGCGGAAGTTCTTCCGCGAGGTGAAGTGAGCGCCGGAAACGGGGATACGATTGCCGCGGTGGCGACGGCCCCGGGGCGCGCGGGGGTCGCCGTAGTCCGGGTGTCCGGCTCGGAGGCCTTTGCCATCGCCGCCAAATTGACGGGGCGCACGCCGGTCGCGGGGCGGTTCTTTCACGCGGTCTTTCGTTCGCCGGCGGCGGACGCGGCGGTTGACGACGGGCTGGTGCTGGCGTTTCGCGCGCCGCATTCCTATACGGGCGAGGACGTCGTCGAGTTTCAGGGCCATGGCGGGGCGGTGGCGCCGCGGCGGCTGCTGGCGGCGGTCTGCGCGGCCGGTGCCCGGCTGGCACGGCGCGGCGAGTTCACGGAACGGGCGTTTTTGAACGGGCGGCTGGACTACGATCAGGCCGAAAGCGTGCTGGGGCTCGTGGACGCGAAGACCGAGCGGGCGGCGGCGGCGGCGCTGGAAGGGCTGTTGGGGCGCTCGCGGCGCGACGGCCGCGAACTCTACGAGGCGGCGCTTGGAATTTCCACGGAGCTGGAGCACGCGCTGGATGTGGATGAAGACGAGTTGCCGGCGGAATTCCTGCCGGGCGTGGTCGGGCGGATCCGGCAGTTGCGCGAGCGCCTGGAAGCGACGCTGCATCGGGCGCGCGAAGGCAAGGTGCTGCGGGAAGGGGCGCTGGTGGTGCTGGCGGGCCCGCCGAACGTCGGCAAGTCTTCGCTGATGAACGCGCTGCTGGGCGAAAGCCGGGCCATTGTCAGCGACCTTCCCGGCACCACGCGCGATTCGATCGAGGAATGGCTGGAGCTCAATGGCTGGCCGATTCGGCTGGTGGATACGGCCGGGCTTCGGGGGACGGACGATGTGGTCGAGGCCGAGGGGGTGCGCCGCGCCGAGACGCTGATTGCCCGGGCGGACATCGTGCTGGAGCTGGACGATGGGTCGGGTGCAAGGGTTGTGGACCGTTCGGTGGCTTCGACGGCCTCGTTCATGGCCGTTGCGACCAAGGCCGACCTTGGGCGACCGACCGGTGCGCCGCTGGCGGTCAGCGCCCTGACCGGGGCCGGGCTTGATGAACTTAAGCAGGCGATTGTCGCCGAGCTGGAGGCGCGGGTGCGGCGCGGCATCGGCGGCGAGGCGCAGCTGCCGGAGGCGTTGCGGCTCAATGAGGTGCTTGCGCTTCTGCCGGAGCCGTCGGCGCTGGCGGCGATGGCGGCGGAGCCGGTGCTGCTCGGCAATGTGCTGCGGCAGGTGACGGAGCGCCTGGGCGAACTGGTCGGTGCGGTCTACTCGGACGATTTGCTGGAGCGGCTCTTTTCGCGCTTTTGCGTCGGCAAGTGAGACGGGCGGTCCACGATTTTAACGGGGTAACGATGCAATTGGATTGGGCAAAGAAGCGACATGGTCGGACAGGTGGCGCTTACCGCCGGACGAAGCGGAGCCGGGTGATAATTGCCGTCAAGTTATACGACAAGACGGGCCGAAGCCAGATAGACGGCATCATTCGCTTTTTGTGTCAACGGCGCGAGTGGGTGCCGTTGTTCATGCATACCGAACAGGAGCTGGCCGATGCGATTGCCCAGGTCGAGCGGGATGGCGATGAGGCGGGGATTTCCGGCTTGATCATCGGGCCGCTGGCTGGCGATGCGCTGACGCATCGGGCAATTGGCCTGGGTTTGCCGATGATCGTTATCGCCAAGACTCCGAAGCTGGCTGCTGAAGCTAAGGCGCCGATTGTCTTCGCCTGCAACGATAACGTTGCGATTGCGACCGTGGCGGCAGAGCATTTCTTTTCGCTCGGCGTTTTCCGGTCATATGGGTACGTGCCGTGGTTCGAACCTCGTGACTGGTGCCGGGAACGAGCTGGTGCGTTTGCCGAATGCGTACGACAGGCGGGTGGCCGAATGTTCACTTTCGCCGGCGGTCACGAGACCTCGCTTGTCGCCTGGCTGCGTAAGCTGCCTAAACCGGCTGCCGTTCTCGCCTCGTGTGACCGTGTTGCCACGCTGGTCGTCGAAGCCTGTGCCGACCTGGGGCTGGACATCCCCGGTCAGGTTGCCGTTGTCGGCATCGACGACGACGAGATTTGCTGCGAAGCTACGGCCGTTTCGCTGACGAGTATCAATAAGGATGACGCCGAGCTCGGCTATCAGGTCGCGCGAAAGATGACGCAACTCCTTAAGCGCACGGTGCGGATGACGGCCCAGCCGCCGATTGTGGTTCGTTCTGCACGTCTGGTCGCACGTGAATCGACCGCTCCGCTCCGGCCGACGGCACGTCTTATCGAACGGGCGCTTCGGTTCATTCGCGAGAATGCGTCGAGCGGCATCGACGTTGGAGACGTCGTGCGCAGTCTCGGAGTCTCGCGCCGCCTTGCGGATTTCAGGTTTCGCGAGATGACGGGAAGGACCATTCATGACGCCATCATTGAACGCCGGCTGGCGGACGTCAAGCGCATGCTGCTGCAGACGGAGCGGTCTATGTCGGCCATTGCCGCGGCAGCGGGCTTCGGTTCGCCCAACAGTCTGAAGAAGATCTTCAAGCAACGGTTTGGGCAGACGATGACCCAGTTTCGGGCGGCAAACGCGCGTGCCTAAACGGATTCGTTTTTCTTGCTTGAACGGATACGTAAAGAACTTGTCGCGCGACGGCCGGTTTTGATATTGTTCTCCCGGGCGACGAGAAGAAGGGCGAATAAGCGTGAAACCGATCAACTTCATGGGGCAGACGGCGGTCATTACCGGTGCGGCCAGCGGCATGGGCCTGTGCGCCTCGCGTGAACTTGCGAAACTGGGCGCGTCGGTCTTCATGTGCGACATTGATTGCGAGGCGGTGAAACGGCATGCGACTGAAATTGCCGCGACGGGCGGCACGGCCTGTCCGTGCGTAGTCGATGTGCGAAACCATGCTGACGCGGAGAAGGTCGCCGCGCTGGCGATCGAGAAGACCGGGCGAATTGATTTGCTGGCTTGCTTTGCGGGCGGCTGGGAGCCGAGAATGTGCAACAGCTTTCATCCGTTCTACGAGCAGCCGTATGACGTGCTGGACTGGGGAATTGACGTGAATCTTAAAGGTCCGATCTACTTTGCGCGGGCCTGCATGCCGGCGATGATCGCGGCGGGGCATGGCGTCATGTGCTTCCTCGGGTCGGCCACCGGCTTCGAAGGCTGTGGCGAAGGCGCGATGTACGGCACGGCCAAGTCGGGGCTCTATAATTTTGTGAAGGGCCTGTCGCAGGCCGGTGCGGCGAAGGGGGTGCGGGCATTCTGCGTTTCTCCGGGGCCGGTGATGACGAGGCCCGGCGCTGACAATCTCAATACGCTTATTCCGCGTGCGGCGGAGCCGATTGAAATCGTGGATTTCATACTCTATCTCATGAGCGAGAACGGCGCATACGTGACGGGTTCGAACCATGTCATTGACGGAGGACGCCTCTCGATGCAGCCGCCGAAGAAAGACATCTATCGCCAGATGGCGCGCGGCCGCGAAGATGAGAAATGAAAAGGTGTCAACAGAATGATCATGCAAACCAGGAGGGTATTATGATGTTGCTTGGGAAAATCCGGATGACGCTTGCGGTTCTGTCCGTAGTCGGCGTTCGTTTGGTGCAGGCGGCGGCCGTGACGGTGCCGAACGGCGGTACGCAGACGGTCAACTCGTCCGATACCGATTTGACATGCGCCGGTTCGGCGACATTGACGATTGCGCCGACGGCGAAGACGGCAGATGGCACCCGCTGGGATTGTCGAACCTCCATTCTGGCGACGAACGGCACGGTTACACTTGACTTTTCCCGATTTGACGCCCAGGGCCTGCCTATCCTCTTCCGTCGTAACATTCGCGCGGATGTCGCAGGCAACCTTGTGTTCAAGGGGCCGGAAACCGGTTCGGTGACGATGTGCTTCGGCTTGCCTGAGGCGCAAAGCGCCTATGTGAACGATCCGCATGTTCTGGCGCCGATGTTCGCGGCACCCCGGGCGACGGCAGCGGGGAATTTCTCGCTTGTCTTCGTGAACATGTCTCAGCTGGTTGCGGCGTTGCCAACCTCGATGAGCGGCAAGTGGTCGGTTGCCGACGACGCCCTGATGCTCGTCTGGGCCGCCGATGCGCTTCAGCCGATTTTGAACTATACGTCCCAGACGACCGCCCGGCTTGACCGCTTCGACGTCTTTGCCATGACGAACGGTGTCTTCGAGTGTGCCGCGAGCGTGACCGTCGGCGCGGGGCGCACATTGGGCCTCAAGCCGATGCGCCTTATGACCGGGTGGACGCCGTCTTCCCTGGCCGCGACTTTCAACCGCGAAGTGATTCTTGAGACGCCGACATCGCGGCTCCTGTGCCGCAACGCGGCGAATCTCTCGCTGGCGGGTTCGGTCAGCGGGGCAGGGGCTGTTGAACTGATGAACAACGGCTATGCCTCGACCGTGACCTTCGGTGGTGCATGCACATTTTCCGGACCACTTGCGATTTGGACCGTCGAGTCGGACAACAACTCCCTGATGACCGCAGACTTCGTCGTCGGCAGCGTGCAGTGGACGTCGCCGAAGGATGTCCGGATCGGATGCGGCAATCTGATCTTCGAAGCGGCCGCCTTGCCCGTTCGACTGGGTACGCTGGAGGTCTCCGACCTGAAGAAGTCGACCGTTCTGCTGACGGGCAATACGCAACTTGAGATCGCCCGGCTCGCGGGACAGTTCAGCCTGAACGAGGATTCGGCGGGCGTGGTCCGGGTCGCTGCCGCCGAGTCCGGTTCGATGGCGCGGACGAAGGGGTCGTTAACGCTGTTTGACAACGCGGTTGCCGCCGCAGTCGTCGAGGTCGACGAAGGCGGCACGACGGCCCATTGCCTTGGTTTCGACGGGGCCTCGTTCAATCGGGGGAAGGACGAGCTGACCGTTATGTCCGCGTCGGTACCGAGCGGCCTGACGATCCATTTTCCCGCCGGCGCCGGGGCCGTTGACCTGCAGGGCGGCACCGCGACGTTTGGCGTTGATTTCATCCGGAGCGGCGAGGCCCTTGCCGCCTCGCAGTCTATCCTTTGGCTCGATGCCGCGGATGCATCCACCGTGATTGCGCTGACGAATGGTCAGGGCGTCGTCCAGTATGCTTCGGGCGGCTATGCGCTGCCGATAGAGGAGTGGCTCGACCGCAGTTCGACGAAATCATGGTTTGTGGGTCAGTACCGAGCCTATGGCGAAAACGACAAGCTGAAGACGCCTCCTACATGGGTTGATGGTGTCGTAAGCGTCTACCCGGTTTGCGGCTCGCTGCTGCTGAACGGGATGAACACGATGGATTTCTCTTTCACCACTACGTCATCGACGCGCGCGATGATCTTCAAGGACAAGTTGGTGTCGTTTGCACAAAACGGGTTCAAGCCCGGATTCTGCATCATGGTCTATGGATCACGGGGCGGCGGCGGCTCCGCGCTGTTGGCGAATCCGGATGCCGCGTTCGCCCGTAACGCGACAACGCTCAAGTCCAACGGCCTTGATTTGCCGCTGATCGCCGACGGACGGTTCGATGCGTGGGTAAACGGCAGGAAGGTGGAGGTCACGAAGGGCAACCTCCTGTCGGGCGGTTGGGACATTGTCTCGATTGACACGAAGAAACTTCAGGTGACGGGTCTCGGGTTCGCCAAAAGCAATACGGGCGATTGTATGAACGCCTCGCAATACGCCGAGGTCATCTTCCTGGCGGAACCGCCGTCAGCGGAAGACCGTGAGATACTTGAACGCTATCTGGCGAAGAAGTGGGGCCTGCTGGACAAGCTGGACGTTGCCCCGGTCGCGGCTCACGTAACGGGTGCCGGCGCGGTTGCCGTCAAAAGCGATGCGGCGCTGTCGGGCGGCTATCTCGGTTCGCTGTCGGTCGCGGAAGGGGCGAAGCTTTCCGTTGGCGAGGTGTCGTGCGCGACGGCTGACGCCGTGGCGAAGATCGCGGGACTGGTGGCATGGTTCGATCCGAGCGAAGCGGGAAGCCGCGTGATGTCCACGGTCAAGGACAGCGACGGGAATGTCAAGGCGCTTGAGGTAATTGGCGTCAGCAATCGGGTGATGACGAGCGAGGCGAAGGTGCTCAGCGGCAACAACACGAGCCAGAGAAGCAGTCGCGCTCCGTGGATGAACACGGAATCTCGCACGCCGCGCGAAGGCCTTGCGTGGTTGGACTACAGCAATCGGTATAATGGTGATACGGCTGGCGAATATCTGTATTTTGCCTCAAAGATCGCGAGTTTCAATGTCTCGGAAACGTTGCGGAGCGTCTCGATGCGGACGGCTTTCATCGTTTCCGATTCCGTTCGCGGCGGCGGCATGCCGTTCATCGACGGAATGTCGGCGGCGGCCGGCGGATCCATCAAGCCCCGGAAAAAGCAGACGGCGGCTTCGCCAATCTGGCCATCGGGAACGGCGGCTTGCGTGACGGGTGGAAAGACCTATCTGAACAGCGAGCCGGTCGATGGCGGGAAAACCGGTTTCACGGGAGGTCCCGAACTCTTCGCCTTTTCGACGACGGAGAACCTCGCCATGTCCTTCCAGGGATTGTGCGAGAATTCCGAAAACGGAGCCGCCTTCGGCGAGATTCTTGGCGAGTCGATGTACTTCAATCGCGAGCTGGACGAAGTGGAGCGCAAGGACGTGGAGTCGTATCTCATGTGGAAGTGGCTGGCGAAGCTCCCGGTCGGGCGGAGCAATTTCACTGAAGTCATCCTGTCGGGTGTGGGTGAGCTGGCAGGGGTCACGCGCGCCTCGCTTCCTCAGTTCGGCGATGACTTTACGGGGGCGGTGGCGCTCTCGGAGACGGCGCTTGACTTCGGCATTTCGACGCCCGAAAGCCCGGTCGAAGGGGCGTTCGTCGCGAAAGGCGCAACGCTGGCGATGACGGGCGAGATCACGCTCAACGTCACGCCCAGGAACGGGCGGCTGAAGTCCGGATCGTACACGCTCATTGACGTGGCGGCGACGCAGGGCGTGACGGGCTGGAGGCTCAACTTGATCGGCGTGGCCGATACGAGCGGGCAGGCCCGGCTGGTTGTCTCGGGTGGTAAGGTTGTGCTGACTGTCGCCAAACCCGGTCTGGTCATTATGGTGAACTGAGAAGGATGGGAAGATGAAGCGAGTGACGATGGTGGCGGTCGCATGGGGCTGTCTTTCGGCCGCAGTGGCGGCACCGAGCGAGATTACGCTGACGAAGCCGGCCTATCGCTGGCTATGGGGAGGATTCGGCTTCCACAATTCCGAATCGTCCATGACGGGGATCATGAGCGACGAGTTTAGGGACGAGCGCGTCTACAAGACGTTTCGGGAAATCTCGCCGACCTATTCGCGCGTCTTCGCCGGCTACCATAACTGGACTAAGGACGCGATGGACCGCTTCGCCGACTACTATGACGCGACCTTTCGCAAATGCAAGACAAACGTCTATGTCGTGCCGGGTCGCATGCCGGTCGTCTTGGCGGACTTCGATGCCGACAAGTACGCCGAGGAAGTCGCCCAGCGTCTTGAATATGTCGTCAAGCAGCGTGGCTGCGCGCGGCTGCGGTATTATGCGCTGTCGAATGAGCTGTCGGTTGGGCCGACTTACTGCTGGTTTCCGCAGGGGCACTGGGACCTCTACGCCGAGCTGTCGCAGGCTATTCAGCGTGCCTTCGTGCGGCATGGTCTCGACATCGGACTGATGGGCCCCGACTCTTCGGGATACGGCCGTATGCAGGACATTGACTGGGCGTTGACCAATGTCAACGAGCAGACAGAGGTTTACTGCTGGCATTTGTATGATCGCGATCATCGGTCGGGCGATCCCGAAACCTATACGCGCCTTTATACGGCCGTCACCGACCTGGTTGCGCGGTGCAGCCGCAAGGAGAAGCGCCTTTCCGTCGGCGAATTTGGCTTTACGGGCCACAATGCGCCATGGGGTGCCGGCGTTATGCGCGATGACAGCCATGTCGGATTCCGCGACCCCGGCAGCGTTGCCGCGAATGAAGCGGCGATTTCGCGGGCCGAGATGGGGCTGGCGATTTTGAACGGCGGGGCGATGCACGGCATCACCTGGACGATGGTTGACTATCCCGATCCGTTCCTCCGGGAGAACGGCGATACGCCCGAGGAGAAGGCGATCTACGACCTCGGGCGCTTCTCCGGCGCACCCCACACGCTTGACATCCGCTACAACAAGAACGGGCTTTTCCGCTGGTGCGACGAGGAACACGACTACTCGGCCTATCCCGACCTTTACACGATGGGCTATCTCGCGAAGCTCTTCCGCAAGGGTGCGCGGGTGCTGCCGAGCGAGACAACGGACACGGACCTGCGCGTGGGCGCGGTGACGAATCCGGACGGCTCCTGTTCGGTCGCCATCGTCAACTGGGGTCCGGCGAAGACTGTCCGCGTGAAGTCCGCGCACCGGCTTGCGAAACCGCTCCGCGTCTATGAGTACGACAGCGCGAATCCGCCGCACAACGACTTCAATGACCTCCAGCCGTCGAAGGGGCTCGTGACGCCGAAGGGCGATGTCTTCGAGGCGGCGGTTCCCGCGCGCTCGCTCACGTTCTTCACGACGGACTATACCGACCGCGTGCCGTCGCCGGTGACGGGAGTCGCCGTGAAGGACAGGCGCGTCACCTGGACCGCCTGCGAAGATGCCGATCATGTCTATTACCGCGTGTTCAAGGACGCTCGTCAGGTGCGGTCGACCGTGGCGACATCCTGCTTGGCCGACGGGACGGGCGGACGCTATGAGGTTCGGAGCGTCGACCGCTGGGGCAATGTGCGATGAACAAGTGGCTCCTGCTCGCTTTCCTTTGCCTCATCTTCGTGGTCTATACGGTCGACCGTGCGCTGTTGGGCATTTTGGCCTTGCCGATTCAGCAGGACACCGGTATCTCCAATGTCCGGTTCGGCGTTCTGAGCGCGGGCATATTCTGGACATATGCGATCTGCGTTCCGTTTTCAGGGCTTATCGGTGATCGGTACAATCGGATGCTGATTATCGGACTTGCGGCGTTGGCATGGAGCGTGATGACCGTGTTGGCTGGCTTTTCCACGGGATTCTGGTCCCTCTTTTTGCTTGTCTCCGTTGCCATCGTCATCCCGCAGACATTGTACGGTCCTTCGGCTAATGCTCTTATAGCCTCGTGTCATGGAGATACGAGGACCGTTGCCATGAGCTGTCATCAGGGGGCCTATTTCGTCGGGTGGTTCATCTCCGGGATGACGGTGACGGCCATCGTTTCGAAGTTCGGATCCTGGCGGGCCGCATTCCTTGTCTTTGGAATCGTTGGCATCCTGCTGGGCGGATGGTTCCTTGTCGTGGGCTGCCGCGCCGGTCGCCTGTTGCGCGAACACATTTCGGGGAGGAGGAGCCTTCCGATCGGCGAATCCCTGCGTGCGTTCTTCGGGTGTCCGACGGCTCTTTTCTGCGGCATGGGCTATGTCGCGCAGGTGTTCGTGAGCTATGGCTACTGCGCCTGGGGACCGAAGTTCGTGGCGGAGAAGTTCGGCTTGAGCGTCTCCCAGGCCGGAACGGGCGTCATGTTCTGGCATTACGCCGCCAGTCTTGTCGCCGTGCTGGCCACGGGCCTCGTCACGGACCGTCTCATCGGCCGCTGGCCGCGGATCCGCATGATCCTCAGCATGTGCGCGATGATCCTGTCCGTTCCCGCGCTGGTTGTCTTCGGACGATGCTCGCATCTTGTCGCCGTGTGGGCGGCTGCCGCTGTCTTCGGCGTGACCCAGGGCGTTCAGGGGGCGAACCAGTTCACCGCCGTATTCGACGTCGTGCCAGCCGCCTGCCGGTCGTCATCGGTGGGCTTTCTCAATGTGATGGCGGGGCTGTGCGGGTCGTTGGCTCCGATTATGCTCGGCGCATTGTCGCAGCGGCAGGGCGTCGAGGGGTTCGAATTGGGCTTTTCGCTTATGGGGACCTTGCAGGGCGTGACGGTCTTTGCCGTCGCTGCCGCGTGCTTCGTGACATTCCGGAAAGACCAGGCTCGGCAAAGGCGCACAGAATCATTGAAGGGAATGACAATATGAGCAAACCTTCTTTCCTGGGAGCGACAAGCCCGTTTCTCGTCGACATGATCATGGCAAGACGACCGGTCGAGATCGAGGGGCATATCCGTACGGGCATTCAGGAAGGCGCCGATGCGTTTGGTCTCCAGATGGAGGAGCTGATGCCCGAGTACCGGAATGAAAAGGCGTTGCGAAGCTTGTTCTCCTACTTGGCCGATCGCCCCTTGTATCTGACCAATTACCGAAGCGGGTGCAACCAGGATCGGCTTGACGACGGTCAACGGATGGACGAGCTCAAGGTGGCGATTCGGTGCGGCGCGACGCTGGTCGATCTGACGGCGGACACCTTTGCCCCTGCGTCGTTCGAGTTGACGCGCGATGCGGCGGCGATTGATCGTCAGCGCAAGGTCATCGACGAGTTCCACGACCTTGGCGGCGAGGTCTTGATGAGTTCGCATGTGCTGGAATTCCGCCGACCGGAAGAGGTGCTTGAAATCGCCCTTGAACAGCAACGTCGCGGAGCGGACATTGTCAAGATCGTTACGTTCAGCGGCAGCGAAGGGGAGCTTGAGTCGAACTTCGATGCCCTTCGACTGCTTCGGCATGAGCTGTCCGTTCCGTTCCTGTTCCTGAGCAACGGGCCGTTTTGCAGGTTGCATCGCACGCTTGGTCCGTACTTCGGTTCGTGCATGTGGCTTTGCGTGGACGAGTATACGGAGCTGTCTTCGCGCAATCAACCCCTCCTGAGGTCGATGGCGGCCGTCGTGAGGAATCTGGATCATAAGCCGAATCGCGTTTGAGAAAGGATTGTAGATGAAAGTTGATTATGCTAATGTCGCCAGCTTTGACAACCGTGTTGCCGTGGTGACGGGCGCGGCGGGGAATATCGGCAGTTGTGTCGTGCGCCGCCTTGTCGCCCAGGGCGTGAAGTGCGCGGCCGTTGACTTCAGGGCTGAAGACGTTGAAGCGCGTCTTCGGGCGCGAGGCGTCGATCCGTCGATGTGTCGCTCCTATGCCGTGGACCAGGCCGATCGTGAGGTCGTCTTCGACTTCGCAAAGCGGGCTATTGCGGATTTCGGCAAGGTTGACATCCTCATCAACAACGCCGCAGTGTGGATTCATCGCAATGCGCCGGGCAAACAGCGCTTCGAGACAATTCCCTATAAGGAATGGAAGCGAGTGCTGACGGTTGATGTCGACGGCGTGTTCAACTTTTGCCAGGCGTTTCTCCCGCACATGATGGAGCGACATTACGGACGGATCGTGAACACGACATCGATCGCTGGCGAAGTCGGTCTACCCGGTCACGCCATGGTGATTTAGTTTGGCCCTGACCCATGCCCGTCCAGCCTCACGGAATGCGGACGTGGTGCTTCAGTTGGTGCTTCAGGCGCATTCATCGCATCTTCAATCGTGCGCCCGACTCCTCCTTTTCGATTTTCTTGGCGAT
>JAZLMR010000099.1:0-21963 GCA_045598785.1 Kiritimatiellia bacterium
GTCGGTCGTCGGCCGTCGCTAGTCGCCTCGCCACGGATGTCGACCGTCGGCCGTCGCTAGTCGGCTCTGCCGGGTCGAGGCTTTCAGCGGCGGCCCGTTATTGGCAGCGAGTCCGGACGCGCCAAATCGGTCGCACGCTGGAAAGCAAAACAACGCCAAGCCCAACCAAGCCAATTAAAAGGCGCAACGCCACAAACAAAAATCAGCGCCGTAGTTTTTAACACAGAGGCACAGAGACACAGAGAAAACCAATTGGGTAAAAATCAAATTCGTAGATTTGCCATTATATCTACACCAACCTCTGTGCCTCCGTGTCTCTGTGTTAAAATATCAGCGAGGCAAGATCAAACAGATTTTACCGATTGGATCCGTGTTAATCGGAACCGAGAAATTCACCAACTAATTAAAATAGCACCCAAACAATGGCTGGTCTAATGCCCTGCACCAATTATTCAAGCAGCGCAAATCCGCGCGGCGGAATCGTCAGCGTGCCGATCCCCTTGGCTTCCGCATACTCGCTAACTTCCAAGCCGTCCATCGCCACCGGGCGAAGCCCCGCCGCCGGCACTTGGAATCGGATGGTCTGCGGCGTCTTGGCGCAATTCGCCACCACCACCGCCACGCCGCCGCGCGTAGAGTCGCTCCAGACCGTGGCAAAAACATCGGGAAATTCCCACACCGTGTCGTCCTTGACCTGATAATATTCCTGCCAGGTACGCGGACAGTCGTACTTCGCCGTCGGCAGCTCGCCGAGGACCTTCAGCTCGCCCTCGATACGCCCCTCGACCAGATAAGTACGCGCCGCGCGGCGGAACCGAATGCAGCGTTCAAGATACGCGCGCTTGGCGGCAAACTCGTCAAGGGTGATGTCCCAGCGACCATACGGCCCCGGCACCAGGCCATACACAAAATTATGCGCCTGATAGCGGAAGAACGACTCGTCCGGCACCTTGAGGCTGATACTAGAGCCAAAGAACATGCCGTAGCCGGAATAGACGACCGGATGAAACGGCAAATCGTCTGGCGACGGCTTGGATCCCATTGCCAGGAAACCGTCCACCAGCCCGAGACAGAACTCGCCGGTGCCCTCCGAAGTGATCGGATAGTTCTGGGCCGAGAAAAGCTCGTGCATCGGCCGCAGCGCGGCGCGATAGTGCTCCGCCCACCAAGCGCCGCCGCCCAGCGGATGCCCATGTTGCTCGGCATAGCACGGACAGGCGTCCGCACACGCAAACTGGTCGTAGTAAACGGCATTGAAGCCGGTGCGGTTCGTCGTATTGGTCTCAATCAGATGATGACTGACCGTCGATATGACCTCCTTCCAGCGAGACGAAGACGGACACATGTCGGCAAACTGACGATTGGAAACTGGCCACGACTCGACATAGAACTTTCCGTCGTGCCGACGACAAGCGTCCTCCCGTACATACACCCACGAGCTCAGATCCATGTCCCAGATTTTCAGATCGACATACGGCATGACGACGAAACCAAGCCGACGACCGAAGTCTATCACCTGCTCCAGACCCCGACGCGCCGGGAAGAACTCCGGGAAGTTCACGTCAAAGTCGCTGTTATGCCAGACATACCAGTGAATGCCGACTTTGGCATCCGGAAAGGCCTTGCGAATGCGCACCATCCGATTTGAAGCCGAAGCCGCACTTGTCTCCTTGAAGCCAATCCAGATGTCGGTGTCGCGCATCGCCGAAGGGAAGTCGCGCCGCTGCGCAATCGGGCCCTTTTCCGTCGCCCAGCGCTGTTGCGTCGCCCAGTCACGGTAAAGGCGCGCTGCGTCCCACCAGTCGCCGCCAAAAGCCGCAATCACCACCTCGTAGCCGGGGCCGGCCGCCGCCTTGCCGACGATGCCCGAATTCTCGACCGGCGTGACGAAACGGCAAGCGCAACTAGGGCCGGCAACCAACGACTTGGTGCGGAGATCCGGATCGTGAGCGGCGACATACAGCCCGGCGGAACCGCGGAAGAACGCCGCCACCGGCGACTGCCAGCCGGGGGAGATTGATTCCCGCGGATATTTTTCGCCTTTCCAGGCCCGCCGCAACACCGCGCCCTGGGAGGTCGACGGCAGCATCGCATCGCCCTCGCCAGACTTGACGACATCTTGAAGGCACGGATAAGAGAGATTGAAGACGGCAGCCTTCACACTGCGATTGGCCGTGGTAATCCGCCACCGGCTCGCCGCCTTGCCCGGCGGCAAAACCACCTCCGCCGTGACATCAAAACGGTCCGGCTCGCCAGCGAGCGCAATGCCGCGCCAGTGGAAACGGACCGTGTCGCCGTCGCGCTCGCAAGTCCGCTCCCGCGCCGCGACCTGATTGTCAAAGGAAAAAAGCCGGTCAATGCACCGAGTCTTTTCATTTTGCCGCGCAAAGGCGATGTGCCAGAAGTCACAACCCTTTCCCGTCGGATGCACGAACCGGGCGCCGCCGGCGAGCTTGTTCTCGATCGACTGGATGCCAAAGCCCTGCTCGGCCGAGCCGAAGACAATGCGCAGCGCGTCGTTCTCCAATACCGTTTCAGCGCAACATCCGAAAGCGGACAGTGCCGCCGCCAAGGTCAGCGAAAGCATTTTCATAGTCTCTCATTATAGCACGCCCTTTCGCCCATCCGCAACCTGGATGCACCGTTTGCGCCGCCCCGAACTGACTCAGCCGATGTCCAGCCGACCATCGCGAGCGGTGACCTTGATGGCCGCGCCGGGAAGATACTTGCCGGCGACCAGGCTTCGCGCAATCGGATTCTCCAGCAGCCGCTGGATCGCCCGCTTCACCGGCCGGGCGCCGAAGGCGGGATCGTAGCCCTCCTTGGCCAGCACCTGAATGGCCGCCTCGTCCACTTCCAGCCGGAACTCCTGGTCCTGAAGCCGACGCGCGAAATCCTTAAGCTGCAAACGGACGATTTGGGCGATTTCCGACTCGTTGAGCGGAGCGAACTCCAGGATTTCATCCAGCCGATTGAGAAACTCCGGCCGGAAGATGTCCTTCAGCGCGTCCCTGGGCGCGTTCGAGGTCATGATGACGACCGTATTCTTAAACGACACCGTCCGCCCGTGACTGTCCGTCAGCCGCCCGTCGTCCAGCACCTGCAGCAGCAGGTTGAAGACCTCGGGATGAGCCTTTTCGATCTCATCGAGCAACCCCACCGAAACCGGCTTGCGGCGCACCGCCTCGGTCAGCTGCCCGCCGTCCTCGAAGCCCACGTAGCCGGGCGGCGCTCCGACCAGCCGCGAGACCGCAAACTTCTCCATGTATTCGGACATGTCCAGCCGCACCATCGCATTCTCGTCGTCGAAGAGCTCCTGCGCCAGCGCCTTCGCGAGTTCGGTCTTGCCGACGCCCGTCGGCCCGATGAAGAGAAAGCCGCCAATCGGCCGCTGCCGGTTCTTGATGCCGGCCCGCGAACGGATGACCGCATCCGCCACCGCATCCACCGCCGCCGACTGGCCGATTACCCGCTGGTGCAGCGTGTCCGCCAGCCGGACCAGCTTCTCGCGCTCGCCCTCGACCAACTTGGTGACGGGAATGCCGCTCCAGCGCGAGACCACTTCGGCAATCTCGTCCGCCGTGACTTCCTCGCGCAGCAGCGCGGCAGCCGCATTGCGGCGCAAATCCTCCTCATGCACCTTGAGTTTCTTCTCCAGCTCCGGAATCACTCCGTACTTGAGCCGCGCCGCCGTCTCATTGTCGCCCTGCGTCAAGGCGTTCTCATAGCGATTGCGTTCCTCTTCAAGTCGGGTGCGGACCCGCCGGACGGATTCGAGCGCGGCCTTCTCCTCCTGCCATTGCGCCGTCATCTTGTCAAGCTTCACCTTGAGCTCCTTAAGTTCCGACTGCAGCTCTTCCAGCCGTTTCCGGGAATTCGCGTCCTTCTCCTTTTTAAGCGCGATCTCCTCGATTTCCAGCCGCCGCGCGTGACGGCGGATTTCGTCCAGCTCCTGCGGACAGGAATCCATTTCCGTGCGAATCCGCGCACAGGCCTCATCCAGCAGGTCAATCGCCTTGTCCGGCAGGAAGCGGTCCTGAATGTACCGCGACGACAGCACCGCCGAACTTACCAGCGCCTCGTCGCGGATATGGACATTGTGATACTTCTCAAACCGCTCCTTAATGCCGCGGAGGATGGAAATCGCGTCCTCTTCCGTCGGCGGATCCACCACTACCGGCTGGAAGCGCCGTTCCAGCGCCGCATCCTTTTCCATATAGCGACGGTATTCGTCGAGCGTCGTCGCGCCCACGCAGTGAAGTTCACCGCGGGCCAGCATGGGCTTGAGCATGTTGCCGGCATCCGACGACCCTTCCGTCTTGCCGGCGCCGACGATCGTATGAATCTCGTCGATGAAGAGGATGATCTTGCCTTCGCTTTCCCGGATCTTCTTCAGAACCGCCTTGAGCCGCTCTTCAAACTGCCCGCGGTAACTGGCGCCCGCCATCAGCGCCGTCATGTCCAGCGAAAAGACCATGCGCTCGCGCAGGCCTTCCGGCACGTCGCCGCGCACGATTCGCTGCGCCAGTCCCTCGACGATCGCCGTCTTCCCGACGCCCGGCTCGCCGATCAGCACCGGATTGTTCTTGGTCTTGCGGGAAAGAATGCGAATGACATCGCGGATTTCCGTATCCCGGCCGATGACCGGATCGAGCTTGCCCGACCGCGCCAGGGCCGTCAAATCCGTTCCGTATTTCTCCAGCACGTTCACATTGTTTTCCGGCGGTTCATAAGTTGCATTCATGTTCACTGCTCCTTAAAAGTTTCATTTTTGATTAAGCAAAAGGCATGCCAAGCACTGTCAATAGCTGGGGACAGTCCCCGAAAATCTGGGGAAAATCTGGGGACAGTCCCCAAAAATATGGGGACAGTCCCCGAAAAATGCGACATTTTGTCTCGATGAACGCTGAAAATGTCCCAATTAACTAAAATTTATCCGCGATTTCCCCAATCGCGAATGTGGTATAATATCAAGGTATGGCAGACACGGTATATTTTGACAACAATGCGACGACTCGAGTGGCGCCGGAAGTGCGTGACGCGATGGCGCCCTTTTTCTGCGAACTCTACGGCAATCCCAGCTCCATGCACGCCTTCGGCGGCAATGTCGCCAGACACGTCGATCGCGCCCGGGAAGAAGTCGCCCGATTCCTCAATGCCGAGCCAGACGAAATCCTTTTCACCTCCTGCGCCACCGAATCGGACAATTCGGCCATCCGCGGCACCGCCGACTATTTCGGCCCGAAACTGAAGCTGATCACCACCGCCGTCGAACATCCGGCGGTCCTGCAGCCGGCCAACCGACTCAAGGCGCTCGGACATCCGGTCGCCCTGCTGCCGGTCAACGAAGTCGGGCAGCTCGACCTGGACGACCTCCGCCGCGAACTCGAATATCCGGGGCCGAAGCTCGTCTCGATCATGTGGGCCAACAACGAGACCGGGGTCGTGTTCCCGATGGCGGAGATCTCCGAACTTTGCCGCGAAGCCGGCGCGATTCTCCATACCGACGCCGTGCAGGTCGCCGGCAAGATTCCGGTGGACGTCAAGGCGATTCCCGTCGACATGCTGTCGATGTCCGGCCACAAGTTCCACGCCCCCAAGGGCATCGGCATCTTCTATGTCCGCAAAGGCACCAAGCTGAAGCCCTTCATGCTCGGCGGCCATCAGGAACGCTCGCGCCGGGCCGGCACCGAAAACGTGCCCTACATCGTCGCGCTCGCCAAGGCCTGCGAACTCGCGCGGCTCGGCATGGCCGAAGAGGCCGTCCGGCTGACCGCCATGCGCGACCGGCTGGAGGCCGGCATCCTCGCCAGCTGCCCGAATGTGCGCGTAAACGGCGACCGCGAGCACCGGCTGCCGAACACCCTGAACGTCTCGTTTGAATACATTGAAGGCGAAGCCATCGCCTATCATCTGTCCGATCTCGGCATCTGCATTTCGACCGGCAGCGCCTGCGCCAGCGGGTCGCTCGACCCGAGCCACGTCATTCGGGCGATGAAGGTTCCCTTCACGGCCGTGCACGGCTCGGTGCGCATTTCCCTGTCGCGCTACAACACGATGTCGGAAGTCGACTATGTGCTCGACAAGCTGCCGCCGGTAATCCGCAAGCTGCGGGAGCTGTCCCCGTTCGGCCCGGGGCAGAACGTCTCCACCTTCGCGTAATCAGTGGCCGGCGCGGTCGTCGGTCTTGACCGGGAAGGCGACCTTGACGCCCCGCTCGTCAATCGCATAGCGAATGTTCGCCTGAGCGATCTGCATCGAGTCGTATTTGAGCGTCAGCGTCTTTTTCTCCAGGTCCCAGCGATACGAGCTCTTGTCGACGCCGTTATATTTGGCCAATGCCTCGACTACCACCGCCTGATTGGTGGCGTTGAGCCCCGGAAGCTCCACCGTCATCTCCCGCACATCCGTCCGCCGACAAGCGCACAAGCCCGCCGCCAGCACCAGCGCCAAAATCAACTGCTTCATTTTCAAGCCCCTTTCGTCTCGCGCTTAGAACCAAATCGAAAAACCGTACTGGCCGAATTCGTACTTGTCCCCGGCCGACGGATAATCGCAGACCGGCACCGTCACCGAAAGCTTGCCCTCGCCGATCGTCAGCATCCACCTGGCGATCGAATCTTCGGCCGGCAGCGGCTTCAGCGCCAGCTGGGGCCGCGTTCCGTGCACGGTGACGACCGACTCGATCTGCGACTGCTCGGTCCCCGCCACCCGCGCCTTGGCGAGGAGCAGCGGTCCGCGCATGATCGTCGCCGCCGGCGTCGTGCGCATCAGGTTCGCCAGCGAATAGTCGTCGCTGTAGTTCATCCACATCCGCGTGAGCCAATCGCGCTTGAAAGGCTCGTCCTCGTCCTGAAAGTCATAGGCGATCGGCTGGTAGGTCATCGGCCGCCGCATCGGGTCATAGAGCCGCGGGCTCAGGTCGAAGACCAGCCGGTATTCGCTCTCGCCCGCCGGCGCGTCAAACTCGCGCCAGGTGCCGCGGTCAAGGTCGCGGGCGCTCCAGGCGGGAACGCGGAAGCGCACCTTGCCGGCCGTACGCTTGTTCAGCTTGACCAGAATCTCGTCGCGGAACGGATACCCGCCAGAGATCTCCACCCGGTCGCCGCCGACTTCCGCCGTCGCGTCGTTGTAAAACGCCACATACAGCGTGCCGGCCGCATCCTTGGCCGCCGTCACCGAGGCGATGTCGCAAGCGGTGCGCGGCAGGTTGTTGACGCAGCAATGCTGGTGCTTCATGCCGCTCTGGCCGTTCAGAATCGCATGATGGAAAGTATGACTCCGCACGCCGCGCGCGCCCCACTGTCCGTTCCGGTAGATGGCGGCCAGATAGGTGTTGAAAAACCCGAGCTCCATCGCATCGACATACTTGGGTTCGCCGGTCAGCAGATAAAGGTCGTAGTTGAAGCGAATCCAGTGAATCACGTCGCAAGGCTCCGACACGCCGTTCAGCTGCCGCGCGGCATTGGCAAACTGATCGTTATAGCCGACCGAGAACATCGGGTTGAGCTCATGCTCGTTGAGTTTCGCCTGCAGCCGCTTCATCGCCTCCAGCACGCCCGCCTCGCCCGTCAGCCGATACCACTCCAGCAAGCCGTCGGCGAGACTCAGGTTCTCATAGACCTTGGCCCACTGCCAGGGCTGGGGATACCAGTCGCCGAGGGGCCGCTCCGAAAACGCATTGGCGATGAGATTCGGATGCCGCCCGTCGGCCCGCCGGCAGTCGTCGACGATTTCCTTCGCCCGTTCGAAATACTCCGGCTTCTTCGTCAACTGATACAGCTTGAGGAGCGGCTTGAGAATCGACATCGACGGCACGCCGTGGAAAGTGCCGGTGTCGCTGAATCGGAGCTGCTTCGCCTTCAGCTGGGAAAGGATATGGTCCATCGAGCGCTCGGCGGCCTTGAGCACGACCGGATCTCCGTTCAGCTCGTAGTTCATGAGGAGACCCCAGATTGTGTACTTGCGGCCCCAGAGGTTCCAGTTCCACGCTCCCTTGATGCAGGAATTGGTCTTCATTTCGTCCATGTCCATCGACTGGATGTAGTCGCGATCGCGATAAGTGCCGAGATAGCCGTCGGCATCCTGCGTGGCGATGAGCCGCAACGCCTCTTCGTGCAGCCAGGTCTTAAGCTGCTCGTCGTGCTCGTACTTGGCAATGCGCGAGGCCGAAATCATCAGCTTGCCCCAGAACTCGCCCTTCCACATGCCGAAGCGCCGCGGATAACCGGGCGGGAACGGCCCGAACAAATCGTCATCGCGATCGACAAACGCCTGCCGCGCTTCCGGGAACACGGTCTCCTTGGCAAAATCGCCGAGAATGCGGTGCGCGAAAAACCGTTCCAGTTTTTCGCCCGCCGGACCCGCCAGCTTCGCCTCGCCGTCGGCCGCGGCCGTCAGCACGTCTCTCGAAGCCTGCGCCGAAATCGCCGCCGCCAGCACCCCTGCCATCATCATCCACTTCTTCATCTTGTCTCCCCTTTTCCGTGTCTAATTTACCGTCAAAAGCCCAATCAGCCGCTATCGCTCCACGGGCAGCCCCCATTCGGAAAGCTTGCTCGCCATCCAGTCGAAAGCGGCCTCATGCATCAGCTTGGCCCGATCCGGAGCAATCGCCGGACCGAAGGCGACATGAATGTCATAAGCCGGATTGACCGGGCCGAAATCCTTGAAAATCTTCTTCAGCATCCCCCGCTTGCGCGTCGGCTGGCACCGGGTGTCCACCACGATCGGCACGATCGGGCAATTCGCCTTCTCGGCCAGCTTGGCGCCAATCGACGAATATTTCGCCCGACTGAAAACCTCACAACGGGCTCCCTGCGGGTAAATGAGAAAATCGTTGCCCACCTGGATGCGCTCGGTGCCGACCTTGAGCAAATTGACCAGGTCCGCGCGCGGCGAAGTGCGCGTAACCGGCACCATGCCCATGTGATCGGCCGCCTTCGCCAGCAGCGGCAAATGCGCCAGCGAAGCCTTCGCGACATAACTGAGCGGCCGCACCGCCAGCAGAATCGGCGGCAGCAGGATGGTTTCGGTCATCGACATGTGATTGCACAGGTACATCACGGGGCCGTCAACTTTCAGCCGGTGGTCAAACCCTTCTACAATCACGTTCATGCCCAGGTGCTCGGCATGGGTAACGGTGGAAAAGCAGAATTCCGCCCACCGCGCCTGATCCAGCCGCCCGAGCGGCTCGGCAATCGCGCAAAGCGGGAACACCCGCGTGACGCCCCAGGAATAATAGAGCGTCGTCCACCAGCCCGGCCGGGCACGGTTCGCCGCGCGGCAGTCGTCGTGCGTCCGATAGGCGCCGGTAGTCCGCAATTCCTGCTGGAAGTCCGCCAACCTGGTCGTTTTCATCTTACGCGTCCTCCCCGCTTGCCGCCGCGAACTTGGCCTCGTCGCGCCGGTAAATCCCATCCCGCGGCTCGGCCTCGGACGGAATCGTCAGCGGCTTCAGCGGCGCATCGTCCGCCGGCAGCGACTGCCAGGCGGCGGCATGAATCGGCAGCCCCTCCTGCCGGAACTTCGTCTCGAATTCCGTCCAGACCTCCGGCGGCCGCGACATCGGTTCGACCCGCCGGAAACGCGCATCACCGGCAAAGCCCGCGCAAACCTCCTCGAAATATTCCCGATGGTCGGTCGCGAACTCCAGCTTGCCGCCCAACTCCAGCCGCTTCCACAGCGCCGTTCGGAACAGCGGGCCGAAGAGCCGATGCGAATGATGTTTTTTCTTCGGCCACGGATCGGGAAAGAACACATACACCGTGCGGGCATGATGCGCCGGCAGCAGATAATGAAAGGTGTAAAGCGCCTCCAACCGCAGAACCTGCGCGTTGCCGAGGCCGTCGCGGACACATTTGCGCTCAAACGCCCGCACCCGGTCGAGCATGCGCTCGATGCCGAGAAAATCGCACTCCGGATGCGCCTTTGCCCGCGCCGTCAGGAACTTGCCCTTGCCGCAACCGACTTCAACCTCCAGGGGCCGGCTCAGGTCAAACTCCAAAGGCCGGGTAATGTCCTTGACGACAATTCTCACTCCGCACTTCTCCGCTTACGCCCAAAGCTTTTCCAGCGCGTAATAGGCGCGCGCCTCGGCCGAAAAGACATGCACGACGACGTCAATGTAATCGGCCACGATCCAGCCGGACTCGGGATCGCCGGAAATCCGATTCGCCTTGGGCAGCGCCTTTACGAGCGCCTTCAGATGCGGCGCGGCCGCCCCGGTCGCCACCACGAAATAATCGGTGATGCCCGACTTGCCCCTAACGTCATAAGTGCGAATGTCGACGCCCTTAGCCGCCTCCAACGCCTTCACATATTCCTCAACCATATTCTTTTTCTCCATCTTGTCTGCCGGGCGTCACCCCCGAGCCCTCATCGCCGCACCAGCGGACGGTCCAGCATCCGTTCGTAAAGGCCGATGTATTCCTTCGCGCAGGCCGCGTGATTGAAGCGACGGAGCGATTCCGTCATGATCCGCGAAATCTCGCGATTGCGCACGGTCAGGTCCTGCCGATAGAATTCCATCGCCTGATCCATGGCCCAGAAGAGCCCGCCCGAATCGTAGGTGTCGAACACGAAGCCGTTGCCCTTCGACTGATTCCAGTCCAGATGCTCGACCGTGTCGTGAAGCCCACCGGTATTGTGCACCACCGCCAGCGACCCGTAGATCGGCGCCTGCATCTGCGGCAGCCCGCACGGCTCGAAGAGCGACGGCATGAGCGTGAAGTCGCTGGCCGCGAAACCGAGCTGCGAAAGCCGGCCGTCAAAGTTGTGCACCGCCAGCCGGTCGTGTAGCGCATGAAATTCGCGGATGTCCCAGAACGGCTGCTGGAACGGACCGTTGGCGATGATCGCCAGCTGCGCCGTCGGATGCTTGGCCAGAAACCGATAGGTGATGTCGGTCAGCAGCTGCGGCCCCTTCTGCACCGGATCGTGCCGGCTCGGCCAGAAGAAGAGCGGCGCTTCGGGATCTTCCCGCAGCCCCAGCGCGTGCTGCAGCGCCAGCTTGTTCTGACGCTTCATCTCCGCCTGGGTCTCCGCCGTGTACTTGAACGGAATCTTGTCGTCGGTCGCCGGATTGTCGGCCGAGTCCGGCGCGTTAAGAATGCCCGCCGCGCACCCGGCGTTGAATTTGTTGCGGATTTCGTTGCGGATCGAATCCGGCACGAACGAATGCCAGCCGTTGACGATCTCCTGCAGAAAAGTCGGCGACACCGTGTTGATGAAGTGCGCGGCAAAGCAACCCGAAGCCTGCAGGTCGATCTGATTGCCGTTGCGCGACTCTTCGTAGTTGTAGGGCGGATAGCCGAAGTAAAGGTTTTCCCAGAATTCGGCGGCATCGATGCCCGCGTCTTCGATCTGCGCCAGGGTAAGCTTGTGCGTATGGATGTTGTGCACCGTAAAGAGGCACGGAATCCCCTCGCGTCGGGCGGCGGCGGGAATGAGTCCCGTCATCCAGTCGTTGCAGTGGATGAGATCCGGCTGCACCCGCGGAATGATGTTGTTGATCACCTCGCGCTGAAACGCCAGTGCCAGCTTGAGATTGCCGTCGCCCTGCGAATAGACGGTGTCACGATAGTAGAAGCACCGGTCTTCGGCGAGATGAATGCGCTCGTCGGGCAGATGGCTCTTGTACTTGCGCAGCTCCTCCGCCACCAGCTGCGCCGTCTCGACATGGAACATCCGCCGATAATGCGGTAGCGCCACATGGACATCGGCCCCGAGCTCGTGGAGCGCCTGAACGAGCGACGCCGAAACATCGGCCATGCCGCCGGCCTTGGCGGACATCTTGCCGGCGAGGTTGCCCATGCCCTCCGGGAGATAGGTGATCTCCGGCGTGACGATGAGAATTCGCGGATTTTTCGGTTTGCTTCGACTTGCCATCTCGTTGACCTCCCTGAAATTAGCTGATTGCAGCCACCGGCTGCCCCTTCGTCACCGCCTGGCCATGTTTGACCAGGAAGGTGATCTTGCCCGCCGCCGGCGCCTTGATCGGGTTGAAGAGCTTCATCGCCTCGACTACGCAAACCGCCGCGCCCGCCTTGACCGTCGCCCCGTCCGCCGCCAGCTGCGGCTTGCCGGGCGCGTCGCTGCGGTAGAAGGTGCCGTTGAGCGGCGCCAACACCGGCGTGCCCTTGACGGCCGGCGAAGCCGCCGGCGTCGACGCAGCCGCCGGAGCCGATGGTGCCGCCGGAGCCTGAGCTCCGACTTGCTCCGCATCGGCGGGAATGGGACCGCCTTCCTTCCGCCACTTGAAATACCCGAGCGCGACTTCGGGGAAGATCGCGTAGGAAAGGATATCCTCCTCGGCGCGAATCGTATTAGGCGGCAACTCGTCCGCCGCCGCCGCCAGCCCGGGCTGGAGCAAATCGGCCGGACGCACCGAAATCGGCTTCAGCTTGCCCACGAGCTGCCTGCGGAGCTTCGGCGCGATCGGCGCCGGCGTGGCGCCGTAATAACCGGCCGCATAACGCCGGGTCTCGTCCGTCACCATCGAATAGCGCCTGCCCGACAGCACGTTCAGGACGCTCTGCACGCCGACGATCTGCGAAGTCGGTGTCACCAGCGGCGGATAACCGAGGTCGGCGCGCGTCCGCGGCAGTTCGGCCAGCACTTCATCGAGCCGGTCCAACGCCCCCTGCTGCGCCAGCTGCGAGCGCAGGTTGGAAATCATGCCGCCGGGAATCGCGTGCACCAGGACGCCCGCGTCCACCGGCTCCACCTTGGCGCTGGAAGCCGGCTGCCGCTTCGCCTTGAGCTCCTTGAAATAGCGGTTGATCGCCGTCAGCTTGCCCGTATCCAGCGTCGTCGCGTAGCCTTCGCTCTCGAGCATCGTCTTGATCGACTCGCAAGGCGGCTGGCTGGAGAACGAAGACAGCGTTGAAATCGCGCAGTCAACGCACCCGGCGCCGGCTTCGACCGCCTTGAGATACATCGCCGCCGCCATGCCGCTGGTCATGTGCGAATGCACCTGAATCGGCAGCTCGGGCAGCGCCTTGCGGAGCGCCCCGACAAGTTCGTACGCCGCCCCCGGCGTGAGAATGCCGGCCATGTCCTTGATCGCCAGCGAATCGATGCCCATCGCCGCTTCCGTCTTGGCCAACTTGACGTAATTGGCGACGGTATGGACCGGCGAAGTCGTATAGCAAATCGTGCCCTGGGCGTGCCCGCCGTATTTCTTGACGCATCTGACCGCCGTCTCCAGGTTGCGCGGATCGTTAAGCGCGTCGAACACGCGGAAGATGTCCATCCCGTTCTCGCACGCCAGCGCGATGAAGCGCTCGACGACGTCGTCAGGATAATGCCGGTACCCGAGGAGGTTCTGCCCCCTGAGCAGCATCTGCAGCGGCGTGCGCCTGCATACGCGCTTCAGCTGCCGTAGCCGCTCCCAGGGATTCTCCCGGAGAAAGCGCATGCACACGTCGAAGGTGGCGCCGCCCCAGCACTCCAGCGAATAGTAGCCGGCCTGATCAATCTCGCTGGCGATCGCCAGGATGTCGTCGGTGCGCATCCGCGTCGCCCAAAGCGACTGATGGGCGTCACGGAGCGTAGTGTCGGTAAAGCGAATCAGATTCTTCTTCATGTCAGTAGATCTTGTTTTCACAGCCTTTGACGAGCCGCTCGAGGTTGGACTTGTGCTTCACGATGATAAAGAGCCCCAGCAGCGTCATCACGACCTTGAGCGAAAGTACGTATTCGCGCGGCCAGTCGAACCAGATGGACGCCGCCATCGCCGCCGCCGCCAGGCAGCTGCCGAGCGAAATGTAGTGACTGAGCCAGACCGTGACGACAAACAGCGCGAACGCGAGCGACACCAGCGCCGGACACAGCGCCATCAGCATGCCGAAGGCCGTCGCCACGCCCTTGCCGCCGCGGAACTTCATGAACACGGTCAGCGTGTGCCCGATGACCGTCGCCAGGCCTACCGCCACCGCCAGGTCGGGCTCGACGCAGGTCGTCGCCAGCGAAGTCGGCGCCAGGCCCTTGAGAAAATCGCAGCCGAACGCGAGAAAGCCCCACGGCTTGCCGACCGTACGGTAGACATTCGTCGCGCCGATATTCTTCGAGCCGACGGTGCGGACATCGACGCCGCGCAGCTTGCCGATCAGGAAGCCGAACGGTATCGCGCCGACCAGATACGACGCCAGTATCCAACTAGACCAAATTAACGCCTTCGCCATGGGCGTGATCCTTTCCCAGATATTCGCACGGAGCCTTGCGGGACAACAGTCCCTGGATGAAGCGGATGCCGTACCAGACATGACTGGCGACCACTCCGGCCGCCGTCAGCAGCCAATGGTGCGGCTTGAAGCTGAAAGTCGTCAGCACCACGAGCGCCAGATAGATCCAGAGCGGCAGGTAACCGCCCCAGGTATGGAAGGTGATGCGGCCGATTCCCGTCTCGTTGACAATGCCGATCACCGCCAGGAACGCGACATACAGGTCGAAGAGCGTCGGCACGAAATAACTGAGCCGGAGCGAATTGGACGGGAAGCGCTTGCAAAAGTAGCCCCGGTGAAAGGCATAGCGGCCGAGCTGCCGGAGATGCGCCGAAAACAGCGGCCGGCGATGATGGTAGACGATCACCCACGGGTCGTAGACGATGCGCTTCCAGTTGTCGACGATGTCCTTGCAGAGCAAGGTGTCTTCGCCCGGCCAGAAGTCGGTGCGGTAGCCGCCGATCTTGTCCAGCACGTCCTTGCGCACGAACAGGTTGCAGCTCGGGTAGTCGTCGACGTCCATCCGCACGCCGCCGGCCCGATAGCGATAGTGGAAGTTGCCGGTCACCAGCCAGTTGTCGTAGACCCGCCCGCCGATGCGGGCCATCCGCGTGTCGCCGGGCGGCGTGACTCCGGGGCCGCCCACCGCGCCGATGTCGCGGTCGCCGAAATACTTGATCGCATACTCCAGCCAATGGCCGTCGGGATAGGCGTCGTCGTCGATGAAGGCGACGATCTCCCCCTTCGCCTCGCGAATGCCGCGATTGCGCTTTTCGGCGGGGCGCAGCTTGCCGGTCGCGACAAAGCGCACCTTCGCCGGATCCGCTCCCGCGTCGGCCGCCGCCGCTTCGTCGGGCAGCACGATCACCTCCCAGTGCTCATAGCTCTGGGCCGCAATCGCCTTCAGGCACTCGTCCAGCATCCAGCTGGGCTTCGGACAGGCAATGACAATCGACACCAGCGGATCGTGGTCGAGCTTCTTCGGCACCATGCACTTGGAATAATAGCGCAGGATGCGCAGCCGGTAGAATACCGCCAGGGTGTCCAGCGACATCTGCCAGACCGTCTTCGGCTTGAGCGCGCCGAACTTCTCGCCGAAGCGGATCACCACCGGCGCCTCCACGATCTTCGCGCCGCGATTCGCCGCAATTGCCAGCAGCTCCAGGTCGAAGGCGTAGGTCTTGACCAGCATTCGCGCCAGCGCCGGCCCCAGCACCTCGCGCTTGAAAAGCTTCATGCCCGTCTGGGTGTCGGTCACCGGCAACCCCACGAACCACTTCACCAGCGTAAAATAGCAACCGCTCACCAGACGCCGGTGCCACGGATACTGCACCACCGACCGCCGATGACGCTTGGAGCCGACCACAATGTCGGCCGCCTGCTTGACCAGCTCTTCGAAGAAATACGGGGTTTGCTTGGGATGGATGTCCAAGTCGCCGTCGAGCAGCATCACATAGCGCCCGGTGGACGCCTCAAAGCCCGCCCGCAAGGCCGCGCCCTTGCCGCCGTTGCGCCGGCAGACCACCGCCCGCAGCGTCACATGTTCGAAACCGTCCAGCCGAAATCGCCCGAGAATCTCCGCCGTGCCGTCGCCGCTGCCGTCATCCACCGGCACCAGTTCCGTGCGAATGCGATGCTTCTCGAAGAGTTTCGCGACTTCCTGGAGATTGTCCTCGGCCGCCTGGGCCAGCCGATAAAGCGGCATGACGATCGACAACCCCTCGTCGCCGACCGTCTCGCGGGTTAACTCCCACTTTTCCTCCAATCTCGTCATTGTCTTACAATTATATCATTATTGGGCGGTTCGGGACAACACGATCGCCGTCCGCGCCGGCAGATAAAGCCGAATTTGCTGCACCCATTCCCCGCGATCCCGCACCAGGGACGGCGAATACTTCGCCACCGGGCGAATGCGCCCCTGTCCGCCGAACCGCAATTCGTCAGTATCGAGGACCTCACGCCAAGCCGTCGCCGGCGGCACCATGATCCCGTAGTCCGCAAACGACCGCTCGGGATTGAAATTAAACGCGAAAAGCAGGTCCCCGCGCACGAACGCGAGCACCTTGTCGGGTTCGTTGGCCGCGAGCCGAATCGGCGGCTGCTGCAAGTCGCGACCGGCGAAAAGCACCCGCAGCATCGCCGCGTCAAAGTCGGCCAGCGGCTTGAAGCGCAATTCGGGATCGTCCCGAAGCGACCACTGCCGCCGCGCGTGATGATAGCTCCAGTTGTTTTCCGCCCGTGGAAAGTCGATCCACTCCGGATGCCCGAACTCATTGCCCATGAAGTTGAGGTAGGCGCCGCCGTTCAGCGCCGCGGTCGCGAGCCGCGCCAGCTTGTGAAGCGCCAGCGCCCGCTCGATCTCCATCCCGTGCTGATCTTTGCCCATGCCCCAGTAGATCGCCGCGTCCGCCAGCTGAAAGAAAAAGGTCTTGCCGCCGACCAGCGCCTGATCATGCGATTCGACATAGCTGACCACCCGCTCTTCGGCGCGCTTGTTCGTAAGCTCCCAGTATATCCCGCCCATCGGCCAGTCGTCGTCGCGCACCTTCTCCGCCAGCCGGAACCAGAAATCCGGCTCGCCCATGGCCATGCGGTAGTCGAACCCGATGCCGCAGTCGGCGACCGGCGCCGCCACCCCCGGCATCCCGCTGACATCCTCGGCGATGGTGATGGCCGACGGCCGCACCTCGTGGATGACGCGATTCGCCAACTGCAGGTAGACCCAGGCGTCGTCATCGACCGAACCGTTGAAGTACATCCCGTAACTGGTGAAGGCGTCCCCGAGCCCGTGATTCCAGAACAGCATCGAGGTCACGCCGTCGAAGCGGAAGCCGTCAAAGCGGTATTCCTCCAGCCAAAAGCGACAATTCGACAGCAGGAAGCGCAGCACCTCCGTCTTGCCGTAGTCAAAGCAGCGGCTGCCCCAGGCCGAATGCCACCCCTTCGCCCCCGAATGGAAGAACTGGTAATCGGTGCCGTCGAAACGCGAAAGCCCGTCGCGCTCGTTCGCAACGGCATGCGAATGCACGAGGTCCATGATCACCCGGAGCCCCAGGCCATGGGCGGCGTCCACCAGCGACTTCAGGTCGTCGGGGGTGCCGAAACGCGAAGAGGCCGCGAAAAACGACGAGACGTGATAGCCGAAGCTGCCGTAGTAAGGATGCTCCATCACCGCCATGAGCTGCACCGTGTCGTAACCGGCGGCCTTGATGCGCGGCAGCACCTGGTCGCGGAACTCCGCATAGGAGCCGACCCGCTCCTCCTCGGTCGCCATGCCGACATGCGCCTCGTAAATCCGCGGCACCGGCGCCGGATCCGGTCGCGCGTGTTTCCAGCGGTATTTGCGCGGCGGCGCCCACACCGAAGCCGAAAACAACTGCGTCGACGCGTCCTGCGTCACATAGCGCGCAAAGGCGGGAATCCGCTCGTCATGCCCGCCGTCCCAGCGCATCTCCAGGTGATACTTGTCCCCGTGCCGGATGCGGTCCGCCGGGATCCGGCGTTCCCAGACATCGGTGCCCGGAATCCGAAACACCTCAAAGTCGGGATCGATTTTCCACCCGTTGAAATCTCCGACCAGCCACATCGAGGTCGCCCGCGGCGCCCACTCGCGGAAGACCCATTCGGAGGTGCGAGCCACCCGGCGCCCGTTGCGGAGCGCGGGGACCTTGTGAAGCCCGTAGTAGTGGTGGGCGTCGGCCCACGCCGCCAGCGACACCTTCCCCTGCGTCAGCTCGCGCAGGCGGTCTTCCGCCCGCTGCGCCCGCCCCCGAATCGCCGCCTCAAAGGGCTTCAGGTACGGATCGTCCATGAGGTGCGTCATGTCAGCCCTCCTGTCTTACGGGCAATGATGCGGACAGTTCGCGCACCCGTGCGCACAGGAGCCCGGCATCGAAACGTCCTCGCCGGTCCAGCAATAGGTGCAGACCTGATCCTTTGGCAGCCCGATTGCCGCCACCAGGTCGTCCACCGTCTGAAACGCGAGCGAAGTGAGATTCAACTTCTCGCGAATGTATTCGACCATGCCCTTGTAAGGCTCGCCATGGGGATCGACATACTTCGCGATGTCCGCCTTTTCGCCCTCCTTGCCGCGGATATAGCGCCGCGTGATGAGGTCGTAGACGCTCTTGGAACGCGAGAAGTTGATGAAGCGGCAGGGATAGAGGAGCGGCGGACAGGCGATGCGCACATGCGCCTCCTTGCAGCCTTCGGCATAGAGACGGTCCGCCTGCTTGCCCAGCTGGGTGCCGCGCACCACCGAATCGTCGCAGAACACCAGCCGCCGGCCCTTGATCAGCCCGGGAATCGGAATCAGCTTCATCGACGCCACCCGGTCGCGCTGACGCTGGTCGGACGGCATGAAGCTCCGCGCCCAGCTCGGCGTGTACTTCACGAACGGACGCGCATACTTGATACCCGCTTCGTGCGCATAACCGAGCGCATGGGAGATGCCGCTGTCGGGAATCCCGCAGGCGGCGTCGGCCGGCACCGGATTGCGCTTCGCCAGCGCGCTGCCGCAGCGATAGCGGGCCATTTCGACATTGCGGCCCTCGTAGGCCGAAGCCGGATAGCCGTAATAGACCCAAAGAAACGAGCAAATGGCCATCTTTTCGCCCGGCTCGATCACCGTGGTGAAACCGTCAGGCTCCATCTCCACCATTTCGCCGGGTCCCAGGTCGCGCACATGTTCGTAGCCCAGATTCGGCAGTGCGCACGACTCCATCAGCGCAATCGTCGAACCTTCCTTGTGGCCGATGACAATCGGCGTGCGCCCGTAGCGGTCGCGCGCGGCATAGAGGCGCCCGTCTTCGGTCACGATCAGCAGCGAACAGCTGCCCTTGATCTTCCGCTGCACGTACCGAACGCCCTCGATGACCGAGGACTGGGTGGCGATGAGCGCCGAGACGACTTCCGTCGGTCCCACCATTCCGCTGGTGGTCGAGAACTGCAGCTGCGCCGAATTGGCGTTAAAGAGCTCGTTCTTGAGCTCCTCGATGTTGGAAATGAGCCCGACCGTGACAATGCCGAAGGTGCCGTGCCGGCAGCACATCACCAGCGGCTGCGGGTCGGTGTCGGAAATGACGCCAATGCCCACCGCGCCTTCAAAGCGCGACACGTCGTGCTCGAACTTGGAGCGAAACGGCGAGTTCTGAATGTTGTGAATCGAACGTTGAAAACCCCTCGGCCCCAGCACCGCCATGCCGCCGCGATGCGTGCCCAGATGGGAATGATAATCGGTACCGAAAAACAGATCGCTGACGCAATCCTGCTCTGAAATTACCCCGCAAAAGCCGCCCATAAGATCTCCTTGCGGACATTATAGCAAAAATCGGCTATCCCGCGAAACTGACCGCCAAAAAACAAGGCCGCGATCAGACGATCGCGGCCTTCGTTTTAAGGCTTCGAAGCGCGCTCAGGCCTTCGTCACCTTGCCCGACTTGAGGCAGCGCGTGCACACGCACATGCGCTTCGTGTTGCCCTTGCCGTCAGTCGTGCGAATCGACTGCAGGTTCGGCAGGAAACGCCGCTTGGTGATGCCGGTCGTATGCAGACCGATGCCGCCCTTGTACTTCGGCGAACCCTTGCGGACGACCACATTGCCGACCGACGGACCCTTGCCGCAAATTTCACAAACTCTGGACATTTTCTGTTTCCTTTCGTTTGAAGATTAGTTGGCTTCGCCAGGCTGCCATTCGACATTGGCGAACGCCGCCTCGAACGCGTTGCCGAAGCTCTCGCCGCCCGCGCTCTTGGCCGACGCCGGCTTGACCTCTTCGCCCGAAGCCTCGGCCTCCAGCGCCTTGATCTCGTCGTCGGTCATCGTCATCGCGCGGATCGAAAGCCCGATCCGGCGCTCGGCACGATCAACCTTGACGACCCGAGCCTCGACCTCCTGGCCGACGTCCAGCGCGTCCTTGACCTTCTCGATGCGCTGATCGGAGATCTGGGAGATGTGGACGAGACCGTCCACGCCGTCCTCGAGCTCGACAAACGCGCCGAACGAAGCGATCTTGGAAACCTTGCCCTTGACCGTCGAACCGACCGGGAACTTCTTGGAAATCTCTTCCCAGGGATCCTGCTGGGCCTGCTTGAGGCCGAGCGAGATGCGCTGCTCCGCGGCATTGACGTCGAGCACCACGGCTTCGACTTCCTGACCCTTCTGCAGGCACTCCGACGGATGGTTGATCTTGCGCGTCCAGCTCATGTCGCTGACATGGATCATGCCGTCGATGCCCTCCTCGAGCTCGACAAACGCACCGTAAGCCGTGAAGTTGCGGACCTTGCCCGTGATCTTCGAGCCGACCGGGAAGCGCTCCTGCACCGTGTCCCAGGGATTGTCCTGGGTCTGACGGATGCCGAGGGCGATCTTCTGGTTCTCGACGTCGATCGACAGCACCACGACCTGGACTTCATCACCGACCGCCAGCATGTCGGACGCCCGCGCCACGCGCTTCGTCCAGCTGAACTCGCTGATGTGCACCAGGCCCTCGATGCCGGGAGCGATCTCGACGAACGCACCGTAGGCGGCGAGATTGACGACCTTGCCCGAAACGCGCGCACCCACCGGGAACTGATCCTGGATCGTGTCCCACGGATTGCTGGTGGTCTGCTTGAGGCCGAGCGAGATGCGCTCGCGATCGCGCTCGACCTTGAGCACCATGACGTCGAGCTCCTGGCCGACCTTGAGCATTTCGCTCGGATGCTTGATGCGGCCCCAGCTCATGTCGGTGATATGCAAAAGACCGTCGATGCCGTCGAGGTCGATGAACGCGCCGAAATCGGTGATGTTCTTCACCCGGCCCTTGCGGATCTCGCCCTCCTGCAACGACGCGAGCAGCGCCTCGCGCTTCTCCGCCATCGTGCCTTCGATCAGCTCGCGACGGGAAACGATGAGGTTGCGACGCTCGTTGGAAATCTTGATGACCTTGAAGTCAAAGGTCTGGCCCACATAGGGTTCAAGCTCCTTGACCGGCGCGATTTCGACCTGGCTGCCGGGCAGGAACGCCTCGACATCGTCGATCTGAACGAGCAGACCGCCGCGGATGGCGGACTTGATCGTACCCGTGACCACGCACCCTTCGACATAACGCTCCAGGATCTTCTCCCAGCGGATCTTGTCGTCCGCCCGCTTCTTCGAGAGCTCGACCATCCCCGTCTTGTCGTCTTCCAGCTTGACGAGCATGACCGTGACCTTGTCACCGACCTTGACTTCGGCGCCCTCGCCGAACTCGTCGATGGAAATCATCCCGGTGGACTTGTAACCGATGTCGACGAAAACGTCGTCACCCTTGATTGCGCTGACGGTGCCTTCAATGAGGCTGCCGTTCCTGAACTTGGTCTCCTGCGCCGCCGAAGCGAGCATTTCCGCCATCGCGGAAGACTTCGCAGCCGGAGCCGTGGGCTTTCTGATAGCCATTAGTATACTTCTTGTTGTTAGTTGATGATCGCGGATTTCAGCCGCGTCCGCCCCGACTTTGGGCACGGAAATGTAAAGTATATCAAAAAATCAGCCGTCCCTGCAACTCACCCGCGCAAAAAACTAGGGCCGACGCATTAAAATCGTCTGATCCCCCTTTGCGGGGTCTCAGCAGATTTAAATGCGTCGGAAGTTTTTCAGCTGCCAGCAGCCAGCGGACAGCGGCCAATCCGAAAGGTCGTGGCGCGTCATTCGCGCTCCTGTTGTCCGTTCAGGATGCCCCAATCGCCCGCGCCCGATCATTTTGTTCTGCTCCGGCAT
>JAZLMR010000100.1:0-12839 GCA_045598785.1 Kiritimatiellia bacterium
CGTCGAGACCCTGCAGGCCGGGCAGTTCCTCGCGTCTGTTCCCGAACTCCTGCAGTCCGGCAAGCATCCGGGCAAGACGAACGTCACCGACACCGACAACGCGCTGAACATCCTCCGCTACCTGATGGACAAGCCGTGCGCGGTCATCGTCAAGCACAACAACCCGTGCGGCGTCGCCGTCGGCTCGGCGCTCGCCGAGGCGTACTTCCGCGCGAACAAGGCGGACCGCCTGGCGGCGTTCGGCGGCGCGATCGCCCTGAACCGCGCGTGTGACCTGGAGACGGCGAAGCTCATCGTCGAAAACTACGCCGAGGTCGTGGTGGCGCCGGACTTCGAGCCGGGCGTGATGGATCTCTTTGCGACGAAGAAGAACCTGCGCGTCTTCCGCATCCGGAACATGGCGCGCCTCACCGACTTCGTCGCCAAGCCGGTCATCGACTTCAAGTCCCTCGTCGACGGCGGCATCGTCGCGCAGACGAGCTTCGTCTGCAAGGCCCGCAAGGCCGGGGACATGATGCCGGCGTACTGCAACCGCAAGATCACGAACAAGGAGACCGGCGAGGTCACTTTCGAGGAGCATAAGATCAAGCGGCTGCCGACGGCGAAGGAGTACGAGGATCTCGTGTTCGGCTGGCTGGTCGAGGCGGGGGTCACTTCCAATTCGGTCCTTTATGTGAAGGACGGCGCCACCGTCGGCATCGGCACCGGGGAGCAGGACCGCGTCGGGGTGGCGGAAATCGCGCGTGACAAGGCCTATACGAAGCACGCGGACTGGATCAGCTGGGAGAAGTACCAGAAGCCCTTCAACGATCTCCGGCTCGCGTTCGGCGAGGCGGATGGTGCGAAGAAGCAGGCGGAGATCATGGAGCAGACCCGGGCCGAGAAGGGTGGGCTGCCCGGTTGCGCGATGGTGTCGGACGCGTTCTTCCCGTTCCGCGACGGGCTGGAGGTCGGCATTCGCGAGGGCATTACCTCGTGCGTGCAGCCTGGCGGAGCGATTCGCGACTGGGACGTGATCGACTGCGCGAACGACGCGAAGGTCGCGATGGTCTTCACCGGTCAGCGTAGCTTCCGGCACTAAGGCCGCCGCCGCCGCCGGCAACAGGGGGATGTCAGACATGAGCAAGTTCATGGCAATGCTGCTGGCGGCGGTTCTGTCGGTGGCCGGGGTGGCCGCCGGGAGCGTCGGTGCCGCCGGCTGCGCCTAAGGCGCCTTGAGCGCGGCAATTGCCTGAACGGCCTTGCGCGCCGTCGCGAACGCGAGGGTCAGGTTGTAGCCGCCGGTCGGGCCGTCGATGTCCATGACTTCGCCGGCGAAATACAGCCCGGGCACGATTTTGGACTGCATGGTCCGCGGGTCGATTTCGTCGGTGGCGACGCCGCCGAGCGTGACGATCGCTTCCTTGACGGGCCGCGGCTTCAAGTTCTGGAACTGGAGCCGGTTGCGGCCGAACCAGACCTCCAAGGTGTAGTTGCGAAGCCCAGCGTGCTCAATGAACCGCTGGCAGTTGTAGATGGCCGCGCCGGAAAGGCCGAAGTTTTCGCAGTCCACTTCGCCGCGGTAGTCGAATAGCACTTTTCCGTCCTCGTCCAGCACCTTGGCGCGACCGTCGTCTTCAAAGCGCCGGCCGGCGAGTTGGGTCACGCGACGGTCGGCGGTCTCCAGCCCGATCAGTCCGGGGCGATAGGGCACGAGCCGATGGCCGAGCGCCCGTGCGAAGTTCTGCCCGTCGCCGACCGAGCCGGTCTTTGGGTAACTGACCCCGCCGGTCGCGACGAGCACGTTGCGAGCGAGCAGGTCGAAGTTCCGGGTTTGCACGCGAAAGCACGGTCGGGGGCCGCCGACCTTTTCGACGGCCCGCACCGGGCAGTTGGTCAGAATCGGCACTTCGTGGTCGCGCAGCAGGTCGCCGAAGGCGTGGACGATCGTCGCCGCCTTGCCGTCCGCCGGGAACATCCGGCCGTCGGCCATGCGCCGCAGCGGCACGTTCAGCGACTTGAAGCCGGCGATGATCTGGCGCGGCGGGCATTCGCGGAGGGCTTCGGCGACGAAGCGCGAACAAGGGCCGACATCTTTCAGGAACTGGTCGGCGGAAAGGTCCTTGGTGAAGTTGCAGCGGCCGTTGGCGGTCATCAGCACCTTGGAGCCGAGCCGCGCCTTGCGTTCGACGAGCACGACGCCCAAGCGGCGTTCGGCAGCGACGGCGGCGGCGGACATGCCGGCAGCGCCGCCGCCGATGATGGCGAGGTCGGCAGGTTTAGTTTCCATGGCTTTCGATGGCAATGCGCTCGCCGCAGCGAACTCGCGTTTCGAGCCCCGCGGCGGAATTGCGCACGAGATCGTCGTCGAATTTCAGGGCGCCGGCGCGGGTGATGAGGATGACGGTCGAGCCGCCGAACTTGAAGTAGCCTTTCTCGTCGCCCTTGGCGTGGTCGTTTCCGGAATAGGTCTGGACGATCGTGCCGACACCGAAGGCCCCGACATCGACTAGCCAGAGCGGCCCGAACTGGGCTTCGCCGGCGAAGATCTGCCGCTCGTTGTCGGCATAGACGTCGGGATGGCGGACGAGCGCGATCGGGTTGACGGAATGGTAGCGGCCGGGAATGACCGCAACCGGCCCGCGGCTGCGGCAGTCGCAGGGGAAGTGAAAGCGGTGGTAGTCGACCGGGGCGAGACGGATGACGGCGATGTCATAGCGGCCGGCGGCGACGGCGGGCGTTCCGGCGGGTCCGAAGACTTCGCGCAGGTTGCGGACGGCGCCTTTGAGCGGGAAGGGGCGGTCGGCGTCGGCGTCAAGGTACAGCAGCACCCGTCCGTCGGCGGGCGAGACGATGCCCTCGCCGAGCGGCCGCGCGCCGGGGCGGAGGCGCCGGGTGAAGAATTCGTTGAACGAGCCGTAGCTTTCGAGCGGCTTTTCGGCTTCCTCGGCCAGGCAGCCGGGAATGGCGGCGAGCGTTTGGATGTCGCGGCGCGAGGCGGGCGAGTCGTAGCGCCGGCCCATGAAGGCAGAGACGAGCCGGGAGCCGAACAGGACCGGCCATAAGGTGCGCCCGAGCAAGGTTTCGTAGGCGAACCGGAGCGCGCCCTCGCCCATTACCGATTCCGTGATTTTCTTTCCGCTGGCGCGGTCAACATATTCCACCGTCTGCATGGCGAGTATTATAGCAAACCTGCGGCATGGCTTTTCGCGGCGCGACGCCGGCACTTCGCTCGGGGTCGGATCCGTTTCCGTAAAACGCGGGAAATGATATAATTTAACGCATGAAACAACGGTTTTTCTCTTTGGCCGTGGGGTCGGGGGCGTCGCTTTGTGCGTATGCCGCGGCGAATGCGGCGACAGTTGATTCCGCGACGGACGCTTCCCGGACTTCCGCAAGGTGAAGTGATTTACTGGGTTAACCACAAGATAAGGAAAGACGAAAATCATGAAAATACCGGTTTGGGCGGCGGTCGCCACTGTGGCGGTTCTGGTCGGCGGATGCTCGACGGATAAGCTCCACTCGTGGATGCGGCAGGATGCCGCGGAGTTGACGGACTTCCTGCCGGGGAAGGAGCGGCTCGTCCGCCAACCCGACACGTTCCCCGTGCACTACACGTGGCTGGACACCAACGCGGCGATGAAGGCCGACTTCAAGTACGTTTATGTTGCGCCGTTCGACCTTTCCTATCTCCGCAGGGGTAATGGCTACGACGAGTGGCGGAATTCTGTGGCGGGTCTTGACGATGCCATCACGGAACTCGGCGAATACGGGCGCAAGGCCTTTATCCAGGCGTTCAAGAACTGCAAGATCAAGGTTGTGGACGATCCCCGGACGCCCCACACGGCCGTTTTCGAGTTCGCGATCACCGGCTTTGTTCCGACGCGGGCCGAGATTGAGGTCGTGGGGTCGGTCGGCTCGCTCTTCTGCCCCGTTCCGGGCGTCGGTCTCGTCGCCGATTACCTGGCCGCCGGTTCGCTTGCCCTCGAGTGCCGGGTGCGTGACTCGGCGACGAAGGAAGTCGTCATGATGTTCGCGGATGCCGAAGGGGAGCCGCGGGCGCTGCTGCAGTTTGCGAAGTACACCTATACGGCGGCGGCGAAGATCAACCTGAAGCGGATTGCGAAGGATCTGGCCGAGAGCTGTCTGCTGGATGACGCCTCCCAGATGCGCCGCGATTTCCCGTTCAGTTTCATTGCGCTTCCGTGGGATTCCGGCCTGAACAACTGAAGCGGCCTCAAGTCGGTATTCGCGGTGCCCTGAGGATGCGCGCGGCCTGGAAAGCCAGGGTCACCGGAATTTGCTATACTATTCGAACAAAGGAGATTGCTATGTCGCTGAACATCGTTACGGAAATCGACAATCGGATTGCGGTCAAAAACGTCCTCATGAGCGTGAGCGACAAGACGGGGCTCGAGACGTTCGTGCCGGCGCTGGTGAAGGCCTGCCCGGGGGTGAAGATCTACTCGACCGGCGGCACCTACGCCAAGGTCAAGGAAATTTTGGGCGCGCAGGCGGCAGAAACGCTGGTGGCGGTTTCCGACTACACCGGGCAGCCGGAGATGCAGGGCGGGCTCGTCAAGACGCTGGATTTCAAGATCTACCTCGGGCTGTTGAGCGAGAAGTACAACGACGCCCATCAGGCTGACCTCCGGCGGCTTTCGGCGCAGCCGATCGACATGGTGGTCGTCAACCTCTATCCGTTCCGCGAGACGGTGGCCAAGGCCGGGGTCACGCCGGAGATGGCGCGCACGAACATCGACATCGGCGGGCCGTGCATGGTGCGGGCTTCGGCCAAGAACTACCTGCGGGTGGCGTCGGTCACGGATCCGCTCGATTACGCGAGCCTGGCGACCGAACTCGCGGACCATAACGGCACCATCGGGCTGGATACGCGCTTCAAGCTGATGAAGAAGGCGTTTGCCCACACGGCGGAATACGATACTGCGATTGCGAAGTTCTTCACCACGCGGACGTGGCAGGAAGTCGACCAGACCTATAACCAGCACTGAGGCCGGCGATGCTGTTCGAAGCCTTCAAGCGCATGCGCGAGGAGCATCCGGGGGCGGCGGCGTTCCTGGTGACTTCGGGCGACCGCTCGCTGCCGATCAACTGGCAGCAGTTCACGGACGACATCGACATCGTGGTCCGGCTGATCAACGAATACGTGCCGGGCTCGAAAATCGGCATTCTCGGCGAAAACTCCTACGAGTGGATGGTTGCGCATGCGGCTACCATTTTTTCGGGATCGACTGCCGTGCCGGTGGACATGAACCTGACTCCGCAGGAAATCGCCGACCGGCTGCGGTTTGTCGGCGCGTCGGTGCTGGTGCATTCCTCGCTTTACGAGGAGAAGGCGCACGATGCCAAGAAACTGCTGCCGGGGCTCATCACCGGCGGCTTCGGCACGCTCAAGACGGAGCGGATCATCGAGCATGTGCGCGGCATTTTCGTGCATGAAAACAGCATTTGGAATCAGCCGACCTTCAAGCCGGCCGACACCGCGATGATCGTTTTCACCAGCGGCACGACGGCGGAGCCGCGCGGCGCCGAGCTGACGGTGGAAGGCATTGAGGCGTTTTGTCGGCTGGCGACGGAAATGCTCCAGCCGCAGCTGGGGAAGCGCTCGCTGATGCTGTTGCCGCTGCATCACATCTTCGGAGTCTGCGCGACTTATATGATGCTGGCGGCGGGCGTCGCGTTGGGCGTCTGCCCCGATTTCCGGCGCATCTATGACGCGGTCGAGCGCTTTCGGGCGAATTTCCTTTTTCTGGTGCCGGCGCTGGCGGACATCCTGGCGCAGAAGATCAGCCAGCACGGCGATTCCGCCGAGGCGGCGCTGGGGCTGCCGATCGACTGGATCCTGGTCGGCGGGGCGGCGTTGCCGCGGCGCACCTACGAGCATCTGACCGCGTTGGGCGTCAAGATGCTGACCGGTTACGGTTGCACCGAGACGACGGCGCTTTACTCGATTGCGCCGGTGATCGGCGATCCGCATGTCGGCAGCGCCGGCAAGGCGGTGGCTTCGGCGGTTTCCGAGGCATCGGTTTCCGAGGCGGGCGAGCTGCTGATTCGCGGGGCCGGCGTGATGAAGGGCTACTACAAGCGCCCGGAACACACCGCCAAGGTCATTGACCGGGACGGCTGGTATCATACGGGCGATATCGGATATATCGACGACGACGGCTTCGTCTGGATTACCGGGCGCGCCTCCCGTACGATCATTCTGGATTCGGGCAAGAAGATCGCGCCGGAGGAGCTCGAGGAGAAGTTGCTGTCGCTGCCGGGTTTTCGCGAGTGTGTGGTGCGCGGAGAGAAGGATACGCGCGAGGTCATCGCCGAGGTCTATGCGACGGTGCCCGAAAGTTCGGTGCGGCGGGCGATCGGCGAGCTTAATCTGCAGTTGCCGGTCTACAAGCGCATCAAGACGGTGGTTGTGCGCACGGAGCCGTTTCCGCGCACATCGTCGGGCAAGATCAAGGTCTGAGGCCCGGGAGCGGAGGTCGGATGAGGAAAAAAGCGCCTAATCAGAAGAAAATCGCCCAACTGGTGCGGGAGTTGCTGGTTGAACTCGGCGAGGATCCGGAGCGCGAGGGGCTGAAGAAGACGCCGATGCGGGTGGCGAAGGCGATGACCTTTCTGACCCAGGGGTATCGGCAGCAGCTCAAAAAGGTCGTCAACGGGGCTTATTTCACCAGCGGCACCAATCACATGGTGATTCTGAAGGACATTGAGCTTTATTCGCTGTGCGAGCATCATATGCTGCCGTTTTACGGGAAGTGCGCGATTGGCTACATTTCCAGGGGCAAGGTGCTGGGGGTTTCGAAGCTGGCGCGCATCGTCGACATGTTTGCGCGGCGGCTGCAGATCCAGGAGCGGATGACCGAGGAGATCGCCAACGCCATCATGGCCGAGGCCCGGGCCGAAGGCGTCGGAGTGGTGATCAAGGCGCGGCATCTGTGCATGATGATGCGCGGGGTGGAGAAGCAGAATAGCGAAATGACGACTTCGGCCGTGCTGGGCAGTTTTCGCAGCGACGAGAAGGTCCGGCAGGAGTTCCTGTCGCTGATCGGCTGAGCAAATTTCCCGGGCGGTCGCGCTCTTGCACACGCAAAGAAAAATTTGATACAATACAGTCATCAACAACAAAGGAGTTGAACATATTATGGCAGGAAAGCTTGAAGATCGCGTCAAAGACATCATCGTTGAGCAGCTGGGCGTCAATGCTGAACAGGTTACCACGGAGGCATCGTTCATCGATGATCTGGGTGCGGATTCGCTTGACTCGGTTGAACTCATCATGGCCTTTGAAGAGGAGTTTGGCGCGGCGATTCCCGAGGAAGACGCTGAGAAGCTCACCACGGTCGGCAAGGTCGTCGATTATCTGAAGTCGAAGGGCTATGGCGACGACGGGGCGGCGCCGGCGCAGTAATTAGGCTGACTTCAGTCAACCTGGACATTCGGAGCATCTGCGTTGCGGGTGTTCCGTTTGCTTTTTTGGTATAATACGCCGCATGCTTAATCCTGAGTATACGATTGGCAGAACCGTTTTTGGCAGTGAGGCATCGATTCGCGCGGCTTACGAGCGCTTTCGGGAGCAGGCCATTGATGAATGCCGACTGATGTCGGAAGCGCCTCGGCCGTTCCCGCCGGTTCGGCGAACGCTCGCTCGCGAGATTAAAGTTGACGGCATCGGTACTTTTCAAGGGCAGTTTCGCCAGAGTCTTACCTTTGCGCCCAGCGCTCGCCCCGGCTGGTGGATTCGGCGGGCCGATTTGCCGGAGCAGCTCGACACACGAGTCGACATCGCCAATCTCTGGACCAGCGCCCAAAACCTGGTGCTGCGCTCGGGTTCGCCCCACAACTACCTGCGCATGGTTGAGCATATCGTGGCGCTTAAGTGCGGGCTGGGGCTTGATGATGTCCTCTTGAAAGTCAATTCCGGCGACCCGCCGCTTTTTGACGAGTCGTCGACGCCGTTGGTCAAGGCGGTTGAAGCGGCCGGAATTGTCGAGACGGACCGGCCGGCGACGGCGGTGACGGTTCGCGAGCCGGTGGCCTTCGGCGGCCAGCGCGGCGACTTCCTGCTCTTTTTGCCAGCGGCGCCGGGCGAGACGCGGCTGCGGATCGACTGCGCGATTTCCTGGAACACGGTGATCGGCGACCAGCGGATTCTCTTTGACGTCACCCCCGAGACCTTTGCCTATGCGGCGTGGGCGCGCACGAATGCGACCCGGCGGCAGTATCTGCTGGCGAAGACGGTGGGTAAGCTCTTCGCCTCGACGCGGCATTGGGGCTACAACGAGCGCAATATCCTCATTCACGGGAAGCGGCGCTTCTACACCGAGCCGCGCTTTCCGGTCGGGGGAAAGTTTCTGGAGCCGGTATGGCACCGGGCGACGCTGGATCTCATGGCGGCGCTGGCGCTTACGGGCGCCGATCGTTTCGTCGGCACGGTGGTGTCGTTCCGCGCCGGGCATACGCTGGACTGCGATGCGGTGCGGGCGCTGTATCGCAACGATTTGCTAGAACGGGTGAATCTTTAAACTGTAAATAAGGAGAAGAACAATGGCAAACAGGATATCCATGGTCGCGGGCAGACTGCAGGTGCCGGACGATCCGATTATTCCCTTTGTCGAGGGCGACGGTACCGGCCCCGACATCACCAAGGCGGCGATGGTCGTCTGGAATGCGGCGGTGGAGAAGGCCTACGGCGGTCGGCGGAAGATTGAGTGGCGGGAGGTGCTGGCGGGCGAGAAGGCGTTCAAGGCGACGGGCGAATGGCTGCCGAAGGCGACCCTGGACGCCTGCCGCGAGTGCCTGGTGTCGATCAAGGGCCCGCTCACGACGCCCGTCGGCGGCGGCATCCGTTCGATCAACGTGGCGATGCGCCAGGAGCTGGACCTTTACGTCTGCCTCCGGCCGGTGCGCTATTTCCAGGGCGTGCCCAGCCCGGTCAAGCGCCCGGAGCTGACGGACATGGTGATCTTCCGCGAAAACACTGAAGACATCTATGCCGGCATCGAGTGGATGCACGGCACGGCCGAGGTCGAGAAGGTCAAGGCCTTCCTGCTGGGCGAGATGGGCGTGAAGAAGATCCGCTTCCCCGAAACGGCGTCCATCGGCATCAAGCCGGTTTCGCGGGAAGGCACCGAGCGGCTGGTGCGCGCGGCGCTGGACTATGCGATTGCCAATGACCGCAAGTCGGTCACGCTCGTCCACAAGGGCAACATCCAGAAGTTCACCGAGGGCGCGTTCCGCGACTGGGGCTACCAGCTGGCGCGGCGTGAATACGGCGCGACGCTGATCGGCGAAGGGCCGTGGTGCGAGTTCAAGAATCCGAAGACGGGCCGCATGATCACGGTGAAGGACTGCATTTGCGATGCCTTCCTGCAGCAAATCCTGACCCGCCCCGCCGAATACGACGTGATCGCCACGCTCAATCTGAACGGCGACTATGTCTCGGACGCGCTGGCGGCCACGGTCGGCGGCATCGGCATTGCGCCGGGCGCCAACATCAACTATCTGACGGGCGTGGCGGTCTTCGAGGCGACGCACGGCACCGCGCCGAAGTATGCCAACCTCGACAAGGTGAATCCCGGTTCGCTGATCCTGTCGGGCGAGATGATGTTGCGCTACCTGGGCTGGACCGAGGCGGCGGACAAGATCATCGCGGCGATGGACAGGGTAATCGCCGCCAAGACCGTGACTTACGATTTCGCCCGTCAGATGGAAGGGGCGAAGGAAGTCAAGTGTTCTGAATTTGCGGCGGCGCTGGCCGCGGCGATGTAAGGGGGACAATCATGGCAGGCTTGCTGGCGGCGCTCGTCACGCTCACCAATCTCTGGGGTTCGGTGAGTGTGGAGACCTTGGGCGCGCGAATCGTCTCCTATGTGCCGGCTGGCGGCGAGGAGGTCGTCTGGAACGATTCGCCGATGCAGTTGACCGATCCGGCCTGGGCGCATGGCGGCATTCCGACTTGCTGGCCGTGGTTCGGCCGCAAGGGCAACGGCGCCGTTCACGGTACCAGCTGGCGGCGCGAGTTCCGCGAGGTGTCGCGCTCGGAGTCGCCCCGGCGGTCGGAACTGGTGCTGGAGCTGACCGACCCCGCGGCGCGGCTTGAATATCGGCTGACGCACGGTCGCACGCTGCGCCTGGAAATGTGGACCTATAATCTCAGCGACGGCGAATATCGGTTTTCGGCGGCGTTCCACCCGTATTTCCGCGTCAGTGAACGCGATGACATAGCCGCCCGCGTCGGCAGCGGCGCGCCGTTCGACTACCGCGCGTCGCCGGATGATTTCGTGCCGGTTGACACCGGGTCGCTGACGGTGTCGCGGGTCTGGGACCGAGGTCTGGCGCGGACGCTTAAGCTTTATTTCGAGAATGCCACCGGGGTCAATGTGTGGAATCCGGGGCCGGAGCTCGACTGTCCGGGCACGATTCGCAATGACGGCTGGCGCGGCTTCGTGGCCGTCGAGCCGATGGCCCGCGGCGAAGGGCGGACGATTACGCTGCCTCAGGGTGCCTGCCATGTGCTTAAGATGGCGGTTGAGATGCAGCCGACAGCGGCGAAGCCGTCTTTGGCGCGACCGCTTAAGGTCGTCGGCGTGGGGGCGAGCTTGGAGGCGTTGCGGGCGCGGCTGGAGCCGTTGGGAGTGGCGCTTGCCCGTGCGGGCGCCGAGGTGACGCTGGTTTCGTTGTGCGGCGTTGACGCGGCTCGGTATTGTCAGGCGCAACTGCGCGCTCGCGAACTGGGGCTGGAGCGGCTGGTCTTTCTGGATGGCGAAGCGTGCGTCCTGGAGCCGACCATGGCGTTTCGGCGTCGGTTGACGCGGCTGTTGCGGGATCTGAACCCGGAGGTGGTGCTCGCCCATTCGCCGGCCGATTATCATCCCGATCTCCGCGCAGCGGCGCAGCTGGCGCAGGATTCGGTCTGTCTGATGACGGACGGTCGGTTTGCCGGCGAGTCGCCGGCCTCGGCGCAGCCGCCGGCGGTCGGCATCGTTTCGGAATTGGTGGCCGGCGGATTCGAGTTTGCCGCCTATGGGCGGTCGCCGACGGCTGCAGAGCGGGAATCGCTGGCGTCAGCGGCGGCCGGTAAGTAGGCACCGGCCGGCGGGCGGGCCGAGAGGAGGACCGATGAAGAAGAATACGACGCTGACGATGTTTTTGCTGATCCTGAACTTTGCGCTTTGGGGTCTGGTCAACAACATGTCCGACAACCTCGTGCCGGCCTTTCAGCGCATCTTCACCATGGACCAGGACCGGGCGGTGCTGGTGCAGGTGGCGTTTTACGGGGCCTATGCGGTGTTGGCGCTGTTCACTTCCATCCTGGTGGAGGAGTTTTCGTTTCGGGCCGGCATCCTGATCGGCATGGGCACCTATATGATCGGGGCGCTACTGTACATTCCCGCCTGCATTCAGCAGAGTTTCGACTTCTATTTTATCGGCATTTTCGTGGTGGCCGGCGGGTGTGCGATCCTGGAGGCGTCGTCCAATCCCTGCGTGCTGGCGATTGGAGACCCGAAAACCGCCGTTCGGCGGCTGAATTTCGCCCAGGCGGTCAACCCCGTCGGTTCCATCGTCGGCATCTTTCTGGCCCAGAAGATCATTCTCGCGCACCTGGATTCGGCGACGGTCGAGGAGCGGCTGCAGATGCCGGCGGCGGCGCTCCAGGCGATTCGTCATACCGAATTGACCTGGATTTGCGTGCCGTATGTTGGGCTCTGCCTGGTGCTGTTGGGGATTTGGTTCTATTTCTTCCGCCATCCCATTTACACGGAAGTGGAGCTGACGACGGACAAGGGGCCCTTGGGCCGGCGGGTCGGGCACGTGCTCGGGGCGATGGCGCTGACGGCGATTCCCTTTGCGCTCACGGGGTGGCTGTTCCCGGAAATGGACAAGCTGCTGTGGATGCTGACGGGCATGATCGGGCCGTTTTGCTGTATTTTCATGATGCGCTCTTATCGCGAGTCGCTGCTGGCGCTCGTCCGCACGCCGCGCTACGGGTTCGGACTGGTGGCGCTGTTCGCCTATGTCGGCATGCAGATCGCCGTCTGGACCTGGATGAATGTCTACGGCCAGAAGGAGCTGGGCGTGGCGCCTGATGTCTCGGCCACTTACTACATTCTGGCGATTGCCATTCACATCTGCAACTGCTGGGGCGGGTCCTACGCGATGAAGTGGTTTGCGCCCTGGAAAATCATGGCGCTTTACTGCGTGCTGGGGATCGCCTGCTGCCTTGGAACCGTCTATCTGCCGTCGACGGTGCTGTTTAAGGTGGGCAGCCTGCCGTTTTCGGCCAACATTCTCGCGCTGATGGGCATTTCGCTCTTCATGGCGATACTGTTTCCGACCATTTATGGCATTGCGCTACGCGATCTGGACGCCAAGTGCTTCAAGCTCGGGGGGCCGGGGATGGTGATGGCGATTCTGGGCGGCGCGGTGATTACGCCGTGGATGGCCGGGGTTATCAGCGCCAGGGAGTCGGCGTTTTTTGCGCTGGTGCCGATGATGGATTTCGCCTGGGACGCCAATCTGCGCACTTCGTCGGGGGCGCTGCGGGCCTCGTTCTTCATCCCGGTGCTTTGCTTTGTGGTCATGCTGGCCTACGCCTGCGTATTTGGCCCGAAACGTCGCGCGCGATCCTGAAATACCTGTACGGCCGACGCATCAAAAAACTCTCCTCCCCGCTGACCCGGTGACGAGAGTTTTTTGATGCGTCGGAAGTTTTTCAGCAACCAGCAACCAGCGGACAGCGGCCAATTCGAATGGTCGTGGCACGGCTTATTTGCCCTTTATGAGCTGTCAGGGGGCACTGAATCGGCCGCGCCCGATCTCTTTTCAAACGCGCGGGC
>JAZLMR010000101.1:0-16451 GCA_045598785.1 Kiritimatiellia bacterium
GCATCGTCAGCATTGGCAGATTCGTTCCTTCCCGTCCATAATGGGACGAGTATAGTATCTCAGATTTCGGGGAATCTGTCAACCCCGGAAGGGTGATCGCGACAAACACTAACGAGAACAAGGGTGAACTAAATCACCATGAGACATCATGGGGGGTTGAAAATACCCCCTTGTGCGACGGTGCCGAATATGATATACTTTCTTCCGTTTTCTACGAATGGGGAAGTAGCTCAGTTGGTAGAGCATCACGTTCGCAACGTGGGGGTCGAGAGTTCGAATCTCTTCTTCTCCACCAAATCGAAGAAAGCAAAGGTGCCTAGGGCCCTATCGGGCTATTAGCTCAGTTGGTTAGAGCGCTTCCTTGACATGGAAGAGGTCAGTGGTCCGAATCCACTATAGCCCACCAATCAATTCGGTTCCCCGCCCCATCTTTTGTCCTCCCTTCGGCATAGCCCGTGCGAGAATGGTTTGACAGTTAAATCTTGCCAGCTCGCCGATATTTAAACACAGAGACACAGAGGCACAAAAACCAACTTTTCTCTGTGTCGCTGTGCCTCTGTGTTAAAGACTACGGGGTTTATCTGCTTTTTCTAGGCTTAGTCATGGTGCTGTTTGCTGTTCAATTGATGAGCTGCGGATGCACTTGTCAGACAGGGAGGAGCTGCTGTCCTCGTTGGGCTTTTACAAGGTCTCATCGCCAACAACGGGCGTTCGTCGGATTTTGCGCATTGTGTTCCAACTTCAGAAACCGCAGGAGGTTTTGCCCGAGGAGGAGACCGAAATGCGCCGAAGCGAGGTTCGCCCGCATTCTCCAATTGAGCCGCACGGCAGTATATCATACGGCGGACTGTTTTTGCGCTGAAGTTCGGATAGGTGAATTATGATATAATTTCAACTTATGACGAGAAGTTCACAGGCGTGGCTGAAATTCATTGCGACGCGATTGGCGGGGCTGGCGCTTGACAGTGCCATGCTGGCGCTTGCCTATTGGGGCGCCTTTGCCTTGCGCTTCGACTTCCAGCCGCCGCGCTGGGGCTGGCGGGCGGTCGCGCTTTCCTTCGTCTCGGTGGCGGTCGCCCACCTGGTCGCGCTGGTGGTTACCGGCTGCTATCGGCTGGCTTGGCGCCGCTTCGCTCTGCGGGAAATGCCGCGCTACTTGCTGGCGATGGCGCTGGCGGCCGCGGCGCTTACCTTGTTGCGAATGCTGATGCCGTTCGGCTCGTTCTCGCATGTTCGTCCGCCTTATTCGATTACGCTGATTACCTTTTTCATGGCCTCGCTGCTGCTTATGGGCTGGCGCATCGTGTGGAGCTGGCTGATGCAGGCCCTGGTGCGGGAGTCGGACCTTTTGTCGCGGCAGGTGCGGCGGATGGACACTGCTGTGGCGGCGGACTTCCTGCGCGGCAAGACGGTGCTGGTGACAGGGGCCGGCGGTTCGATCGGCTCGGAACTCGTGCGGCAGGTCGCCATGGCCGCGCCCAAGCTGCTGCTGCTGGTGGAGCGCGGCGAGAATGCGCTCTACGAAATCGATCGCGAGCTGCGGCAGCGCGGGGTCAGCGTGCCGACGAAGCCGCTGATGGTGGACATCAACGACGGCGAGCGGATGCGGGAGCTTTTCGACGCCTTCCGCCCGGAGCTCGTCCTGCACGCCGCCGCCTACAAGCATGTGCCGATGGTGGAGATGAATCCGGCCGAGGGCGAGCGGAACAATACGGTCGCGACCCGGCAGCTGGCGGAACTGGCGCGGCAATTCGGGGGGCAGCGCTTTGTGCTGATCTCCACCGACCAGGCGGTCAATCCGATTTCGGTAATGGGCAAGACCAAGCTGGCGGCGGAGCGTGCCATCATGGCGCTCAATGCGGACGATTCGCCGACTTCGTTCTGCGCGGTGCGGTTTGGCAATGTGCTGGGCTCGTCGGGCTCGGTGGTGCCGCTTTTCCGCGAGCAGATCGCGAAGCGGCTGCCGGTGACGGTCACGCACCCGGGCATGAAGCGCTACTTCATGACGGTCGAGGAGGCGGTCGGGCTGGTGCTGCAGGCGGCCAGCCGTTCGGAGAAGGCGATCTACACGCTCGATATGGGCGAGCCGATGCGGATCGTCGACTTGGCGGAGGAGATGATTCGTCAGGCGGGTTACAAGCCCTATGTCGACATTCCGATTGTCTTTACCGGGATCCGGCCGGGGGAAAAGCTGTTCGAGGAACTGGACATTTCGGAGAAAAGCGCATACAAAACGGATATGGCACGCATATACATAACGAAGGCGATGGTCTGGGCCATCATGTTGTTGGGCGGGTGGGCGCTGGCGGCGGATACGGATCCGTCGACCTTGGCATTTGACGCGGGCGCGGATCTGCGTATTCGTCAGGAGCTGATGGAGAATGTCCCGGGGTTGCCGGGTGGTGGTCTGTCCACTCCGGCCAGGCCGGGTGACTTCCGCCAGCATATGCGGTTTCGGCCGCGGGTCTGGGCGGAAGTGAAGGGGGATGCGGGCGAACTGGGGCGCTGGCGCATCTGGACGCGGCTCACGGACGAGTTTCGCTGGGCGCCGGAGCCGAATGTCGATACGCATACTTTCCCGGACGAGCTGGTGCTGGACAATCTGTTCGTGGAAGGCAAGGGCGTGTTCGACGGCTTCCTGGATCTGCGGATCGGGCGGCAGGACCTTTGGGGCTATTGCGGGCTCGATCATGTCTTCGGCGACGGTAACCCAGGCGACGGTTCGCGTTCGACTTACACGGACATGGCGGCGTTTAAGCTGCACTTTACCGAGACTTCGTCGTTGGACTTGTTTGCGCTCTACAACTTTGACGACAACATTCTGCGCTGGGGCACGGATCGCAGCAAGCACGGCCTCATGTCCGGTATTGCCAGCGGGGCGGAACCGGGCATGGATGACTGGGGCTACGGCGCGGTGTGGAATTCCAAGTTGGCCGAATGGCTACCTTATCAGGTCTTTCTGATGCAGAAGAACACCATGGAGTTCAAACTCAAGGGCGAGGAGCATCCCTGGACGCAGCGTGAGCTGCTGGGCACCAAGCTGATGCCGCGGCTGAACGAGGAATGGTCATTGCAGCTCGAAGGCATGGGACAGGTCGGCTGCAATGGCGACGGCGACACCCTCTCGGGCTGGAGCACCTATGCCGGAGTCAACTGGAAGAGCTCGGCGGCTCGGCGACCGAAGCCGTTTGCCAAACTGGGTTATCATTTTATGTCGGGCGATGATGACGCGGCGACGGAAGACGGCGGTCATGACGCCTGGGATCCGATGTGGGCGCGCGGCGTCAACGATTGCGAAATGTTCCTTTATGGCTCGCATTACGGCGTCGGCTGGTGGAGCAATATGCATTTCCTGAAGCTTACCGCCGGGCTGGAGTTTTCGCGGGCCCATCAGTTGGTGGGTTGTTGCGGTCCGATGTTCGCGGCCAGTCAGGACGGGCTCGGCGGCGGCGACGGCTTTTTCAAGGGGATGCTCTGGCAGGGCCGGTATGATTTTCCGATTCGGCTGGCGGATCGTTCCAAAGGCGAGCGATTCGAGGTGGTCGGGCATCTGCTGGCGGAGCTTTTCAACCCGGGGGATTACTTCGATACCGAAAAGCCGGCCTGGTTCTTCCGCTGGCAGCTGGAATTCAAGTTCTAAGGCATGAAGGCGCGGACATTCTGGTGGATTTTGCTGGTGCTGGCGGCAATGCGGCTGGTGCTGATGGCGGTGACGCCGGTGTTTGATCCCAGCGAGGCGCGTTACGCCGCGATTTCGGCGAATATGGCGCGCTCCGGCGATTTCGTGGTGCCGCATTTTACCTATGAAGGGCGCTATCAGAGCTTTGACGGCAAGCCGCCGCTGGTGTTTCAGGCCGGCGGGCTTTGCTGCCGGTTGCTGGGAACCGAGAAGCCGATGGCGCTGCAGTTTTCGGTGCGGGTGTTCCCGTTCCTGTCGGCGGCGTTGCTGTTGCTGATCCTTTATCGGACGGTCAGACTGTTCTCCGAGGCCGGGACGGCGCGACTGGCGGTGGTGATTGCGGCGACCTCGACGGCCTTTCTGGCAGCGGCGGGGCTGTCGATGACAGATATGACGCTCACCGCCTGTGTCGCGGGCGCGCTGTTGCTGTATCGCAGCTTCCTGGCGGGATATGCCTGGCGGGACGCCGCCGGCGTCGCCTTGCTGCTCGGAGCCGGTATGGTCGTCAAGGGTCCGGTGTCGATGGTGATGTTCGCGCTGCCGGTCCTGGCCGAGGCGCTGGTGAATCGGCGGTGGCGGGGGATTTTCAACGGGAAATGGCTGGCGGTGGCGCCGCTCTTCCTGTTGGTGGCGGTGCCGTGGTTTGTGCTGGTCGAGCAGCGCAATCCGGGGAGCGTGTGGTATTTCTTCTACAATGAGAATTTCCTCCGGTTCGTGACTCCCGACTACGGTGACAAATACGGCGCCGGGCGCGAGGCGTTTCGCGGCGTGGCGATCGTCTGGCTGGTGGTGGCCACTTTGCCGTGGTCGTTGTTCCCGCTGGCGTCATTGATTCGCCGTCGGGCTTGGCCGTGGAAAGACTTTTTTGTGGTTTCGGTGCTGGCGATTACCGGGTTCTGGTGTCTGACGAGCCGGGTGCTGCTCTATTATCTGTTCCCGGCGATTCCGCTCTTTGCGGCCGCCTTGGCGCTGAACGGGCCGGCGGAATCGCTTCGCCGCTGGGCGGTGCCGATTGCCGGCTTGTCGACGGCGGTGCTGGTGGGGCTGCTGGTCGGAGGCAGCTGTTGCTCGGACAAGATGCAGGGGGCGGCGTCGCTACAGTATTTCGGCTATCGTAATCGCTATTCGCATGAATTCTACCACGGGACTTCGCCGATGGCGTTGGGCGACGGAGTGGACCGCAAGACGATGATTGAATTGATGAAGCGGGAATTCAAGGAGCGGCAATGAAACGGAAAACGGTTTGTCTTTCCTTCGATTTCGAGGAGTGTGATCTGCCGCGCGAACAGGGGGTGGAGTTTTCGCTGGCGGCGGGAATGGCGCTTTCGGTGGAAGGCGCGACGGCGGTGCTGGAGGTGCTGGAGCGACAAGGGGTGCGGGCGACCTTTTTCTGTACCTTGAATTTCGCCGAGCGGGCGCCGGAGATCATGGCGCGTATTCAGGCCGGTGGGCATGAGATTGCCGCGCATGGGGTCGATCATTTTCATCAGGTGCCGGAAGATCCGTTTTTGTGCAAGGAGGGGTTGGAACGGCTTTATGGCGTCAAGGTCCTCGGCTACCGGCAGCCGCGGATGTTTCCGGTAGACGATGCCGCGCTGGCGAAGGCGGGCTATCGTTACAATTCATCGCTGAATCCGGCGTTCGTTCCCGGGCGTTATATGCACTTGACGACGCCGCGGACGATTTTCGAGCGGCAGGGGCTTCGGCAGGTGCCGGCTTCGGTTACGCCGTGGGTGCGCTTTCCGCTCTTTTGGCTGGCGCTGCATTTGCTGCCGGAGTGGCTTTATCATCTTCTGGTGCGGCGGACGCTCAGGCACGACGGCTATTTCGTCACTTATTTTCATCCGTGGGAGTTTTCCTCGCTTTCGGAGCGGGCGGAGGAGCTTAAGGTGCCGCGGCTCGTGCGATGCAATCTGGGGCGGCCGATGATCGGGCGGTTGGAACGGCTGATTGTCGACCTCAAGCGGACGGGGGCGGAATTCAAGCCGATAGCGGAGCTGATCTGAAATGCCGATTTATGTCTATGAGGCTAAAACGCCTGAAGCCGGGTGCGCCGTTTGCCGCGGTGGATTTGAGGTTACGCAGTCATTAAAGGACGCGAAGCTTACGAGGTGCCCTGACTGCGGCGCGGAAATCTTTCGGGTGATTCAGGCCCCGGGGCTTACTCATTCGAAGACGGATTTGCATTATCGCGCCAAGCGTGCCGGCTTCAAGTGCCTGAAGAAAGTCCAGAAGGGCGAGTACGAGACGATGTATTGACGGCCAGGCCGCGGAATGAGACGATGAAGCTGGCGAGTCTTGCAATTTCAGTGGTCGCGCATACGGTGCTGGTCGGAGCGTTATGGGTAGCTTCCCGCTCCGTGGAGGTTCCGGTGCCCTCAGAGCCTGACGAGCCGCTGATTTTTGAATTGGTTGAAGTTGACGAGGCCGGGGGTGAAAGTGCTACCGCCGCCGAGGCCAGTCCCCAGGAAGAATATGGGGACAGTCCCCTGAAGTCGCAGAAAATTGTGGGGGAAGAAATTGGGGACAGTCCCCGAGATATGGCGGGGGACAGTTCCCGGTTTGTCGAGGAAATACGAGAAGAATGTCGTGAAATTCCCGATGTTCAGCAAGTTGTCGCTAAAAACATGGGGGACTGTCCCCGTGAATTTGTGGCTGACGAAATGGCGCCTGCGCGGCTAGTGGCGGCTCCTGTCGCGCTTAATCGCATTCAGCCGCATTACCCCAAGTCGGCTCGTCGGCGTAATCGCGAAGGCTGCGTGACGGTGGAGTTCGCAGTCGCGGCTGACGGCAAGGTGGAGTCGGCTGCGGTGGTGGCCTCAAGCGGATACGCGGAACTGGACGCTTCAGCCCTGGAGTCGGTGCGCAAGGCGCAGTTCGCGCCCGCTACCGAGGACGGCGAGCCGGTGGCGGCGACGCTGCGGCTCATGTTGGAATTTCGATTGAAGTGAACTCGGGGACTGGCGGTTTACGCCGGAGTTTCGGCGGAAACACGCCGACGCCTGGAAGCTTCGGGAAGGTTGAGCTTCTCGCGGTATTTGGCGACCGTGCGGCGGGCAATCGGATAGCCGGCGGCATTCATCGCCAGCGCGAGCTTCGCATCGGACAGGGGATGGGCGCGGTCTTCGGCGGCAATGATTTCCCTTAACTTGAGCAAAAGCGTGTCCTGGGAGATCGTCTCTCCCGCTTCGTTTTTGATGCCGGTGGAGAAGAACCGCCGCAGCTCGATGATGCCCTGTGGAGTTTCCGCGTATTTGTCGCGCACGGTGCGGGAGACGGTGGCGCCGGTCACGCCGACCGCTTCGGCAATCTCCAGCTCGGTCATGGGCTTGAGCGCCTTGAAGCCGTCTGCAAAGAAGGCCTGTTGCCGGTCAAAGATGGCCTGGGCGATGTTCTCCACGGTGCTTTGCCGATCGACAATCGCCTCCCGCAGCGCCCGCGCGTGCTCGATGCGTTCGGTCAGGTACTGCCGGACTTCTTCGCTTTGCGTCGGGTCGGCGGCCTGTTGCAGGAATTTCTGCGAAATGCGGATTTCCGGCAGGGACCGCTGGTCGGTGATCGCGCACCAGTGCCCGTGGTCGTCCTGAACGCTGTGGACTTCGGGATTGATGTATTCGATGCGGTCTTTTTCGCTCAGGTAGGATCGCCCCGGATGCGGCTCCAGTGATTGCAGCGCCCGATAGGCCTCGGCATAGCGTTCCCGCAGATCGGAGCTGCCTACCAGTTCGCTCAGGTGGTCGATAAGGTAGCTGACCTGTTCGCGCACCTGGCGGTCGGCGAGATTGCCGAGCTGGGCGCGAAGGCATTCCTGGGCATTGGTGGCGCCGCAGCCGGGCGGGTCAAAGGTCATGATTTCGCCCAGCACCGCCCGCACTTCGGCCTCCGTGCGGTCGTAGGCCATGCAGGTGTCGGGTAGCGAGCCGCGGTAATAGCCGTCGCCGTCCAAGTCGCCGATCAGGGCCTCGGCCAGCCGCCGGTCGGCCGGATCGAGGTCCGAGACGGGGATCTGCCGGGTAAGATGCTGCTGCAGCGTTTCGATGCCGGTATGGTTGTCGAACATCGCCTGCCGCCGTTCCAGCGCGTCTTCGTCGTAACGGCGCGCCAGGGGGATGAAGTCGTCTTCCGGCATTTCGGGCGCGGCGTCCGGTTTTTGCGCCTGGTCCTTTTCGACTTCGCTCATCGACCGTTCCAGCGGATGATCGAGGTCTTCCAGGACGGGATTGGATTCGATTTCGCGAACGACTTCGGCGCGCAAATCCGGCAGCGACTTTTCCAGCAGCGACAGGCTGAGCAACTGCTGGCCGCTCAATTTAATGGCGGTCTTTTGCCTGAGGCCTGTGGTTATCGCGGCTTTCATCATATGGTATGAGTCCCTGCCGCAATTATATCATAACCGATCATAACCGAGGCGAGATTATGGCGCTGTCAATGGTGCGGTTTGATAGATTTTTAGGGCGGCACAATCACTGTCGATTGTGCTATAATACGCGAATCAGAATTTTCACGGTTAATATAATCGACCATAAGGAATTAAAAAGATGAAACTTGCTGATCTCAAGGGGAAAACAGTTGGTGTTTGCGTTTCGGGCGGGCTTGATTCCAAGACCATTTGCTGCGTGCTCAAGGATGCCGGGGTGAAGGTGAAGGCGTTTTCGGCGAATGTCGGTCAGCCGGACGAGAAGGACATCAACGACATCAAGAAGAAAATGGCGCCGACCGGGGTCGAGACCACGATTGTCGATGTCACCAGGGAAATGGCCGACATCTGCTTCGAGACCGTCAAGTGCCAGGCGATGTATGACGGCGGCTACTGGAACTCGACGGGCATCGCCCGCGCGGTGACGGTGCAGAAGCTGCTTCCGGCGATGAAGAAGGCGGGGTGCTCGGTGCTCGTTCACGGTGCGACCGGGCGTGGCAACGATCAGATGCGTTTCGAGCGCTACACCAACGTGCTCGATCCGAAGTTCGGAGTCTATGCGCCGTGGCGTGACGCGGATCTCCTGAAGCTTTTCCCGGGCCGTACGCAGATGGTGGAGTTTTTGGCGAAGCGCGGCATCGTGGCCTTCGTCGGCACCAAGAAGAAATATTCGACCGATGCAAACCTCGCCGGGCTTTCCCATGAGGCCGAGGATCTGGAGTCGATGGAGACCTCGATGCGCATCGTGAAGCCCACGATGGGGGTGTGGCCCGAGAAGGCGCCGAACAAGGTCGAGAAAATCACGCTCAAGTTCGTGAAGGGCCGCTGCGTCGCCGTCAACGGCAAGCCGCTTTCGCCGCTTCAGGTGATGCTGCTCGCCAATCAGATCGGCGGCCGCAACGGCATCGGCATGAAGCATGCGCTCGAGAACCGCATCATCGGCACCAAGAGCCGCGGCGTCTATGGGGCCCCCGGCATGGAGGTGCTGAGCAACGGGCTCAAGTTCATTTACGAGGGCATCATGGATCGTCGCTCGACACTCCTGTTCCAGCAGCTGTCCAAGCTGGTCAGCGATCAGATCTATGATGGCCGCTGGTTTGATCCGGCGACGCAGGCGGCCCGCGCGGCCATCCAGGTCTGGGCCGACAAGGCGACGGCCGAAGTGACGCTCGGCCTCTACAAGGGCAACATCTTCTTCGAGGCGCTCAAGGGGCTCAAGGCGACGATCTACAACGAGGCCGACAGCTCGATGGAAGCGTCGAACGGCCTCAATCCGCACAGCTCGCAGGGCTTTGCGGAAATCCAGTCGGTCGAGGCGAAGATGCTGGCGAAGGCTGGCCAGATCAAGGCGTAATTGCTATCGGTTAGACGCACTTCGTGATGACTTGCGGCAAGTGGAGTCTGGCGCAGGAAATCGGTCGAGGCGCGTATGGAATAGTCTATCGGGCTGAGGGGCCTGGCGGCGACCGTGCGGCAGTGAAGGTTTGCCGTCGTGATGTCGCCGGGGAGGAAAGCTATGAGCGCGAGCTCCGAGGGGCGAAACTCTTCAGGGCGATACCCCCGCAGGAGGGGCTTGTCCGCATGCGGGAGCTTGTCGAAACCGACTGGGGCTTCTACACCGTTTTCGATCTTGCGGACGACGAGTTCGGCGATTCGCTAGGTTTGTCGGAAGGCTATCGGCCGAAGACGCTCGCTCAGGTCGTTGCGGCGGAGAAAGCGCTTCCGCTTAAGGAGTGCGTCAGGCTGGCGATTTCGCTGGCCAACGGGCTTGTCGCGCTTCAACGGCATCATCTGCTGCATCGTGACATCAAGCCGGGGAACGTCATCTATGTCGGCGGGCGTCCGGTGCTGTCCGATCCGGGATTGCTCATCGAGGAATCGGGCGCCGTTTCGCTCGTCGGTACGCCGGGATACGTCCCGCCGGAGAAATTCACCGCCGCCGCTAGCGACATCTACAGCCTCGGGCTCACGCTGAAGGCCGCGAGTTTCGGACGGCAGGTCGACGAGCTGGACAAGGGCCCGGCGATGGAGGCCGACACGGGTGCGGCCTGTTTCCCCGCCTGGTGGCGAATTCTCAACAAGGCGACGGATCCCGTCCCCTCGCGCCGCTACCAGTCGGCGAAGGCGCTGCTGAAGGATTTGAAACTGCTGCGTCTGAAAATGGTAGTTGCAGGGGTAATGACTTCTCGGCGGGTGCTGGTCGTTACTGCGCTAACAACAGGCTTTGTTCTCTTGGGCTTCATTGCCGTTGTTTGGGGTTGGCGTAGCCGCGATCTGAAGGAAAAAGAGACGCTTAGAAATTTCGAAGCGGGGATGAAGCAGTTGTCCTACGCGGGAAAAGTGGCTGAGTTCTTGCAAAAAGCATCCGGCTCGTTTTCAGTAGAGCGGAATTGTCGGCAATTGACCCAATGCTTGCGTCATACAAAGGCGTGTACATATGACACGAATTTGGTTGCACGGATTGATTCGGCGCGAATGGAACTTTCGGCACTTAAAGAAAAAAGTAAGGCGCATGTCGAATCATTTGCCGAGTTGCGAATGGTTGTAGAGAAAAAGAGTGCAAACGGGGAGGATGCAACACAAGAACTTCTGGCAATAAAAGAACTTGTGAAAGAAGAAGAATTGCTCAATGCGCAAATCTTTGAAATTGCAGGACGATTCTATAATAAATGGCGTCCTAGTCCCTTTGGCTTTTAAGTGTGTGTTTCAGGATGTCCTTCAAATGACCTACCGACATTTCAATAGCGAGACGACGCGATCGAGTGTGCTGAAAGCAGTCGCGGACACGGAAAACGAGGCCGCGTGGTCTCGGTTCTTCGACCTTTACGCCGGCTTTGTCTTTTCCATCGCCCGGTCGAAGGGGCTGAAGGAAGAGGATGCCGATGACGTCGTGCAGGTCGTTTTCACCGATCTTGCACGAACGTTGCCGACATTCAAGTACGACCGCGCAAAAGGAAAATTTCGTTCGTACCTCATCGGTCTCGTCCATTGGCGGGTCAAGGACCGGTTGCGGTTAGTTAAGCGCGATAAACTTGTTCTGCGTGATGACAAGCAGATGAAAGTCTATATGGACGAGGCCGCAACCATGCCGTCAGCCGACAAGGAATTTGCCGAGCGCGAATGGCAGAGCGCCGCGCTGGAAGAGGCGCTGCGCCGCATCAAGCCTGACGTGCGCCCGGAGCACTATGCGGCGTTTTACGCGAGTGCGGTCGAGGGGCAGGACACGGAAACGGTCCTGCGGCTCTACAATCTCTCCCGCGACAACCTCTATCAGATTCGCAAGCGGCTGACAATCAGACTGAAGCCGATTATCACGGCTGTACTGGCGGAAATGGACGACGGGCGCTTTCCGCACGCTGATGGCGAAGATCCTCGGTGATGATCGCCTCGGCGATTGCCGAGATGAGCCCGTGTTCATTTTTCTCGTCGAGCCACGCCCACTGCCCGTTGGGGTTTAGTTCCAGAAACCAGAGCTCGCCGTCCTTGCGGATGAAGTCGAAGCGTCCGAACGAATAGCCGGTCTCAGCCATGAAGCCGCGGATTGCGGACTCCTCGGCGGCGGACAGTTCGGTCGACTGCCAGTCTGACGGGTTTTGATGGGTCGCTAGGCGCACGTCCTCGGTTGTCTCAATTGCCAAGCGCGGATAGCGGTAGGCGAACAGCTTGCCGTTCACGTAAACGACTGTCACCTCGTCTTCGCCGTCGATCTTCTCCTGCAGGAACCACGGATAGGAGAGATCGAGTTTGGTTGGATCGACTTCCTTGACAAACAGCATCTTCCCTTGTCCGACAGGGATTCCGGTCAAGGCTTTCGCGACCCATTTTCCCCGCGTTAGCTCATCGGGCAAGATTCCGTAAAAGACATGCCAACTGGCAATCTTGAAGTAGTTTGCCGCGATGCGCATCTGCCGGATCTTGCCGAGGTGTCCGTTCCTGCTGTGCACGAGTGTCGTCAGGTTCCTGGCCTCGCATTCCCGTTGGAAATCCCGGAAAAGCTCGCCTATTTCTTCTCGGCACCAGTTTTCAAGGCAGCCTTGACTCGGAATGTCGATAGGTTCGGCATACAGAGGCTTCCTGAGATAAAAAGAAGTCAGGGCGGCGGAGTCAATGGACTCGGCGGTTTTAAGGTTGGACATTCTAAAGCCCTGGCACGAGAAATCCCAGCAGTAATCCTTTCGCCTGTCGATGTTAAAGCGGAACACGGGCGTGCTGGCGAAATGAGGAATAAGCAAATCGGTGGAGGTGTCCTGACTGCAGGTGTAGATGAAAATCATAAGATGCCCTGGGTGAGAATGGAGGTGGCGGCGGCGCCGCCACCTCCTCACTTGAATTTTCAAGGATTACGAATCCCACTGATTCCAGTCCTTGCCGCCAAGGGTCTGGTTCCAGGACGGCAGATTGATTGAGCCGTTGCCGGGAATGTTCGACACGTTGGTCGCAATGTCATTCGGTGTCATTGTTTTGTTTCCTTTCTTTTTTGGTTAACCAAATGCAGCGGACACTCGTCCGTAGCATCCTTGTAATACGATGGGATTTTTTGAATCTGACAGGAAATTTTCAGGTCGCAGAGACGGTCCGTTTCGGCGTCGTGTCCTGCGAGGAGAATGAGGCGTCCCAGACGAAGCCGCGCGACGAGGTCGGCGAAGGTTTTGCGGGACGCAACGTCGAGATGATTCGTGGCTTCGTCCAGGACAAGAATGAAGGGGTTCCGAATGATGGCGCGGGCGATGGCGAGGCACTGTCGCTCGCCGCCGGAAAGATTGCGCGAGCCGTTGCCGACGACGGTGTCGAGACCGTTCGGCAATCGACGGACCACGGCGTCGAATCCGCTTAAGGCGAGCGCCTGCTCGAGGTCTGGGGGCGTAATGGACGGATCTCGCAATGTGATGTTCTCCCGGATCGTACCGTCCACGAGCAGATTGTCCTGAAAGACGATGCCGAGGCGGCGGCGGAAGTTGGCGGGGTCGATTTCCGAGCGCGGACGCCCGTTGACGCGGATTTCCCCGGACTGCGGCTCCAGTGCCCCGATGGCCAGTTTGAGGAGCGTGGACTTGCCGGCGCCGTTGTTGCCGACTAATCCGACGACGGTTCCGGGGCGGAGCGTGACGGAGAAGTTCCTGATCACCGGACGATCCGGCGCCGACGGGTAGGCGAAGGTGGCGCGGTCGAAGGTCAGGCTTCCAAGGGCGGCAAAACGCTCCTTGCCGCCTTTCGGCGTCGGCCGGGAGAGCGCCTCGTTCAGCGAGTCGGCGCCTTCGCGCAGGGTGGCCAGTTCCGGCAGCAGGCCGACGACGCCTTGAATCGACTGTATGGCGGTGATGAACAGCATTTGGTAGAGCACCACGTCGCCGACGGGAATCGTGCCGTTGGCCGCGAGGAAACCGGCGGCGCCGAGTACGGCGACTTCGCCGCCCACCAGCAGGACGCTGAGCAGGAAACTGAAGCGGACGCAAAGCGCATCGGTCGTATCGTTGCCGCCCTTGAGGGCGTGGAGTGCGGAACGCGGAGTGTCGGCGAAACGGTGTTCGGCGTCGAGTGTCCGAAGCAACGGCAGGGCGAGGAGAAAGTTGAAGAGGGTGTTGAAGGATTTGTCGCTCTGTTTCCGGACGCAATGCGTGTTGGCGGCGAATCGGCGGCCGAAGGGGGCAAAGAGCGCGAGGATGAGCGGAAAGCAGAGCAGGAAGAAGAGACAGAGCATCGTCGAGCGGGAGTAGAGGGCGAAGCCGGCGGCGAGCATCATGACCGCCGCCTGAAGCAGCTGGGGGTAGAATCCGCGGACGAAACTGCCGACGGCGTAGGTGTCGCGCGTCAGTTTGGCGATGCGTTCGCCGTTGCCGGCGGGATCGAGTTGCGCCGGCGGCAGATTCATCAGCGCCTCGAGCACGCGGAACTGAAGGTCAGCTTCAACGGCGCGGGCGCGGCTGAGGATGAAGCGCTGGAGAATCGGGGCGAGCAGGGCTTTTGCCAGGAGCAGACCGGCGAGCAGGGCGAACGGTCGGAGGACGGGCTGCCGAGTTGCCAGTACGTCGATGAGTCGTCCGGTGGCGAAGGGTACGGCGACGCCGGCCAGGGTGAGGGCGACGAGGAGCGGTGAATAGAGGGTCATCACGCCAGGTGACGATGTCAGCGTGCGAAACAGGAATCGGATGCGCCTGAAGTTGTTTGGGCGGAGTGTCATGCTTACCCGTATGTACGATGGAGTTGGGGATATCTGACAATCATGCGGTTTGTCAGATTTTTTCGTTCATGCCGTATTGATCACTCGGACTGTATCACTTAGGTGTGACCCTATGGCATCCATTGGCGCATCAAGGACAGGCTGCGAGGTATCCTGCGCGACAGGGAACTGAAGGCGGGCTACTTGGACGAGGCCGCGAATCTGCCTTCGGCCGACGAGGATTTTGCCGAGCGCGAATGGCAGGCGGCCGCGTTGGAAGAGGCGCTTCGCCGCATTAAGCCTGACGTGCGGCCCGAACACTATGCGGCTTTTGTCGCGAGTGCGGTCGAAGGGTAGGACACGGAAACGGTCCTGCGGCTCTACAATCTCTCCCGCGACAATCTCTATCAGATACGAAAGCGGCTCACGGCCAAGTTGCAAGAAACAGTTCCTGAAGTGCTGGCCGAGATGGAGTGCGGCATTGTCGGTTAGCCTGAAACTGTTGAGAGACCGGAACTTGTCGCGGTGGTGGAGAATGGGGGCGGATCATTCTGGAGCCGCGACAGCCAGTCTGGTGCCTTGACGACTTCTACTGTCAGGCCATCCTGGATAACAGTGTCGCTTTCGTGGTCGGTAATGAGGACGAGATCCATACAGGCGAGTTTCCGGCCTGCACCGAAAAGGGACATGAGCTCCCGCTTACGCGTTTTCTCGCCCCCAATTGTATAGGCGACTTGAATGAGCTGGATGACCTTCCCGTATTGGACGAGACAGAAGTCGATGTCGTAGGACTGGTCTTTGTAATAGAATATCTCCGTGCTGTCGTCGACGCGCCGACGAAGGAGCTCAAGGTAGACGATGTTTTCAAGTCGCCAGCCGAGTTCTTCTTCGGATCCGAGAATGCCCGTGAAGTAGGAGATGAAGGCCGGATCGTTCACGTAGATCTTGTCGTTTCGAATGCGTTCGACAGGTTTCGTCGAGTATTTGCGAACGCGTGAGACGAGATAGGACTCCTCAAGATAGCCAAGGTAGGTCTGCATCGTGTGGGCGCTAGAGACACCCGTCTTGGCGGCAAGTGCATCATAGGCGATCTCACGGGCGAATTGCTGCATGAGAACGTAGGCGGCGTCGATGAATCGCTGGGCGTTTCGGACGCTGTGACGGCCGAGGATGTCTTTGGAAAGGATCGAGTTGTAAAGTGCGGAGATATAGCCGCGGGGATCTGGCATGGCGAATGTTTCCGGCAATCCCCCGTTGAAGAAATAGTGTTTCCAGTCCTCTTCGGTTCGATGCCCGATCCACAGGCAATACTCGGAGAAGGAAAAGGGGAATACATTGATCGGGATGTGGCGTCCAGTCAGATGCGTTGCCAGTTCGCTTGTCAGCAACCGGGCGTTGGAGCCGGTAATGACAACATGGTTCCCCGCTCGGAGCAACCGATTGGCGAACAGATGCCACCCTTCGATGTTCTGGATTTCGTCAAAAAGGAAGTGAGTGACGTTTCCATAAACGGAGCGGACGGTCTTCAAGACGTTGTCCAAATCGTCCGCAGTGAGCTTGGCCAGAGCTTCGTCATCGAAATCAACGTATCCGAAAGGAACGCCGGAGTTCTTCATTGCCTGACGGCAAACGACAGATTTGCCGGAACGGCGCATGCCTAGGACGGCTTGCGCGAACGGACTATTGGCGTCGACATGCGACATAGGTGCTCGGTTGAGGACTTTTGTCGCCAACAACCGTTCAAGTTCGAGTTTTTGCTCTTGGATGACCTTTTCAAGATTTCGCATTTTTGCATGCCTTTACTTCTGCTGTCAATATTATAGCACTTCTTGTTGACTAATTGCAATAACACATATTGATTATTGCAATAGGCTGTTTCAGAATGCCAAATTCAGTAGCAGGCTCACGCCTATCGTCTGTCAGATTTTTGGTTGTCCGCTCGTATATTACGGCGATGATGGGAATCGTGTCGACAGCTGAATCAGAAAGGAGGTCTGGGCCGGGCGGGTAGCGCGGCTGAGGTGATTGCAGAGATGAGGGATATCCTCTTTCGGGCGAACAGAGATTCCAAATGACTGAATAAGTCGCAGGGGCGACGGGCCGCGTTTCAGCGGCGTATTCGGGTCGGATTCATCGTTCGGATGGCCCGGCCCGAAAACTTTTTGTAGAAAATTTCATTTCCCCCCTTGACTTTTCGC
>JAZLMR010000102.1:0-2602 GCA_045598785.1 Kiritimatiellia bacterium
GACGATTCGCACGGCTCGGGGCCGCACGATTATGTTACAGCACGACGTCAGTTCGCCGCGTCCGTATTCGCGTCTCAATCTCATCGCCGGTACGAAGGGCGTGTTCCGTGCCTACCCGCAGTTGCAGATCTATCTGGAAGGCGAGAAAGAATGGGTGCGCAAGCACGATTTTGATGCGAAGAAGACCGCCGAGTATCGGAAGAAATACATGCATCCGCTTTACCGTCAGGTGGGCGAACTCGCCAAGCGGATGGGTGGACACGGCGGTATGGATTTCCTGATGGACTTGCGCTGGACCTATTGCCTGCGCAATGGCCTGCCGCTCGACATGGACGTCTACGACCTGGCGGCGTCGAGCTGCCTTTGCGAGCTGACCGAGCAGTCGGTCCGCAAGCGCTCGCAGTCGATTGACATTCCCGACTTCACTCGCGGCGGCTGGATGACGGCCAAGCCGTTCGAGATCTTTGACCTGGATCTTCAGCGAGTCAATTTCGAGCGGGTCGGTCAGGATAACGCCGCCTTGAACGTGTGATGTTCGCGCGACTGGCGATAGTGATTGCGGTCGTCGCGCTGTTGGGCGCGGCGGCCGCTTTGGCAACGCCCCGGGGGCGGTTGCCGCTCGCCTTGCGCGGGGTCAGTCGGCTGTTGCGGCAGGACCGCGGGCAGCCGGCGGCCGTCGCGGCGGTGACGCCGGTATCGCGAGGGCGGCGGCTTTGCGCGTTGGGGTTGGTGCTGGCGGCAGTGGCGCTGGCCATATGGGGTTGCCCCTGAACCAGATGGGAGAGTTCATTGTATGCAAATAGCTGAGATTATTGCCCGTAAACGTCCGTCGGTGAGCTTTGAGGTGTTCCCGCCGAAGCGTGAGGCGCCGTTGGAGCCGGTCAAGGTCGCCGTGAAGGCATTGGCGGCGATTCGGCCGGCGTTCATGTCGGTCACTTATGGTGCCGCCGGCGGCTCTTCGAGCGCCAACACTTCCGCCATCGCCGCCTTCGTGCAGAACGAATGCGGGATCACCGCGCTGGCGCATCTTACCTGCCTGATGGCGACGCGCGCCGGCATTGCGCTGGAGGCGAAGAAACTCAAGGATCAGGGAATCCTCAACATTCTCGCCTTGCGCGGCGATTTGCCGCAGGACACGAGTTCGCCCTCGCCGGAACACTTTCGCCATGCCTCGGAACTGGTTGATTACCTGAAGCGCAACTTCCCGCAGTTTTGCGTCGGCGGCGCCTGCTACCCCGAAGGGCATCCCGAGTGCGCACATCTGAAGGACGACATCGAACATATCAAGGCCAAGGTCGACGCGGGGCTGGATTTCCTCACGACCCAGATGTTCTTCGACAACAACATCCTCTATGCGTATCTGGCGAAGCTGCGCGCGGCCGGGGTCAAGGTGCCGGTAATCGCCGGCATCATGCCGGTCACCAACGCCAGGCAGATCGCCCGCATCTGCCGGCTTTCGGGCACGCTGCTGCCGCCGCGCTTCCGGGCGATCGTCGACCGGTTCGGCGACGATCCCGCGGCGATGCTGGATGCGGGCGTCGCGCATGCCACGGCGCAGATCGTCGACCTCTTTGCCAATGGCGTCGACAACGTGCATGTCTATACCATGAACAAGCCGGAAGTCGCCGCGCGCATTTGCCGTAATCTCGGGGCGGTGGTCGGATGCTGATCTTGGACGGAGCGATGGGCACCGAGCTGCAGGCTCGGGGACTTAAGGCGGGACAGGATCCCGCTGACTGGAACGTGGAGCATCCGGCCGCGGTGCAGTCCGTGCACCGGGCCTACCTTGAAGCCGGCTCGGAGGTCGTCTATACCAACACCTTCGGCGCCAATCCGCTCAAATACCACGGGGCGCACTCGCTGGCCGAAGTGACGGCGGCCGGAGTCCGCATCGCCCGCGAGGCGGTGGCCGAAAACGGCGGGCGCGGGCAGGTGGCGCTGGACCTGGGGCCGACCGGCAAGTTGCTGAAGCCGGTCGGCGACCTGAACTTCGAGGCGGCGGTCGCGGCGTTTGCGGAAACGGTCCGTGTCGGGGCGGCCGCCGGTGCCGACTTGATCGTTTGCGAGACCTTTGGCGATACGCGGGAATTGAAGGCGGCGCTTCTGGCGGCGCGGGAGAATTCCCGGCTGCCCGTATATGCGACGGTGTCGCTGGGGGCGGACGGCAAGTTGCTGACCGGTGCGGACATCGACACGCTGGCGGCGCTGTTTTCGGCGTTGAAGCCGGATGCCGTCGGGTTCAATTGCGGGCTGGGGCCGGCGGAACTTGAGCCCTTCGTCAGGCAACTGGCAACGCGAGTCGAGCAGCCGATCATCGTCAAGGCGAATGCGGGCATGCCGCGGATCGAGGGCGGGCAGACGGTCTTCGGGGTCGGGCCCGAGGAATTCGCCCGGGAACTTGTCCGCTGCGTCGAAGCGGGGGCGACGATTGTCGGCGGCTGTTGCGGCACGACTCCGGCGCACTTGGCGGCGGCCAAGGCGGCGGTGGCGAAACTGGCGCCGGCGCCGCGCACGATTCGGCGGCGGCTGGTGGTGGCGTTCGGCTCGCGGGCGGTCGGGCTGCCGCCGGACGGCACGGGGGTCATCGGCGGGGGGGTCCATC
>JAZLMR010000103.1:0-19497 GCA_045598785.1 Kiritimatiellia bacterium
GCGCACATCGTGCAGCCCTTGCACTTCGCCGCGTCGATCTTGTAGGTGACCAGCTTCGAGCACTTGCCCGCGCGGCACTTCTTGTCCCGGATGTGCTCCATGTACTCGTCCATGAAGTAGCGGAGCGTAGACCGGACCGGATTCGACGCCGTCTGCCCCAGACCGCAAAGCGACGCCTTGTTCATCGCGTCGCAGATCTGCTGCATGTCGGCGATGTCCTGCTCGGTGCCGCGGCCCTCGCTGATCTTCTGGAGGTAATTGAGGAGCTTGCGCCCGCCGATCCGGCACGGCGCACACTTGCCGCAGCTCTCGTCGACCGTAAAGTCGAGATAAAACTTGGCGATGTCCACGACGCAGTCGGTCTCGTCCATGACGATGAGGCCGCCCGAGCCCATGATCGAACCGATCTTCGCGAGCGACTCGTAGTCAATCGGCGTATCCAGGAACTGCGGCGGAATGATGCCGCCCGAAGGCCCGCCCGTCTGAGCCGCCTTGAACTGGTGACCGCCGCGGATGCCGCCGCCGATGTCGAAGATGATCTCGCGGAGGGTCGTCCCCATCGGCACCTCGATGAGGCCCGAGTTGTTGACCTTACCGGTAAGCGCGAAGACCTTAGTGCCCTTCGTCGTCGCCGTGCCGATCTTATTGAACCAGTCGGCACCCTTGTTGATGATGACCGGGATGTTGGCCAGCGTTTCGACGTTGTTGATGACGGTCGGCCGGCCCCACAGGCCCTTCACCGCCGGGAACGGCGGCCGCGGCCGCGGCATACCCCGGAGGCCTTCCTTCGTCTGCAGCAGCGCCGTCTCCTCGCCGCAGACGAACGCGCCCGCGCCGAAGCGCAGCTCAATGTCGAACGAGAAGCCCGAGCCGAGGATGTCATCTCCGAGGAGCCCGAGCTCCTTGGCCTGCTTGATCGCGACCTGCAGCCGGTGAATGGCCAGCGGATACTCCGCGCGAATGTAGATGAAGCCCTTGGAGGCACCGATCGCATAGCCGGCGATCGCCATCGCCTCCAGAACGCTGTGGGGGTCGCCCTCTAGGGTCGAACGGTCCATATACGCGCCGGGGTCGCCCTCGTCGGCGTTGCAGACCATATACTTCTGACCCTTCGGCTGCTGCATCGCAAACTTCCACTTCATGCCAGTCGGGAAGCCCGCGCCGCCGCGGCCGCGCAGCCCCGACTTGAGGATCTCCTCGACGACATCCTCCGGCTTCATTTCGAAGAGCACCTTCTCAATCGCCTTGTAGCCGTCGCGCGCGATGTAGTCCTCGATCTTCTCGGGATCGATCACGCCGCAGTTCCGGAGCACGATGCGATACTGCTTCTGATAGAACGGAACGTTCGCTTCCGCCACGAGCTTCTTCGCCTGCTCGGGATCGTAGCAGAGACGCTGCACGACGCGGCCCTTGACGAGGTGTTCGGCGACGATTTCCTTGACGTCGTCCTTCTTCACCTGCACGTAAAAAGTTCCCTGCGGAAGGATCTTCACGATCGGACCCTGCTCGCAGAAGCCCAGACAGCCGGTCTTGACGACCTGGACCTTGTCCTCAAGATTGGCGAGCTTGAGGCAGCTCGCAAACTCGGCGACCAACTTGTCGGCACCGCCGGAGCAGCACGCCGTGCCGCCGCAGATGAGTACATAAGATTGATAAGCCATGTTATTTCCTTTCAAATCGCTTGAGCGTTCGGATTGTTCGACTGTCCGGATTGTTCGATTGAATCACGCAATCTGAACAATCGAACAATGGCCTTACCCGTTCTTGACAATGTCAATCGAGGGCTTGTCGAGAATCTTGCCCTCGATCAGCTGATGCCCGACGATATGCTTCTCGACGATCTCCTTCGCCGTCGCCGCATCGACATGCCCGTAAATGACGGTCGGCATGCCCGGAGCGACCACCTCGACGGTCGGTTCGGAATGGCATAGGCCCATGCAGCCGGTCTGCCGGATGAGAACGTTAGTAAGCCCCTTTTCCGTCAGCGTATCCACCAGCGCGGTAAACGCCTCCTTGGCGCCCGCGGCAATGCCGCAAGTGCCCATGCCGACGATGACCTGAACATCCTTGTTCGAGGCGTCGCGCATCTCCATCGCCTTCTGCTTCTCCTCGCGCATCTTGCGCAAATCCGCCAATGTAAGTTTTGCCATGATTCGTTACTCCTTGAAAAACTCAGCCCATCTTGCGATACTTGTCGACGATCGCGGCAATGCCCTTCGTCTCGAGCTTGCCGTGCACTTCGCCGTTGACCACGATTACCGGCGCCAGCCCGCAGCAGCCGAGGCAACGGACCGCCTCGATCGAAAAGAGCCCGTCCGGAGTCGTGCCGCCCACGCCAATGCCGAGCTCGCGTTCGAGCTCCTTCATCAGATCGTCGCCGCCGCGCAGATAACAGGCCGTCCCCAGACAGACCTGAATGATGTACTTGCCGGCCTTCTGCAGCTTGAAGAAGTTATAGAAGGTGACCACGCCGTAGATCTTGGCGAGCGGAACCTTCAGCAGTTCGGAGACCTCAATCGCAACTTCGCGCGGGATGTACCCGTAGGTCTGCTGCACCTGATGGAGGACCATGATGAGGTTCCCCGGCTTCTCCTTCCATTCTTCGATGAACGCCCGAAGTTCAGGCGTCAACTGAGCTAACTCTTTACTCACTGTACTTCTCCTTGTGGATTAAAAATCAATAAAGATATTATAACACGGAAACCCACCCGATTTCAACCAAATCTGCCCCCGAAAGTCAATTTTCCGGCGGTTCGAGAATCCAGCGCTTGTTATACCAGTACCAATCGCCGGGATATCTGCGGATTTCGGTCTCGATAAGCCGCATTGCCTCGCGCGTCAGCCGCTCGGCCTCGGCATGGCGGTCGGTCGCCACCGGATCCGGGCGCAGCACGGACAGAATCTTAAAAGCATGTTTGCCTTTTTCCCGTCGCAAATGCGCCACCAGGATCGGCGAACCCACCTTGACCGCATACATCGCGCCGGCTCGGGAAACATTGGCCTCGCCCCCTAGAAAACTGACCGTCACATCGCGTTTGCGCACCCGCAAATCGGGCAAAATCGCAAACGCCCGCCCCTGCTCCAGCCGCCGCCGGATTTCCACCAGCGTCTGCCGGCAATCACGGTCCAGCACCTCGATATCCCCATACTGGCGGTTCATCCAGGCGTTGAGCTTGGGATTGCGCTGCCGCGCCGCAATGGCGCAGAGCGGCAGGCCGTACTTCGCCATCGCCCACGCGGCCATATACCAGTTGCCGCTGTGCGGAACCATGATCACGACGCCTTTGCCCTCGGACACCAGTTCCCGCAGCCGCTCGCAATTGCGCCGACCGTCGACGATATACTTGTCCATCCACTTTGAGGTCAAGCTCGATGAACGCATCATTTCGACCCCGATCTGGAGAAGGTTCTGAAGCGAACGGACGGCAATCGCCATCGCCTCGGCATCGCTCGCCTGCGGAAAGACGCTACGAATGCGTTCCAAGGTCCGGCGGCGCTTAAACGCAAAAACGCGGACCATAAGCCAGCCCAGCGCGCGCGCCAGGCGCATCGCCAGCGGGTACGGCAGCGCGTTAATCAGCGCACAGCCCCCGCGCAAGCCCCAGTATTCGGCGTTGATCGCTACCCGACTCTTTGCCACTTGCGCACCGCCCCGAGCCTAATTCACTTCAGCTTCCGCCGGGCGTCGGCAATGGCGCTGCAGACGGCGCGTGAGGTAATGGTCGCCGAGGTAATCGCCTCGATTTCACCGCCATCTTTCTTCACCTTGAGCGCGGAACCGTCCTTGCCGGCGAACTGCCCGGCAAACTCGGGAGTGTTGAGCTTCATGCCGAGACCCGGCGTCTCGGTCGCAACCAGCGTCTTGTAGCACTCGACGGTCCGCTTGTCGGCCTTAAACCCGACCATAAGCACGATGTCGCCGCCGTAGCCCTTCGCATCCTGCCCCTTCGCGGCATAGCCGACGATCTTGCCCGCGGCATCCTTGCCGACGAAGAAGTCGCCCGTCGCCTCGACCTGCTCGGCCACAGCCGGCAGCACGGCCTTGACGGCGGCCTGCTCCTCCTTCACCTTCATTTCGGCAATCGGCACCCGGGTGATTGAATCGACATACGCGAGCACCGCGGCACAAACGCCGCTGATAACCGTCAGACTCGCAACCAATCCCAGAATTTTCTTCATAAAAATCAATCCTCCGTCCGTTCTCTACTTATCGCTTATCCCTTATCACTTATCACTTATCACTTCGCTCCGAAGGGGCGAGGCTGAGTCCAGCGATTAATGAGCGGACAAACCGCATTCATGATGAGAATCGCAAAGCTGCACCCCTCGGGATAGGCACCGAACTGGCGGATCAGCATACAGACGAGACCGCAGCCAAAGCCGAAGATGAGCTTGCCCTTCGCCGTAATCGGCGAGGTGACATAATCGGTCGCCATAAAGCACGCGCCGAGCATCACGCCGCCGGTGAGAATCTGCATCATCGCCGGCGCTCCGCCCGCGACGAGCGAATAGACGAACACCGTCGCCAGGAACATGACTGGTATGTGCCAGGTAATCACCCGGCGCCACAGCAAATACGCCGCGCCCAGCGCCAGCGCAATTGCCGAGACCTCGCCGATGCAGCCCGGCATATTGCCAATCGCCATGTCCCAGAGACTCGGAACCCCCTTGCACGCGGCGTTGCAAAGCCCGTGCGGAGTGGCGGAAGTCACCGTCTCGGCAACAAACCACGTCTTCATCGTCGCCAGCGGCGTCGCCGTCGTCATGGCCTCTGGAGTCTTCCACCAACACGGCTTGAGCCAGGTGGTCATCGGCCCGGTAAAGCTGATGAGCATGAACGCGCGCGCGGCCAAAGCCGGGTTAAACGGATTCTTGCCGAGTCCGCCGAACACCTGCTTCGAGATGGTGATTGCGAACACGGAGCCGACGATCGCCATCCACAGCGGCAGCCCCGCCGGCAGATTAAGCGCCAGCAGCAAACCCGTCACGACCGCCGAAAGGTCGCCGATCGTCGACTCCCGCTTCATCGCCAGCCGACAGAGCGCCTCGGCAACAAGACAGGTTGCGACGCAGGTGGCGATCGTCCACACCGCCGGCCAGCCGAAGAACCAGATGCCCATCGCCGTCGTCGGCAACAGCGCGATGATGACGTCGAGCATGATGCGTGACACCGAAGTGGGCGCATGCGTGTGCGGCGACGAGCTGAGGATGTAATGCGCGGAAGTTTCTTTCGGTTTCATAAGGCTCTAGCAGTTCCAGTTATTCTAGCAATTCCAGGTTTTCCAGCGATTCCAGTCGAGCTGTCACTTCTTGGCGGCGGCCGCAGCGGCCTTGGCCTTTTCGGCGGCCATGCGGGCGCGGATCGACGCCTTCGCTCGGCGGCAAAGCTGGGTGATCTGACGATACGAGGGGCAGCCGAAGGTGCACGCGCCGCACTCGATGCAGGTCATCACATGCGCTTCCTCGGCCGTCTTGACGTCATCCGCCTCGACGGCGCGGGAAATCTCCGCCGGATTGAGATTCATCGGACACGCGCGGACGCAGCGCCCGCAGTTAAGGCACGGCCCGGACCCATACTGGAAGACGCGGCGCTTCGAAAGGAGCAGCAGACCGGAAGTCGTCCGAGTCGTGCCGATTTCCAGCGTCGAAACGGCAAAGCCCATCATCGTGCCGCCGGAAATGACCTTCGCCGGCGGCTCCTTCTCACCGCCGCAGAAGGCGACCAAATCGGCATACTTCGTCCCCAGCGGAGCTTCGACGTTCTTCGGCTCGGCGACCGCATCGCCGGAAACCGTGGTGACGCGCGAAAGCAGAATCCTGCCCAGCTCGACCGCATCCGCGATCGCGGCGACCGTGCCGACGTTCTCCACGACACAGCCGACGTCAATCGGCAGGGCCGGCGGCTCGGGCACGACCCGACCGACCGTCGCGTAAATCTGATGCTTTTCACTGCCTTGCGGATAAAGAACCGGTAGCACCACGATTTCGACATTGCCATCGATGTCCGCAAACGCCTGCTCCATCGCCGCAATCGCGTCCGGCTTGTTCGCCTCGATGGCAATCCGCACGGCCGGCATGCCGAGCACCTTGCGCATGATCTCCACGCCCAGCCGAATGCGGCCCGCCCGCTCCAGCATCAGGTGATGGTCGGCGCACAAGTACGGCTCGCACTCAGCCCCGTTCAGAATCAGATATTCGCAACGCTTGTTCGGCGGCGGATTGAGCTTGACCGCGGTCGGGAAGCCCGCGCCGCCCATGCCGCAGATGCCGGCGTCATTGACGCGCGCGAGCAGCTCCTCCCTCGTCGCCGTCTTCCAGTCCAGCGGCGGCAAAGTCCGCTCCGTCGCCTCCACGCCCTCCGGCACCGGCGCCGTCGTGTCCAGAATCACCGCCGGTGCCTTCGAGCCCGCCGGCCCGAGCCGCAGCTCCACCGCCTTCACCAGCCCGTTCGCCGAGGCGTAGACGGGAACTGAAATGAAACCGTTCTTCTCGCCGATCAGCTGCCCCCTGACCACATAGTCGCCCGCCTTCACCAGGCACTTTGCCGGCGCGCCCAGATGCTGGCTCATGGAGATGACGAGCTCCGCCGGCACGGGCATCGCCTCAATCGCCTTGTCGCGGGCAAGCTCCTTGTTGTAATCGGGGTGAATCCCGCCCTTGAACTTAAACTGGCTCTTGACTGTTTTCATTCTACTCTCCAATCAAACAATCGAACAATCCGAACAATCCAACAATCCTCAGTGCCCCGTTTCCCAGTGCGGATCGACACCGATGCACTTGGCCGGACATTTCGCCGCGAGCTGTTCGTCCGTCGGCGGATTCTCATAATTGGTCTTCGCGAGAAAGCCCTGGAAGACAAAGTGGTTCGCCTCCTTGCCGCCCGAATTCTTCTCACAGAGATGGCAGCCCATGCAGCCGACGCCGCAGACCTTGCGCACGCTCGGCCCCTTGTCGGGATTCGCGCACAGGACGTGGATCGTCGCCGACGCCGGCACCAGCTCGATGATATGCTTCGGACACGCCGTCACGCATTTGCCGCAGCCGATGCAAAGCCGCTTGTCGACCTTCGCGAGACCGTCGTGAATCGAAATCGCATGCTTCGGGCAGACGTTCGCGCACGCGCCATAGCCGAGGCAGCCGTACTGGCAGCCCTTGTCGCCACCCGCCGTCGCCGCCGCGACATTGCAGTCGCAGAGACCGTTGTAGTCGCCGACGCGAATCGCCTCCGAGCGCGTGCCGCAGCACTTGACGAGCGCCACGCGCTTTTCCGTCGCCGTCGCCTCGACCCCGAGAATCTTGGCGACCGCCTTCGCCACCGCCTCGCCGCCCGCCGCGCACGCGCCGTTCGGCGCCGTTCCCGCGACCAGCGCTCGCGCGTAGCCGTCACAGCCGGCGAATCCGCAGCCGCCGCAGTTGGCGCCCGGAAGCTCGGCCGTCACCATGCCGATGCGCGGATCCTCCTGCACCGAAAGATACTTGTCGGCGACGGCCAGCGCGACGGCGGCCACGAGCCCGATGGCGGCGATGATGATGATTGCGGTGATCATATTCCAGTTCCTCCAGCTGCTTCAGGCATTTCAGGTTAGTACGGCAACTTCACGAGACCGGAGAAGCCCATGAAGGCAAGCGACAGCAGACCGCCCGTCACCAGCGCGAGGGCGATGCCGCGAAACGCACGGGGCGGATCGGCGTGCTCCAGCTTCTCACGGATGCCGGAGAAGATCACGAGCGCGAAGCCGAAGCCGACGGCCGCCGCGAACGAGAAAAACACGCTCTCGAAAAACGGCGTCCCCTGCTTGCAGTTGATCTCGGCCGCGCCCAACACCGCGCAATTGGTGGTGATGAGCGGCAGGAAGATGCCGAGCGCGGCATGCAGCGGCGGCAAAAAGCGCTTCATGGCGATGTCGATGAACTGCACCAGCGCCGCAATGACCAGAATGAACGCCAGCGTGTGGATGTAGCCGAGACCGTTCGGCTGCAGCAGCCAGTGATCCAGGCACCAGGTGACTGCCGCGGCGACCGTCATCACGAACACGACGGCACCGGACATCCCGAGCGCGGTTTCCGTCTTTTTCGAAACGCCCAGAAACGGACAGCAACCGAGAAAACGGCTCAGGACGAAATTGTTCACCAGAACCGCACCGACGAGAATCATCAGGAAGTAGCTCATAATTGCCTCATATTATAACATAAAGTATTCACCCGCGTATATCTTTCGCACCGGCCCCGTGAGCGTTACGGCCTGGAAGCGTTCGCCGTCCCACTCGCCGCCGATTTCCAGCTCGCAGCCGCAGGCCGTCGTGACCTTGACCGGGAACGCGAGTCCGTACTGCGCCACTCCGACGAGCGCTGCGGCCACCGCGCCGGTGCCGCAGGCGAAGGTCTCGGCCTCCACCCCGCGCTCGTAGGTGCGAATCGACAGCGAATGCGCGGTCTCCCAGCTGACGAAGTCGACGTTGGCACCCGCCGGCGCGAACGCATCCGAATAGCGGAGGCGGCGGCCCTCCTCGGCCACCGGCGCCGACTTGAGGTCGGCGACCGGCACTATGGCATGCGGCACGCCGGAGTTGACGAAGTTCGGCCGCAGGTCCTTCGGATCCGGCAGAAAGATCTTCACCTGCTCCGGCCCGACGATTTCCGCGCGGACGACGCCGGCCACGGTCTCGAAGCGCATCGCATCGGCCGTCGCCGCGCCGATTTCGCGGGCAAACGCCGCCACGCAGCGCGCCCCGTTGCCGCACATCTCGGCCTCGGAACCGTCGGGATTGAAGAACCGCATGGCGAAATCGGCCACCGCCGACTTCCGCACCAGAATAACCCCCTCGCAGCCGAGGCCGTCAGGACGGTTCGCCAACCGCCGGATCGCCGCGGCGTCCGCGATTGGGAAGGTGCCGGCACGATCGTCAATCATGACGAAATCGTTGCCCGCCCCGTGCATCTTGACGAATTGAAGTCTCATTTTCAATACCAGAGATCCCTGGCCACGGGAACCGTGGCGCCGTGGTTGAGCCGGATGAGGTCCATCAGCACCTTGAACGACTCCTCCAGCACCACGTCGTCCTGCTTGGGCTCGTTGCGCCGGCGCCGCTTCTTCGCCGCCGTCTCCTCGTCGTCATCCTCGCGCTCTTCGTCGTCGAGTTCGCGCAGCTCGCGATCGGCCGCCATCTGCACGCGGCGGGCGGCATATTCCAGCGAAACCTCTTCACGCTCGCTGATCGCCTTCATCCCCTCCACGTTCTCCACGTGCTTGACGAACTTCTCGCTCTTCGCGGTACGCGCCGCCGAACGCCGGCTGAGTTCCGCCACGTACTTGTGCTGATCCCAGGCCAGTTCGTAGTCGGCCGCCCGGATGCGGCTGAACGGCAGCGCGTAGGTCAGCTTGTCCTCGCCGATGTCCAGCGAATCCAGGAGCGACGGCAGGTGAATGTCCGCCGCCACGCCTTCGACCTGGGTGGAGCGACCGTCAATGCGGTAGAACCGGGCGGTGGTGATCTTGGTCGACCCGTACTTCTCCGGCCCTAAGCCCAGCACCGTCTGCACCGTGCCCTTGCCGTGCGTGCGGCTGTCGCCGATCACAATCGCCCGCGAGGTGTCCTGCAGATGACCGGCCACGATCTCCGAAGCCGAGGCGCTCGCCCGGTCGATCAGCACCACCATCGGCTTCTTGAAGGCTATCGGATTGCCCGGCGGAATCGGCAGGCAGCCGACCGACCGGATGTCGCGGATCTGCACCACCGGCCCGGAGCTTACAAACAGCGCCGAAAGCCGCACCGCCTCCAGCAGCGCGCCGCCGCCGTTACCGCGCAGATCCAGCACCAGCCCCTCGACCCCCTGCGCGTTAAAATCGCAGATATAGCGCGCGACGTCCATCGCGCAGCTGCGGAAGCCCTCGTCGAACGGCTTCTTGTCCATCGTGCCGTAAAAGCCCGGCAGACAGACGTAACCCAGCTTGCGGGTATGGTCTTCGAAGGTCACGCTCTCCACCCGCCCGGTCGCCGCCTGGTCCTCGAGCTTGATCTCGTCGCGCACCAGCTCGATGCGCTTTTTGGTCGACCCGGACGGATCCGAACGCGGCACGATCTCCAGCGTCACCCGCGTGCCCTTGGCGCCGCGAATCTTCTTGTTCGACTTCTTCATCGGCTGCCACATGACGTCTTCCATCTCGCCGTCGCCCTGCTGCACGCCGACGATCTTGTCACCCTCCTTGATGCGCCCGTCGACATCTACCGGGCCGCCGGGCATGACTTCGACGATCTTGAGCGCGCCGTCGTCCATCGACAGCACCGCCCCGACGCCGCAGAGCGACAGGTTCATCTCCATGTCGAAGTCCTCCTTCGAGGTCGGCGACATGTAGTCGGTGTGCGGATCGTAGGCCCGCGCCACCGCCGACAGGTAATACTGCAGCACCGCCTCCTCGTCGGGCTCAGTCAGCACCGTGACATATTGCCGGTATTTCTTGATCAGGTCCGCCGCCGCATCCAGATGGTTGGTGGACTTGTCCAGGTCGTGATTGATCTTCATCACCAGCACCTCGTTCTTCATCCGTCGCCGCCAGTGGTCTTCGGCCTCTTCCCGGGTAAGCGGCCACGGCGCGTCCTTGCGCCGGATGCGATAGGTCTCATTGGTCGAAAAGTCCCATTCGCCCTTCGCCAGCAGATTCGTCGCGAAATCAATCCGCTCGCCGAGCCGCTGCACATAGAGCGAATGGACCTCGTAGCCAAACGCCACGTTGCCGTCGCGCAGCTCGTCGTCGATCGTGTCCTGATGCGCGGCAAAGCGGTCAAGATCGGACTGCAGGAAGACCGAATGGTCGAAATCGTAGGTCACGACCAGATTGGTCCAGGCCCGCCGGGAGATCTCGTCGTCCAGCCGCTGTTGCAGCACATGGCACTTCGGCAACATGTCGCCGAGCCGCTGGGCGATGCGCCCGTAATAGTTGCGCGGCTCCACCGCCGCCGTCGCCGCCGTCGCCGCCAGTACCGCGGCCAGCGCCAGCACCCCTGATTTCATAGTCGTGGATTTCATATCATGCATGATTCTCGATAATGCTGACGAGCCGATCCAGCTCCGCCGGCGGGATCACCACCCGATCGGTGTCGAAGCTCGTGCGCAGTTCATTGGAATTGATCACGATCGTGCCCTTGAGATTCGCCCGATGCGCCGCGAAGGAGTCGGAAGCGAAGGCCAGCACCGGCGTGACCACCCCCGTCCAGCCGGCTGCCGCCAGCGCATTGCGGACCTGCATCGCCTCCTTGATCGCCTGTTTGAGCGGCGGACGATCGGGGAGTTGCCCGTCCAGCAGAATGTGGCCGTCCTCCACCGTTACCTGGCCGCGCCAGCACTTGGTCTCGATCGCGAAGACGCCGCCCGGCCCCACCACGACATGGTCGACGTGGCTGCCCCCGAAGGCGAAGTCGTTGAACACGTGATAGCTGTCGGGCAAAGTCCGCAGGATGCCCGACACGCGCTCTTCGCCGCGTGCGCCGATGAAAAAACTCTTGACGTGCCTCAGCCCGTTGACCAGACTCCAGAGGATATAGGCGAGCGACGCCACCAAGATCGACAGGCCGATCAACGGCCGCACCCACAGGAACGCCACCGCAAAACCGGTGATGAACACCCCGAGAAACAGCGGCCACAGCCCGAAGACCATGCCCTTGACCCGCGCCCATTCACCTGCCACTCCATGTATTCTAGCCATCTGTCACCTCACGTTCATGACTTTTTCCGTAAAAGCCGCCGCCGCCGCCGCCACCGAATCCGCATCCAGCCGGTAACGTCGTTCCAATGCCGCCGGCGGACCATGGGGAATGAACTCGTCCGGCCAGCCCAACCGCAGCTCCGCCCCCAGCGATTCGCCGAAACCGCCGAGTACGGCGCCGTTTTCCAGCGAAACCACCGCCTGCCCGCGCGCGCGTTGCCGCTCCCGCAACTCGCGGTCAAACGGCTTGAGATAACGCGCATAGACGACTCCGGCGCCGGTTTTCGCCGCCACCGCCTGCGCCTTCGCCAACTGGTCGCCGGCGGCCCAGAGCTGCACTTTCGCCTCGGGCCGCGCCAGTTGCACGGCCAAGCCGTCGCCCATCGCCCCGAAGGGCGGCGCCACCTGCCCGCGGGGATAGCGAATGACGGTCGGCCCCGGACGCTTCAGCGCCGCGGCCAGCAGCTGCCGCAGCTCGGCTTCGTCGGCCGGCTGGCAGATCGTCAGATTGGGCAGCGCCTTGAGCATCGCGTAGTCGAAAACCCCCTGATGCGTCACGCCGTCCGCCCCGGTCACTCCGGCGCGGTCGACGCAAAACACCACCGGCAGCCGCGAAATGCAGACATCGTGCATCACCTGGTCGACCGCCCGCTGGAGAAAGGTCGAATACACGGCGACGACCGGCCGCAGGCCGCCGGCCGCAAGCCCCGCCGCCATCGCCACCATGTGCCCCTCGGCGATGCCGACATCGAAACAACGCCCGGGGAATTGAGATGCAAACTCGTCCAGCCCGGTGCCGTTCTGCATCCCGGCCGTCAACGCCACGATTCGCCCGTCCCGCCGCGCCAGTTCGATCAGCGCAGTGCCAAACGCCGCGCTCCAGCTCGGCCGCGGCGCTTCGGCTCCGCTCGCCTCCGCCCCCCTGCCGCTGATGCCGTGCCATTTGACGGGATCCGCCTCCGCCGGCGCATAGCCCTTGCCCTTGCGCGTGGCGACATGCACGACCACCGAGCGCTTGTCATTTCTCGCCACCGAAAACGCGGCCGTCAGCGCCTTCAGGTCGTGCCCATCGACGGGACCGATGTAGCGGAAGCCGAACTGCTCGAAAAAACGGCTCCCGACCAGCAGCCCCTTGAGCCGGCTTTCCACCTTGTGATAAAGGTCGCTTAAGAACGTCAGCCGCAGCCGGTGACCGGCGTTTTCCGCCGCGCGTTTGACCGAATTATAGCGCTGGCTCGCCAGTAGCCGGCCGAACAGCTTCGACAACGCTCCCACCGGGCCCGAAATCGACATCTCGTTGTCGTTCAGGACCAGGATCAGCTTGCGCGTCGCCGTCGAACAGTGGTTGAGCGCCTCGAAGCTCGTGCCGTTCGCAAGCGCCCCGTCGCCGACGACCGCCACCACCTGATAGTCGGCCTGAAGCCGGTCGCGCGCCGCCGCCAAGCCCGAGGCAACCGAAAGCGCGACCCCGGCGTGACCCGCCACCGCGGCATCGGCCGCGCTCTCACTCGGGTTGGGGAAGCCAGAAATTCCATCCAACTGGCGCAAGGTCGAAAAACGTTCACGACGACCGGTCAGCAACTTCCAGGCGTAGGCCTGATGGCCGACATCCCAGACGATGCGGTCGCGCTCCGGATCAAAGGTCGCCTTGAGCGCCAGCGCGATCTCCACCGCCCCCAGCGACGACGCCAGATGCCCGCCGTTGGCAGTAACGGTGTCAATGATCGTGCGCCGCAACTCTTCCGCAGCCTTCAACGCGCATTTCCCTTCCTGCGGTCTCGCGTCGCATAGGCGGCCAGCGCCGCGTCCAGATCCGCCTCGGAAAAGTCCGGCCACAGCGTATCCGTGAAGAAATACTCGGAGTACGCCGACTCCCACAAGAGGAAGTTCGAGGTCCGCTGTTCACCGCTCGTGCGGATGATAAGATCGGGATCCGGCACATCCGGCGCATAAAGGTAATCGCGAAAGGTCTCCTCGGTGACCGGCGTTCCCGCCGCCACGGCCCGATTGACCGCATCGACGATCTCCGCCCGACCGCCGTAGGAAATCGAAACGATGAGCTGCCGCTCGAACTTGGCCGTCTTGCGCTCCAAGGCCGCGATGGTCTTCTGCAGCGAAGGGCTCAGGTCGCCACGCCGACCGATCACCCGAAAGCGCACCCGGTTCTTCATCAGCGCCGCTTCGCGCGTCTTCATCATCAGCGCAAACAGCTTCATGAGCCCGGCGACCTCGTCCTTCGAACGCTGCCAGTTCTCCGTCGAAAACGCATAGACCGTCAGGTACCGGATGCCGCGCTCGCCGCACCACTTCACCACTTTCGAAAGCGTCTTCGCCCCGGCGACATGACCTTCGCCGCGGGCCTTGCCGCGCCGGCGGGCCCAGCGGCCATTGCCGTCCATGATCATCGCCACGTGCTGGGGAATGTTGTTCAACATCCTTGTCACTTCCATATAGAACCTTTCCGGCGTCGAAGCGCCGCTCGTCACGCCGACCACGTCGTAACTTGACAATTCGTCCCGCAGTTTCCGCACCTCGTCCATCGTGCTGGCGAAATAGGCGCTGGCGCCGCTTTCCACGGCGATTTGCCGCAGCCGCTGACTGTTGGCCGAATTCCGCCCGCCCAGCACCAGCACCGCCGCCGGACTTTGCGCCGAATGATGCACGGCGCAAAACTCGCGCACCGCGTCCTGACGCTCCCGGGTGGCGGCACAAGGCCAGCTGACTTCCTTCAGCTCGCGCCCCTTCGCCAACTTCGCCACTTCCCGACGGGCGGCTTCAAGATTCAGCGTCGTCTGACAGATGACGGACAGCGGCCGCCGACCCTTCGCCCCGGCGCGGACCGGCTTTGCCAGTTCGCCCCGCAGGCCCTTGACCTCCGCATGCCGAGCATCGCCGAGGATCACCACCTCGTTGCCGCGCGATGCCGCCGCGCGCACCGCCCGATGGGCGCGTTCGACATACGGGCAGGTCAGATCGACAATCTTAAGCCCGCGCGCCGCCGCCGCCGAACGCACCGCCGGCGATACGCCATGCGCGGGAAAAACAACGGTGGCACCCCGCGGCACCGCCGCCACCGAATCGACGAAGCGGTAGCCGAGCGCCTTGAGCTCGCCGATGACGATCTCGTTGTGAACGAGCTCGTCAAGACAGTAGACGTCCTTCAGCGCCAGCGCCTTCGCCACTGCCTGGCGGACGCCGTTGCAAAGCCCGTGCGGGACTATCTCCACTACCTTCATTTGCGTTTCAGCAGCAGCAGCGAAGTGTGGTTCTGCCCGAACCGCGCGATGCGGTCGGCCAGCGTGTAGTTGCGCTTCAGGAGTTCCCAGTATTCCAACTGCACGGGCAGCGAGCGTTCACCGCACTCCGGCGGCTCGATCGCAAAAGTGTAACCCGACAACGCCGCCACCGGGCAGTCGACCGTCTCCAGCAGCCGCCGCCATTCCGCATCGGACAGCATCGCGAACGGCCCCATCTCCAACCCTTCCGGCACCTTGCGCCCGGTCTCGACCGCCAGATAAAGGTCCTGCGTGAGAAGCGTCTTGCCGCCCGGATCCAGCGCCTCGATTTTGGCCGCCGCCTGCTGCAGCTGCGCGAGCTCGAAGCACTCCTTCTTCTGTGTCCAGAAGCGGTCCTGCCCGTCGACCGACCACTGCTCCAGCAGCGGCGAACCGAAACTGCAGGCGAAGGTCAGCGCCATCGTGAGCCAGGCGCCGCGGGCAACCGACAGTCTGACGGCGGCGACCACCGCCAGAAGCGCCATCACCGGCACCTGATAGTCCTCGTACGGAAACGGCGCCAGCCACTGCAGCAGGAAAACCGCCAGAAACGCGAGGACAAGCAGATTGAGAAACGCCCGCGCGTCAGTCTTCACCCGGGCACCCAGCCCCAGGACCACCAGAACCGGCAGATACCAGCGCACCAGCCGCGAAAGACTGCCGACCGTCCAGGTAAGTTCGAACCCTTCGCGCGCGGCATGATACCGCTGGGCCGCCAGCAGCCCGGAGAAAAAGCGCTCGTCAAAGCAACACGGCGCCAGCAGTAGCGCCGCCACCAGCAGCGTTCCCGCCGCAAACCAAGCCGCCGCGCGCCATTGCCGCCGAACGATCAACGCGACACCCGCCGTCAGCGGCAGCATCATCAGGCTCAGCCGAGTCCCGACCGCCAACGCCAGCGCCATGGCCGCCAGCGCCCAGTGCCGGCGGACGAGCAGGTAAAACCCGAGCGTCACCAGTAGCGCGGCCAGGGCATAAGTCTTCGGAATCGCCAGATAGTAGAGGTGGTAGAGATTGCACCCGAGGAGCATGAAGACAATCCAGGCCGCCTCGCGCTTACGCTCCGTCGGCGCCAGTTCCCTGGCTACCGCCGCCGCCAACGCAATCGACGCGAACCCCAGCAGCAGCGTCACCGCTCGCGCGCCCAGGAGCCCGAACGATTTCCACACGCCCGTCAGCGCCGAATACACGATCGGCATGACCGGGCCCTGGGTGAAGAAGAAATCCCGATACGGAAGCTTACCCTCCGCCACCAGGTTGGCCGCATAAAGATACCAGCCTTCGTCCTGGTTAAGCCCCCCCATCCAGACGGCCGCCGCGCCCAGGACCAGAAACGCACCGATTGCCAGCAATCGCATCCAGATGTTCATGACTCTCCGACTTCCAGCCCAGGATTGACGTCCAGCGACATCGCATCCTCGACATGATTCCGACGGTAATAGGCGAGCCCGGCGATCATCGCCCCGTTGTCGCCGCAGTACCTGGGCTTGGCCATGAGCATCGGCAGCCCCGCCTCGGCCCCCACCTCCGTCAGCACCGCCCGCAGCCGCGAATTGAGCGAGACGCCGCCGCCGACAATCATCGCCCGATAACGGCGACGGCGCAGCGCGGCGCGCGTGCGGTCGGCGACCGCCTGCACAATCGCCTCCTGATACGACGCGACGATGCGCGGAATGGCACCCGCCGTCGTCAGCGCCTCCGCTCCGCCCTCTGCCTGCACATATCGGAGCAACGCCGTCTTCAACCCCGAAAACGACACGCAGAGCTCGGCCGGCAACCCCGCCAGCGCCGTAACTCCCTCGCGCGGGCGCCCCTTGGGGAAGGCGATCAGCGGCGCTTCCGGCGGACGACTAGCCAGATATTCCCGGGCAATTCGGTCAATCTTGGGGCCGCCGGGATAGCCGAGATCCAACAGCTTGGCCGCCTTGTCAAACGCTTCGCCGGCCGCATCGTCCAAGGTCTGCCCGATGATTTCATACTTGCCGTATTCGGGCATGTCAATCCAATTAGTATGCCCGCCGGAAATCGCCAGCCCCAGCGCCGGCATCGACTCTGCCGGCGAAATCGACGGCGCTGCCGCTTCCTCTCCGAAATCGGATAGAAACGGCGTATGCAAATGCGCTTCGATGTGATTGATGCCGATCAGCGGCACCCGCAGCGCCTTGGCCAGGCCCTTGGCGGCGTTGAGCCCGACCAGCAGCGCCGGCGACAGCCCCGGTCCGTAGGTGACCGCCACCGCATCCGGCTCGGCGCCGCGTTCGCGCGCCTGCCGCAAGGCCTCGCCGACCACCGCGGAGATCTTCTCCACATGCGCCCGGCTCGCGATTTCCGGCACCACGCCGCCATACGGCTGGTGCAGCGGAATCTGCGTGTACACCACATTGGCGATCACCTCGCGACCGTCGCGGACGACGGCCGCGGCCGTCTCGTCACAACTTGTCTCTATGCCCAGAATATTCAATCCCGCACCTCGTTACCAGAATTTCCACCAGGGATTCTGCTTCGGCTTGATGCCGCCGTCCCTGTAAAGCTCGCGCACTCTGGCCGTGCCGGCGGTTTCCGGATCCTGCACCGACTCGCGCAGACGAAACTCCAGCGCCTCCGGCAACGACCAGAACTCGCTGCGCACGAACTGATCCTGATTCAGCCGATGCAGCACCACCACTTCCCCGGTCGGCATGATGCTGATCGTCGGCTTGTCAATTCGCAGAATCGGCCCGAGATCGCGCGTCTCCCACTGACGCCGGGAAATGCCGCCGTCATTGGCCTTCAGGAACAGATGCTCGGAATGATTGCGCGACCAGTAGACAATCGAGAACTCGCGCTGCAGGCCGCTGCGATTGGCGAACATCTGCAGCGCCCCGCCGACCTTGACCCCGTCCACCACGTCGAACGCACGCATGGCGCCCTCGTAGCGCACGCCGCCGTGCACCAGCACCGGCCGCGCCAGATACCGGCGAGTCTCCCGCAGCGCATAATGATCGGCCAGGAAGGTCTCCAGTTTCTGCCCCTCGCTGGAATCGATGCGGAACCGCGACACGAAAGGCGTGGACGAAACTTCCTGCAACTGCGAGTAGTCGCCCGCCCGGAACACCTCCACGAAGAACCGATCGGCGGAATTGGAGTAGCCGACACTGAGCTTGTCGGGCGATGAATTCGCAATGTCCACGACTGCGCGAATCCGCTCGCCGGCCACGAAATCCGAGGCGTCGAGCTGGAAGTCCACTTTGATTTCACTGGTGTCGGCGACTGCCGACAGACTAACTGCAACTAACAAGCTGAACATCAGGGCTTTAGTCATGACAACTCCTTAGACTTTCAGTTGACTTCCAGAATCTCTCCGTCATACGCCGGCTCGATCGCGGTGCCGCGCAGCTTTGCGAGCCATTCCTCATGCGTGAAGTCATGGCACATGTGAATCAGGTAAACGCGCCGCGGCCCGATGCGGTCGACATACGCGAGCATCGCCGACAGCGAAAGATGGGTGGGATGCTGGCGCTCGCGCAGGCAATTGAGAACGAGCGTATCCACTCCGCGCAAACGCGCCAGCGTAGGCGCGGGCAGCTCGTGGCAATCGGAAATGTAGGCGAATTTGCCGTTAATCAAATAGCCGCAGCAGGGAAACCCATGTTCGACCGCCAGTCGCTCGAAATGGAGCGAGCCCATCGCGCCCGCCACCTCAAAGACATCGTCGTTGCGAAATTCGATCTGCGGCCGATAAAGCCCGTGCAAGCCGCCCTGCGTCGAAATGTAGGGGAAGATGCGGTGCATCGCTTCTTCGGTTTCCTTCATCGCATAACACGGCATCACCTTGCCCTTGACGCGACAGGTTCGGCCGTTGGCCCCGTCGTCGTCAGGATTACAGGCGACAACTTCGCCGTTAATGGTATTGAAACGACGAACGTCATCAAAGCCGGCGACATGATCCATATGCGCGTGTGTCAGCACCACCGCGTCGACCCTGGCAATCCCAAGCTCACAGCAGGCAAGCCGCATTTCCGGCGGCGTGTCGATCAAGACACCGATGTCGCCATCGCTGACATACGCGCCGCACCGCCGCCGCCGATCCCGCGGATCGGCACTAGTGCAAACCTTGCAGCTACAACCAATCTGCGGAACGCCAACCGAAGTTCCGGTGCCTAAAAACCTAACTCTCATTTAGCGATAAATTATAGCAAAAACCGGCAGCAATTTGTCGGCCATTTAGCGATTTCAGAGCGTGCAGCGCGTCGCGAAAAGCAAAAAAAGGGCCGGCGCTATTCGAGCGGCGCAGCCGCGAAGAATCAGACTAGGAGCGAAGCGACGATGTCGGCAAATGCTGCCGGCAATTTTTTGAAGACAAAAAAATAAGCCGGAACGATTGCTCGCGATTCGAGCGAGCATTAGCCGGGGGCCCCTTTTGTTGCCCGAAGGGCAAAAAAAGGGCCGGCAGCGTCCTACTCTCGCACGGGCGAGTCCCGCACTACCCTCGGCGATGGAGCCCTTGACTTCCGTGTTCGGAATGGGAACGGGTATGACAACTCC
>JAZLMR010000104.1:0-4412 GCA_045598785.1 Kiritimatiellia bacterium
AAAGGGCAAATAAGCCGCGCCACGACCATTCGGATTGGCCGCTGTCCGCTGGTTGCTGGTTGCTGAAAAACTTCCGACGCATCAAAAAACTCTCGTCACCGCGTCAGCGGGGAGGAGAGTTTTTTGATGCGTCGGCCGTAGGTCAAATGGAACTGCGGCGGCGGCGACCGACTGTCAGCCCCCACAAGAGCAGCAACAGCCCCGCATACCAGAGCGCGCAAACGCGCACCGACCACCCGGCCGTTTCGAAATGCGCCCCCGGCAGCCGCGAGACCGCCTCCGACACCAGCACCATCAGTTCGGTGCAAAGCGCCGACAGATTGTTCAGATGCGCCGCCACGGCTGCCGACCCATAGCTCACGCAAACTCCCAGCGCCCCCGTAAACACCGTCCATTTCGCCGCCGTCAGCAGCACCAGATTGGCCAGCAGCCCACCCGGCGTGACCCGGCCGAACACATGCGCCGCAATCGGCACGCCCGCCGCCCAGGCCGCAAAGGTCACCGCCAGCGACCGCTGCCAGGCGTACGCAAAGTCCTGCGCCCACCTTCCCGCCAAGATGATCGCCAGCATCACCGCAAACGACAGAACCGAACCAACGTCGACAATCGCCGTCGGCCTCACCCCATGAACCAGCAGAAAGGTCAGCGACCAGGCCCGCAAACCGTCCGGACGCCGCCAGGCCACCGGCGCCAAGGCCCCAAAGCTCGCCATCAGCGCCGCCCGCAGCGCACTGGGCGGACAGCCAATCACCGCCACATATCCCCATAGCCACGGCAGCGCCACCAACTCCGCCCAGCGCCGGGGCACGAAGCCGAAAATTCGCAGCAACAGTGACAGCACCACCGCCACCGCCGTCACATGCAACCCGGAAATCGCAAAGACATGCAGCGTTCCCGAAGCGATGAAGACCTCCTTGACCGACCGCGGCATGCGCGAGCGTTCACCCAGCAGGATCGCCCGGTTGAGCGCCGCCAGTTCCGGCCGCGCCGCCAGCCCCAGCGACACCCGCCCCGCCAGTTCCCGCCGAATCGCCTTTAAGGGCGGCGAGACCTCGATCGTGCGCCACGCTCGCTCCCGCCCGCGCATCCACGGCCGTTCCCGATACTGGCGCTCTCGCTCCACCGTCGCCAGGTAAAACAACGTCAGCCCCAGCAAGAACAACGCCGCCAGCGGCCACCCGGGACATGCCAGCGCATAACCGAAAACCGCCAGCAGCACGAGCAGCATCAGCAGCGCCGGCCAGCTCTCCGCAAAATTCGGCGCCGACGCCGCCAGCCACTCCCCGGCCCCCAGCGCCCCGCAACTCAAAAGCCAACGACTCCCGCCGGCCAACCACCGTTTGTCTGTCATGCGGTCAGACTAACAAAACCGTCCGGCGAAAGTCTGACAATTGTCTGACAAAAGTCTTACTTTTTCGTCAGTCTGAAGTAAGACTCCAGTCAGACTTGCGCAGCCGGCAGCTAGCTAAACAAAGCGTCGATTACGAATCGAGTCCCGGCGGCCGCGGCATACTGATACGCCGCCACTCGGCGGGAACCGCCGTCGGCGACACGCCGGTTCTGCCGGTCACCGCCTCGACGTCAATCTCCCCCGGGTCGCGGTAAACCGAGCCCTGCTCCTGCCCGGACGCCGCCTGAAACGCGGCCAGTGTCTGGCACTCAAGCACTTCGACAAAGGTGTTTTCCGGCGGGAAGACCGCCGGCTGCCCGTCACGGCGCCAATAGACGTTATCGTGCAGACTGAGCCCCTTCCAAAACGGCGCGGTATAGGCCAGCAGCACCTGGCGGTCGCCGACAAACGACTTGCGCCGGCGCGAAAGCTCACCCTGCGACCAGACGAAGGTGTTGTGATGCAGATGCAGCAGGTTTTCCTCTTCGCCCAGATTGTTGCTGAAGTCGAACTGCACGAGCCGCCCGTCGACGAACACGTTGTGGTGCACTTCCAGATCGCGCACCATATTGCAGTGGAACGAGCGCCCCGTCCGCATCACCACATTGTGATCAATCTCCTCCTCGGCCGAACACTCGTCGGGATAAATGCCGGTCGAGCCGTAACCGTAGTGGCTGATGTCGTGAAGATAATTGTGATGGACGCGCGTGCCCGGCTGCCGGCAAAGCAGATATACGAGCCCCATGTCCGAAAGCTGGTTGAGCCCGAGATCGTGAATGTGATTGTGGGCGATTTCATTGTGATGCGAAGTCGGCACCGCCTCCACCTTCCAGCCCCAGCCGACGCTGATGCCGGTATAGAAGAGATGATGGATGTGGTTACGCAGGAACCGGCCGCCGACCGACTGGATCGCCATAATCCCCGGCCCGCCCGGATGCCGCCGCCCGAGTTCGGTAATTTCGCAGTCTTCAACAGTAATGCGCTGACTCGCCCGCTTGGCGGAGCCGATCCGAATGCCCCCGGCGCCGCCGTCGGCAATCATGCTCGCGGAAACGCGGCAGTCTGAGGACCGCTCGTCAAACGCCAGCGCCCAGCCGCCGAGATTCACAAACCGGCAGCCCTCGAAGACAATGCCCGACGAGTCGCACACCGACACCGCCGCCCCCACGCCGATTTCCGCCTGAGAGGTGAACTCACTGCGATCGGCCGGCGTATTGGAATTGTCCAAACGAAACACCAAGTCCTTGAAAGTCAGCTCGCGCGCGCCTTCCAGCTTCAACAGCGACTCCGCGACCGGCACCTCGACAACGCAGGTCTCGGGCCGCTCGCCTGGCAGCGGCATATAGGCCAGCACGCCGCTGGGGCGATCAAGATACCACTGCCCCGGCTTCCCGAAGGCCTCCTTCACGTTCTCGACCGCAAAGCGACTATGCTGGGGCAAATGCTGGGAGCTCATGCTCGGATGGGCGAACTTCAGCACCACTTCGCGATTCGCGACGTCAAGGTATCGAATCCGCAGCCGCGCGCCGTTCCAGCGAAACAGCATCTGCACCTCCAGATCCTCGCGGTTCGCCCACTGCGCCTCCAGCCCGTCGCCAGCATAGCGAAAGCCGCCCATGCCATAATCCGGGCGGCCTTTGTCCTTCACCAGCCGCGTGGGTTCCACCGCCTCAAACCAGCCGACGGCAGGAACCCGCGGACGATAGCGCCGAACGCCGTTCACGAAGAGCTGCGAGAAATTCAACTGCCCCGCCGCCACTTCCGGCAGCGTGACCCGCCAGGCGCCGTCCGCCCCCACTTGCCAGCCGGTCAGCTTCCGCCCGCCGGTAATGACCGCCGGGTGCCGGCAATCGGCCGAACGCACTACCAGATTAGTGCGCCCGCCAATAAGCGCTTCAAGTTCCTTCGGCGAATAATCCCGCGACTCCAGCGTCAGCACCGCCGCCAGCAAAACCAACCCGTTCAGCATAATCGTCCCTCAGCTTTCACCACCGGTCATAATGCACTTTGTCCGCGTTCCACTTGTCCTTGGGAACCGGATTCTCCGCCGGGGCGCCGATCGGTATCACCGCCAGCGGCGCAAAGCCCTCCGGCATGCCGAGCAGCTGCCGAACCGCCGCCACCCGGTCGTCAATCGGGTAGACCCCGGTCCAGACGGCGCCCAGCCCCAGCGCCTTGGCCGCGAGGAGGATGTTCATGCACACCGCCGAACAGTCTTGAATCCAATATTCCTTGGCACGCCCCGTCAGGCCATTGTCCAGCGAACCGCAGACGACCAGCGCCAGCCGCGCGCCGTTGCCGACGCGGGAATAAGGCAGGGCTGCGGCGAGTTTTCCAAGCTGCGCGGGATCGCGAACCACCACCAGTTCCCAGGGCTGACGGTTCATGGCCGACGGCGCACACATGCCCGCGCGCAGGATCTTCTCCACGGTCGCGGCGTCGACTTCCACCGCCGGATCGAACTTGCGCACGCTCGTTCGCTCGCGAATGGTCGCCAGCGTGCCCGGATCGTTCGCGGCGGCACCCACTGCGGCGCGCGCAAGTCGTCCCCGCAGCTCCGCATTCTCACTGCGGAGCGAAAAAATCATCGCCGCCATCGTGCTCATGATGACCACCGTCATCCCCAAACGCAGGATCTGCAATGTCAGTCGTTTCACCTTCACCCCTCCATTCTGACCGCTGACGCAAAACCCGCCTGCGGCCTTTCCACGCCAGCACTATGGTGGGCGGTGAGGGATTCGGACCCCCGACCCTCTCCGTGTAAAGGAGATGCTCTAACCAGCTGAGCTAACCGCCCGCGAGCCGCCGAAGCCATCAGCGGCGAAAATGGTGACATTATATCAAAATCCCGGCCACAATTACCGCCTTAGACTCGAATAGCCAGAGATTCCAATTGTACGGGGCGTCGTCGGCTTCGCCGCCGCCACCCCACACGATTTAACTCTTTCCGACGCAGCGCTGTCGTCGCCGCCCCCTGCGAAAGCAAACCTCCCCCTTACCCCCAGCCGACCGGGAGTACGGA
>JAZLMR010000105.1:0-10969 GCA_045598785.1 Kiritimatiellia bacterium
TCCGGTCCGGTCTACGCTCCGCTACTTCATGGACGAGTACATGGAGCACATCCGGGACAAGAAGTGCCGCGCGGGCAAGTGCTCGAAGCTGGTCACCTACAAGATCGACGCGGCGAAGTGCAAGGGCTGCACGATGTGCGCCCGCAAGTGCCCCGCTGGCGCGATTTCGGGCTCGGTCAAGAATCCGCATGTCATCGATCCGGCGAAGTGCGTAAAGTGCGGCGCCTGCGAATCGACTTGCAAGTTCGGCGCGATTTCGCATGGTTAAACTAGAACTTCTAGAGCGACTAGAACATCTAGAACGAAAGGCTTAAGACAATGGAAATGATTCAGCTTGAAGTGAATGGCGTGGCCGTGGAGGTGCCGAAGGGCTCCAATCTGCTCGTCGCGGCGAAGGCGGCGAACATCAAGATTCCGACGCTTTGCTACCATCCCGACTTGAAGGCCGGCGCCAGCTGCGGCATCTGCGTGGTCCGTCAGCTCGTTCCGAGCCGCACGGAGCCCGGCAAGTTCGTGCCGAGTCCGAAGCTGCTCCGGGCGTGCTGCACCGAGGCGATGCCGGGGCTGAAGATCATCACCCACGACCCCGACATCGTGCAGGTCCGGCGTACGGTGCTGGAGCTCATCCTCGCCAATCATCCGAACGACTGTCTGCAGTGCCCGCGTTCGGGCAACTGCGAGCTGCAGTCGCTGGCGGCCGATTTCGGCATCCGCGAGGTGCCGTTCCCGCGCGAGGTGATTCATCACGACGTCGACAACTCCACCCCGTCGATCGTGCTCAATCCCGACAAGTGCATCAAGTGCGGCCGCTGTGCGGAAGTCTGCCAGCAGATGCAGAACGTCTGGGCGCTGGAGTTCATCGGGCGCGGCGAGAAGACGGTGATGGCGCCGGCGGCGGGCGTGAAGCTCGCCGAGTCGCCCTGCATCAAGTGCGGCCAGTGTTCCGCGCACTGCCCGGTCGGCGCGATTTACGAGAACGACGAGACCAAGAAGGTGTGGGCGGCGCTGCAGGATCCGGAGAAGGTCTGCCTGGTGCAGATCGCCCCGGCGGTCCGCGTGGCGCTCGGCGAGGCGTTTGGCATGAAGCCGGGCGAGCTTACGACCGGCAAGATCTACGCCGCCTTGCGCCGTCTCGGCTTCAATAAGGTGTTCGACACGAACTTCTCGGCCGACGTCACCATCATGGAGGAAGGCACGGAATTCATCAAGCGCTTCACGAAGGGCGGCAAGCTCCCGCTCATCACGAGCTGCTGCCCGGCGTGGACCGACTGGATGGAGAAGTACGCTCCCGACTTCACCGAGAACTTCTCGTCCGCCAAGTCGCCGCAGCAGATGCTCTCGGCGCTGGCGAAGACCTACTGGGCCGACAAGAACAAAGTCGACTTCAAGAAGGTGCACGTCACCTCGATCATGCCCTGCACGGCGAAGAAGTACGAGATCAGCCGAGACGAGTACATGAGCTCCACCGGCACGCAGGATACGGACGTCGTCCTGACGACGCGCGAACTCGCGCGCATGATCAAGGCGGCGGGCATCGACTTCGCGAACCTCCCCGAGGAGCAGGCGGACGATCTGCTGGGCTCCTATACGGGCGCGGGCACGATCTTCGGCGTCACCGGCGGCGTGATGGAAGCGGCGCTGCGCACGGCCTACTGCCTCATCACCGGCGAGGCGAAGCCGCCGGCGATCGAATTTGCGGCGGTCCGCGGCATGGACGGCGTCAAGACCGCGACGATTGACATCAAGGGCACGAAGGTCAATATCGCCGTCGCGCACCAGATGGGCAACGTCGAGAAGGTGCTGGACGAAGTCCGCGGGGACCTGAAGGCCGGCCGGAAGCCGCGCTACGACTTCATCGAAGTGATGGCGTGCCGCGGCGGCTGCATCGGCGGCGGCGGCCAGCCCTGCCTGGCGACGGATGCGGTCCGCGCCCAGCGCACGGCGGGTCTCTACTCCGACGACGAGAAGTCGACCTTGCGGATGAGCCATCTCAATCCCGAGGTTCAAGCGCTTTACAAGGATTTTCTCGGCGAGCCTGGTTCGGGCACGGCGGAACGTATTTTGCATACGCACTACCACAAGCGAGAGTGCTACAAGTTCAACAAGTAAGGTGAAAGAGGCGGCGCACATGAAATTGTGCGCCGCTTTTTTATAACGAAAGCGATCCTTATGAACGAATTGATGATGATCCTGGTGATGGTGGGCGGCGGGCTCGGCACGTTTCTGCTGGGCATGAAGCACCTCTCAGAGGGGCTTCAGGCTGTGAGCGGTTCGGGACTCCGTAAATTCATGTCGCTCGCGACGACCCATCGTCTGGCGGGCGTAGGCACCGGCGTCGTCACGACCATGATCGTGCAGTCGTCGTCGATCATCACGGTCATGGCCGTCGGCTTCGTCTCTTCGGGACTCATGAATCTGCAGCAGGCCGTCAACGTGATCATCGGGTCGAACATCGGCACGACGGCCACGGCCTGGCTGATCGCGTTTGCGCCCGACGTGAAGATGCTCGGGCTGTTCGTCGTGCTGGTCGGGGCGGCTTTCTATTTCTTCCAGAGTCGCGAACGGTTGCACGACCTTGGCCTTGCGCTGATGGGGCTCGGATTCATCTTTATGGGCCTCTACTGGATGAAGGAGGGTATGGAGCCGGTTCGCGAACTGCCGGCAGTGGTCGAGATGTTCAAGTCGCTAGAGGTGTCTTCCGCGTGGGGCATGGCCAAGTGCGTCTTGGTTTCGTTGGTGTTCACGGCGGTCGTTCAGTCGTCGGCGGCGACCACGGCGATTGCGATGACGCTTGCCCAGCAGGGGCTTTTGAGCTTCGAAGCCGCCGCGGCGACCGTGTTCGGCATGAACATCGGCACCACCGTTACCGCGTGGCTCGCGGCCTTCAACGGTTCCGCCGAGGCGCGGCAGACAGCGCTTGCGCATACGCTTTTCAATGTCGTCGGAACGGTTGCCATCATTCCGTTCTTCGTGCCGGTGATTCTGCCGGTAGCGACCTCGTTCTTCCCGCATTATGCAGACGCGGTAGTCGCGAAAGGCGTAACTACCTATCCGAACGTTGCGGCGCCGATGGCGGCTATTCACACGCTCTTCAACTTGATTACGACGGCGCTGTTTCTGCCGTTTGTGAAGCAGTTCGCGAACCTTGTCGCACGGATTATCCGTCCGAATGTCTCGGCCCAGCCGCACTTGAGCGCGCTGACGAAGCCGAGCCGGCTTTCGCCAGTCATTGCCTGCGATCAGGCGCTGTTGGAGGTCACGTTTATGCGCGACAGCGACCTCGAACTGCTTGCCGATGTGCGCAAGGTGCTGACGGAAGAAGCCGACAGCAGGCTGGAGGACCATATTGTCCATCGTGAGGAGATTCTGGATAATGTTCAGCGGGAGGTGACGGAGTTTCTAGGTAAGGTCATGGTCCGCCGGGTTCCCGCTGCGGTTTCGGAGCGGGCGCGGCGGCTCTTGCGCATGACAGACGAACTGGAGTCGGTCTCGGACGAGGCGGCGACGATCCTCAAGGTGACGCGGCGGCTCCGGAAGGACGGTCAGGAGTTTTCCGCGGCTTCGCGGGGCGTGCTGCTGGAGATCCTGGATCGCACGGCGGAGTTCGCCGCCGTGGTCTCCGGTTACCTGAAATCGCCGCGGCCCGTCTTTGACCTTGTGGCCGTCCAGTCGCAGTCCACGGAACTGCACGACCTGGTGCGTGCCAGTCGCCAGCGGCAGCTTAATCGGATCGGGCCTGAAGACCCGACCTCGCCGATTCGCGTGCTGGTCGAGCTTGACATCCTCAACGCCCTTGAACGCATCCGTGCCTATTATCTGAACATCGCCGAGACGCTTGCCGGCGGCAAGTGATTGGCGGAAACGACAGGGAGAGCAATTGCATCATGTATCGTCCTGAATGTCTGAATCCTTTTCCCCCGGATCTCGCCGACTCGCTGCTGGAGATGGCGTTGGAGCGCACGGGGATCGCTAAGGAGCGGCTGGACAACCTGACCGACGATGAACGGCGGCGGCTGGATGACGTGGCCTGGCGGCTGGTGACCGCCGCCGATGTCAGCGACCAGCCCTGCGGTGACTGAGGTGGCTTGGCGGTGACGGAATCCGTGGCCGTGGATTTTTGCCAGCATGACCAGATAGGCGGGGCAATGGCGTGTTGACAGTGCTTATCGGATTTGGTTTAATATGCGTTGAAATCACTGCAATAGATGTAGTGATTTTGTAGAGAAGTGAAAAACAACGGCAATAGATGTATTATTTACCATGGATCGGAGTTCGTTATCCAGAAGCCGGTCTTTGGCGGGGGGAAGGTTCATAACGACTATGGATCTGGGTTCTATTGCACGAAAGAGTTAGATTTGGCGAAAGAGTGGGCGGTTGGTGAGACGCATGACGGGTTTGCCAATCGGTATGAATTCGATCTGACGGGGTTGAAGATTGTTGATTTGACAGGGAAGGGCTATACGGTTCTCCATTGGCTGTCCATTCTTCTCGAGAATCGGGTCTTTGATATGCGGGGGGATGTCATCACGGCGGCGAGCCAGTATCTCAAGGCGAATTTCTCCGTGGATTATGGTGACGCGGATGTCATGATCGGTTATCGGGCTGATGACAACTACTTCTCGTTCGCGCGAGCTTTTCTGAACGGGTCGCTGTCCTACGAGCGGCTTTGCCGGACGATTCGCCTTGGCGAGCTTGGGCTTCAGTTTGTCCTGAAGTCGCGCAAGGCCTTTGAGCGGATTCGTTTTCTGGACGCGGAACCGGCCGTGCGGACGGCCTACCTGCAGCGGCGCCTCAGGCGCGAGGAGTTGGCGCGGGCGGAGTATGTGCGCATCGTGGCGGAGCCGTTCGCTCCCAAGGCGCTTTACATGACGAACATTCTGCAGCAGGAGGTCAAGTCCGATGACCCACGCCTATAGGGAATACTACCTGGAGGATGCGATGGAGTCCCTCGGCGCAATGCTGGAGGACGCCGTGATGCTGTTTAAGGTTCCGCTGGAGCGGTTCTGGCCACTGTTTCTTGCCTCGCCGCTGTCGAAGCGCTTTGCTGCGGGCGATCCGCTTATTCTCGCGGGCAAGTCGGGGTGGGAGATCGCCGTGCAGGTGCTGGAGGATGCGGGCGTCTCGTTTCCTCACGAGCGGCCCGACGTCCTACGGGCGCGGACGCCCGAATACTGGGCGGGGTGGGCGCTGGCGCAATACCAGTGGTATCGCGGCTTCTCGTTTGCAGAGATTGAGGCGTTCGCGCCGCTCAAGTCGATTGTCGGGCTGTATGCGCCGTTCCACGAAATGGACATCAGCCGGTTCCACGATGAGCTTGATGCATGGTATCGCGCGGCGCATCCGACAACGCGCCTCAGGGAATTCCGCAAGGCTACGGGGCTGACGCGAGATCAGCTCGGGGCCTTGGCGCAGGTCTCGTCGCGGCTGATCGAGCAGTACGAGCAGCGTCGCCGCGACATTAACGCCGCGCGTGCCGACGCCTTCCTTTCACTCGCGCGGGCTCTGCACTGTCCGCCTGAGGCGCTGTTGGAACGGGTCTAGCGTTCCCCGGTCTCGGTTTCCGTTTTAATTCGCATTTTCCGGTTGCGAGGTTCGGGAAATTTCCCGGAAATTCCATTGGTGAATTCTGACGGCTGAAACAACGGTTTTTTTGTTATAATCTGCCTAATGTCAAAGGAGGCACGGTTATGAAGAGGTTGGCGGTTTGGGGGCTGGCGTCGTTGGCAGTTCTGGCGGTGGAGGCGCAGGACGTATTCCTACAGGGGATTGACACCAAGGAGATCAAATCCTCGCAACGGATGGCGGTGGGGGCCAAGGCGCCGTTTGCCATCAAGCCGGAAGCGGAGTTCGATCCCGAGCGGGCGGGTTGGCCGCTCGTGTTTCAAGATGATTTCAACGGTACGGAAATCGACTGGTCGAAGTGGTATGTGGTGCCTTGGTGGCGCAAGGGGATGAAATACGTTCAGCTGGACGGCCAGGGCCATCTGAAGGTGACGGTGGACAAGGGCGACGACGGCAAGCTCCATACGGGGCGGCTCTATTCGCGCGACTCCTATCGCTACGGCTATATCGAGGCGAACATCAAGCTCACGAAGAACAACGGCTGGTGGGCGGCTTATTGGCTTTACGGCGATTCCAACGAAAATTCCTTTTTGGACGGGTTTGAAATCGACATCTTCGAAGACTACTACACGCGGCGCTTCAAGGACGCGAACGGCGTGTCCGAAGGGCGCATGACGCACAACCTTCACACGCATAGCGGCGCGTTCCGGCGCAGCTGGAGCTTTAACGGCGCGTATCCGCAGGGCTTTGACGAATACTTCCGCCTGGGCTGCAAGTGGACGCCGTTCGAGATTTCCTTCTACATCAACGGCAAGCTCGTCAAGGCGGAGGCGAAGCACAGCCCGTTCGGCACGGCGACTTACGATGCCTTCAACCACCTTACCGGCATCACGCCGCTTCGGATCATTCTCAACGGCGAGATCATCGGCGGCAAGATGTGGGCCAAGGACATCGCCGATTTTTCGCAGGCGAAGTTCCCGGAGTCGTTTGACATCGACTATGTGAAGGTGTGGGCGTATCCGGGCGACCGGGCGGGGGCGCCGCAGACGGTCTGGCAGGCGGGCGTCACCAACGGCTTCGTTACGGTGGGCGAGGAGTTCGAGCTTCCCTATGCGACGACGACTGCCGACGGCGCGAAGATTACCGAGGCGATGCTCTTTGACAACGGGTTCTTCCTGAAATCGCAGACGGCGGGCATCGGCAAGTTCAAGGTCACGGTTTCGGAGGCGGCTTATGCGGGAACGGCGTTTGTGCGTCCCGGGCGGCAGGGGGGCAAGCCGCCGGTCGAGGACGTGATGCATGTGTTCGTCGTCTTTACCCGTGACGAGCGCGGGCGCGTCGGCTACACGACGCCGGTAGTCAAGATTCCGCGGCCGACGGGGTGGCTGCCGACGGCTTTGCAGGCGAAGAACGGAGTCCGGCAGCTGCCGGGGCGCGTCAATAACGAGCTCATCAAGGAGTTCCAGACGGCGCAATGGAAGGACTTCGTGGTGGAAAGCCAGTTTGGCGGCGCTTTCGACGTGCAGCTGATGATGGGGTCGGACACGGAGTTCGAGCACCGCGTCACCTTGTTCGTCGACGGCGAGGAGCGCGGCGTCTTCACGCTGCCGGCTGCCGAGGCCAAGCAGCGCAAGCCGTTTTATCCGGCGACCATCAAGGGCCTGCGGCTGACGCCGGGTCGGCACGTGCTGACGATCACGCCGATTGGCCGGCCCAATCTCGGCACGCTGTCGCTGACGCCGGTGCGCGAAGAAGTGCTCGGCTGGTTCGAGCGGAACGTGTACGGGCCGCTGCCGCCGAAACCGGAGCGGGAGACCTTTGAATTGCGCGAGCAGGGAATGGCGTTCGGCGGTTATGCCGAGCGTCGTCAGTATCGGGTCGTGAGCGAGAATGCCGGACGCAGCAATGTCATCGACGTCCTGGTGTATTTGCCGCGTTCGGTGAAGGGCAAGGTGCCGGCCTGGGTGTTCCCCAATTTCTACGGCAATCACGCCGCGGTGGCGGACGATGCGGTTTTCCTGCCGGAATGCGAGGTCTATCTCGGCCAGCTGCAGCCGCGGGGGTCGAAGGCCTCTCGGGCCAATGTCCGCGGACTGATCGAACGCGGTTATGCGGCGGTTACCTTTTGCTACGGGTCGACTTACCCGGATTATACCGGCGGAATGGCGGAAGACCGCTTTACGCGCGATGCCGCGCCTGCCAGCGTCTGGGCGATGTTCCCGGAGGTCAAAGGCGAGCGGATGGCGCACGGGGCCTGGGCCTGGGGTTCGATGTGTGTGCGCGACTTGATTGAACGGCTGGAAATGGTCGATCAGTCGCGGGTGGCGATCTGCGGCCATAGCCGGATGGGCAAGAACGCAATCGTGACCGGGGTTTACGATCCGCGTTATTCGCTGGTGTTTGCCAATGACGGCGGGATGAAGCGGGTGGAAAACCTCGAGCGTCAGTTCGTCCATTGGTTTATGCCGAAGCCGGCCGAGATACGCTTCGAGCAGCAGGACTTCGTCGCGCTGATCGCGCCGCGGGCGCTGTTCGTCAGCGCGGCCGAGAGCGACCGCTATCAGCCGGCGCGGGAGGCGGAGCGGACGCTGGACGCGGCGGATTGGGTGTGGCGGCGCGTCGGCAAGTGGATCGGCTGGCATTCGCGGCCTGGGCAACACGCCATTACCGAGGCGGACTGGACGGCGGCGCTGGACTACGCCGAGAAGACGCTGGGCTGGAAGGTTAAGCAGGGTCCGTATCCGCTCATCGATGCCGGCCCCGAGCGGGTCGCAGAATCGATCAACCCGCCGTTCAAGCGGCTGGGCACGCTGAAACCGCGCGCCGTGAACGAGATCAGGTCCTCGAACTGGACGATTGGCTGCGAGTGCATTGGCCGCGGTTATGTGGACTTCTGGTCGTATGCCCACTTGCTGCGACCGCTGGGCATCAAGCACGCCCGCATTCAGGCGTGCTGGGCGCGGTGCGAGAAGGAGCCGGGCAAGTTCGACTTCGAGTGGCTGGACGGGATTGTCGACTTCGCCCGCGCCGAAGGCATTGAGGTGATGCTGGAGACTTCCTATGGCAATACGATTTACGAAGATGCCGGCGGCTGGGATCTGGGCGCTGGCTTTCCGAAGGGCAAGGGGCTGGAGGCGTGGGACCGCTGGGTGCGGACGCTGGCCAGGCATTTCCGCGGGAGGGTGACAGAGTGGGCGATGTGGAACGAGCCGGACATCGCCAATCCGGCGCGCCCGGGCGAGGATTCCCGCAAGCGGCCGCAGGAGATTGCCGATTTTAACGTGCGGACGGCTCGAATCATCCGCGAAGCGATCCCGGAGGCGAAGATTGCGGGGCTGTCGCTGGCGCGGATGTACGTGAAATTCTTCGAGGAGTGCCTGCGTGCGCTCGGCCCCGAGGTCAAGCTCTTTGATTCTTTCATCTATCATGGCTATCAACACGCGCCCGAAGAGTCGTATGCGGACTTGGAAAGGCTGAAGGCGGTGCTGAAGCGCTATCATCCCACGGCGAAGATGTTCCAGGGCGAGAACGGCTGTCCCTCGGAGTGGACGACGCGCTTTGCCCTGGACGCGCACTCGTGGAGCGAGATTAGTCAGGCCAAGTGGGATATGCGGCGGATGCTGGGCGATCTCGGACATGACGTACGCAGTTCGGTGTTTACGATCTGCGACTTTAACCACACGGGTCGAGAGATGAATCGCAAGGGGCTGTTGCGGGCCAACGAGCGGAAGGAGGTGGTGGACATCAAGCGCGCCTATTATGCGGTGCAGAATGTTGCCGCGGTGTTTGACGACCAGCTGCAGCGGGTGGAGTCGCTGGGGAACTGGACGAACGTCGATCAGGAGGTGACGCACTATCTTTACCGCGACCGGCAGGGGCGGGATCTAGTTGTCTACTGGCGGGCGCTGGAAATCGACTATGATGTGAAGGCGGATGTCGTGCACTACCGTTGTCCGCGGCCGGGCAATTCGTTCGAGACGCGCCCGACGGTGTTTCAGGCGGCGCGGGACACGATTGCCGAGCCGGTGCTGGTGGATCTTTATTCCGGCAGGGTCTGGGAGGTGCCGCGCAAGGCGGTGCGCAGGTCGGACGCGGGCGTCACCTATGTCGGGTTACCGCTTTACGACTCGCCGTGCATTCTCGGCGATCGTCGCTGCTTCCAGTTACTGGAGGCGAAGTGACCCGGGCTTGAGCGAGCGCGGGAAATTTGATAGTATATGTAAATAAGTTTTAGCCTTATTTAGGCAGGAAAGGAGAATGCAAAGATGAAACGGTGGGTCTGCCCGGTCTGCGGGTATGTTTATGAAGGTAATGAAGCTCCGGCGAAGTGCCCGCAGTGCGGCGTTCCGGGGTCGAAGTTCAAGGAGGAGGCGGCGGGCGCCGGCTATGCCTGCGAGCATCATGTCGGCGACGGCAAGGTGGACGATGCCGAAGTGACGCAGGGGCTTAAGGATCATTTCAACGGCGAATGCTGCGAGGTCGGCATGTATCTGGCGATGGCGCGTCAGGCCGAGCGCGAAGGGTATCCGGAAATCGCCGAGGCCTTCAAGCGCTACGCCTGGGAAGAGGCCGAGCATGCCTCGAAGTTCGCCGAGCTACTGGGCGAGGTCGTGACCGACTCGACGCAGAAGAATGTCAAGATGCGCGCCGAGGCCGAGGCGGGGGCCTGCGCCGCCAAGCTGGTGATTGCCAAGCGGGCCAAGGAGCTCGGGTATGACGCGATTCATGATACCGTGCACGAGATGGCGAAGGACGAGGCGCGTCACGGCGCGGGCTTCGCCGGTCTCTACAAACGCTTTTTCGCGTAAGTTGACGGGCGAATGAAAAGGGCCCGGCGGCATCTGAAATGCGGCCGGGCTTTTCTTTTTTTCGTCAAGGCGGCTTGAGACACGAACCCCCGGCCAGCGAGCTTGCTGACCGGGGGTTCGCTATTCGGTAAGAATCTTAACTTACTTACTTGGCCTTCTTGGCGGCCGGCTTCTTGGCGGGAGCCTTCTTGACCGCGACCTTCTTGGCGGCCGGCTTCTTCGCGCAGCACTTCTTCGCCGGCGCAGCCTTCTTCGCGCAACAGCACTTCTTGGCCGGAGCCTTCTTAGCCGCAGGTTTCTTGACGACTGCCTTCTTGGCAGGAGCTTTCTTCGTAGTAGCCATGTTTTGATCCTTTTTGTTTAGGCACCGGCGCGCGATAACTCGCGCAACTACCGAACCTTTGTCGTGATTATACAATTTGCCGCTTTCAACTGCAAGGGGAAAGTTTTGCGTCATCCGGGTGTAGCGTGATTTTTATGCGAAAGTTCAATAAACCCCGTTGACTTTCCGAATGTTAGATAGTATAATATCTAATATGAAAAACTCTAACTCCCTCTCCCGCCGTTCCCGCTCCGAAATACTCGCGGATCTCGCCACC
>JAZLMR010000106.1:0-5437 GCA_045598785.1 Kiritimatiellia bacterium
ATCGCCAAGAAAATCGAAAAGGAGGAGTCGGGCGCACGATTGAAGATGCGATGAATGCGCCTGAAGCACCAACTGAAGCACCACGTCCGCATTCCGTGAGGCTGGACGGGCATGGGTCAGGGCCAAACTAAATCACCATGCATGATGTCTTCGCGAAACCGCACTATATCATTTGCACGTGATTCGCGAAGGAAGCATAATGCGCAGAGCGAGACTTAGCCAGCGCATCCAGCATCGCGGCGTCGGCACTGAGCGGACGGACCCCGCCCGCGAGCCGCGCCTTGAGCGTCTCCAGCGGACAATCCAGCACCACCACGCGCCCGACCGTCTCAGCGGCCTTCCGGCTCTCGGCATCCAGCAGCGCCCCGCCACCCAGCGCGACAATTCGCGGAATTGACGCCCCCGCTTCGCAGATTGAAACCAGCTGCCGTTTCTCAATTGCCCGAAACGCCTTTTCACCACCTGCGGCGAAGATTTCGGAAATGCTCCGCCCTTCCGCCTTCACAATCTCCGCATCAAGATCAACGAGCCCCCATCCCGTCGCCGCGGCAATTCGCCTCGCCCAAGTCGACTTTCCGCTTGCCGGCGGTCCATAGAGAAAGAGCGTGCTGTCGGCTGACGCCGACTGCAACTGAAACGCACGATACGCCTGAGCGATCAGCATCACCATGCCGTCCGCGGCAATCTTGCCCCCGGCAAGCGCCTCGCGGACAAGCCGCGTCGGCGAAGGATTGTAGACCAGGTCGAGAACTGCACGACAACCCGGAAAATCCGCCACGCGCACCCGGACCTCCTCCGAGTGCGGCCACATCCCGACCGGCGTCGCATTGACGATGAGATCATCATCCGGCGCCGGATTCTCACCGCGGCGAACGAAGGTGACGCGTTTCGCACCACGCTCCTCCAGGACGGCCTTCACGGTCATCGCCGCACCGCCAGCCCCGAGAATCGCGCAGTTCCAGCCGCCGGCGTCGATTCCGTTGGCGTCAAGAAGCCGCTCCACCCCGAAGGCATCCGTGTTGTCCCCGTAAAGCTTCCCGTCCGCCCCGCAGGTGACGAAATTCACATTTCCAAGCTTCCGCGCCATCGGCGAAAGTTCATCACAAAGCCCAAACACCGTCTGCTTGTAGGGGGCCGTCACATTGAGGAAATCCCGCCCCTCCGCACGGTCGCGGCCCTCCATGGCCGACCCCGTCAGCCGCCCCCGCAGGAACCCCTCGACCTCCTCCGGCTCCTTCTCGTAAAGCCGATACTCATAGTCGCCGAAGAGCCGGTGAATCTGCGGCGACAGCGAATGCCCGAGCCTGCGGCCTAGCAATCCGGCCCTCATCCGAAAAGCTCCGTCTCCAGGACAATCGCCATCGCCGCCTCGGCCGCAACCGCACCGCGGAACGCGACGCACCGGTCGTGGCGCCCCCTGACCGTGATCTTCGCCGGAGTCATCGTCCTAAGGTCAACCGAATCCTGCTCGATTCCAATGGATGGTGTCGGCTTGAATGCGAGGCGCACCACAATCGGCATCCCGACCGATACCCCGCCGAGTATCCCCCCGCAATGATTGGTCTTCAACACCACGCGTTTCCCCGCGTCTCCCGACTCACGGACCGCAAAGGCGTCGTTTGCCACCGAGCCCAGCTGATCGGCCAATCCAAACCCGTCGCCGAATTCAACGCCCTTCACGGCCGGGATGCCGAAAAACGCGGCGGCGAGCTTCGATTCGAGCCCTTCCGACCCGACATCGCCGTGCCCCGCCGGAAACCCCGTCGCGACCACCTCGACAATGCCGCCGACGGAATCGCCGGCGGGAATCTCCGTATTGATGCGCCCACGCATCACCTTCGAGACAATCTCAACCCCCTTGCGCCTCAGCATCTGCAGGGCGATACCGCCCGCAATGCAAAGGGGCGCGGTCATGCGTCCAGACCATTTACCGCCGCCCGCCGGAATCTGCCCGCACTGAAGCCAGGAGGCGTAGTCGGCATGACCGGGACGCGGCACGGTCTGCACATTCTCGTAGTCCCGGGGACGCGCATCCGTGTTCCGGATTACCGCGCAGATCGTCTCACCGGTCACGACCCCGGCCTTCACCCCCCGCTCGAACTCCACCCGGTCCGGCTCCTGGCGCGGCGTGGACATTCCGCCCTGTCCATTGCCCGGAGCACGGCGATCAAGGAACGCCTGCAGCTCCGCCCCGTCGATGACCGTCCCCCTTGGAACTCCCTCAATCAGCACCCCGATCACCGGCGCATGCGACTCCCCGAATATGCGAACGTTCATCGTTTCGTAATTATATCAAAACCGACGGAACGGCAATCACGATTTCGCCGTCCCCGTCAACCAATTGCCCAACTCCCCCATCGTGGTTTCCACCAACTCGCATTCACCGATCTTCCGCGGCACGACCAGCGAAATTGTGTCGCCCGAGCGCTTCTTGTCGCAGCCGATCGCCTCGATAATCTTCGCGTCGTCGAAGCCGGCGTACCGGGGATAGCCGTACAGATCGAGAATCTCGTCAATCTCCGGCACATCCTTCCCGACAATGCGCATGCCGATCGCCACCGCTACGCCGTGCGCAACCGTAAACTCGGACACCTTCTCAATCGCATGGCCGAAGGTATGCCCGAGATTGAGGAGTTTCCGCCTCCCGCCCTCCCTGAAGTCTTCATCGACAAGCTTCTGCTTCCAGGCGGCACAGCGCTCGACGAGGGGCGCCAATCGGGGCGCCCGGAGGTCACCCCCCTCCGTGGTAGGGTCGGACGTCCTCTGCCGTCCGTATTCTGACGACATCTCCCTCAACTTCCCGAACATCTCGGGGTCGAACAATACCGCCGTCTTGATCATCTCAGCGAGGCCGTTCCGCATTTCCGGCTCGGGAAGCGTCTCCAGAAACTTCATCTCGCGAATGACCCGCTTCGGCAGGTGGAACGCCCCCGCCAAGTTCTTCCCCTCCGGGATGTCCACCCCCGTCTTCCCGCCAATCGACGAATCAACCATCGCCAGCAAGGTCGTCGGCACCTGGATGAAATCGATGCCTCGCATATAGGTCGCCGCGGCAAACCCCGTGAGATCCCCGACCACGCCGCCGCCGAGCGCATAGGCGACATCGCTTCGCGTCAGCCCGAGTGCCGCAAATCCGCGCACCAGCTCCATATAGGTCTCCAGGGTCTTTGACTTCTCTCCCGCCGGAAAGACAATGCGTTCCACCCGCTCGTATTGGCCCGCCAGCGAGCGCACAAACTGGTCGCCGTAAAGACGGTCGACATTCGAGTCGGTGACTACGACGGCCGACTTCATGCACCCGCGCCCTTCACCGCCGACACCCGCGCCAGACGGCATAAGCCGCGAACGCGAGCGACAGCAGGATGCCGACGGTCAGCGCGACGCCGTAGGGAAGCCCCGCGCCCCAGACCTGCCCCTTCGCCGGGGATGCCCAAAGAATGAAGGTCACGACGACCGTACACATGAATACTCCCGGCAGGAGCGTCACCGCCGACTTTGCGCCGCGACCCTGCCGGATCAGCCAGACCGTCGTCGCCATCAGCCCCGTCGAGGCGATCATCTGGTTCCCCCAGGCGAAGTAGTTCCAGAGATTGCCGAACGACTTCGGACTCGAGTTCGACCAGGCGAGAAGCGCCGCCACGACGAGGATGAGCGGCAGGCAGGTCGCGATGCGTTTGACGATCGGCACCTGGTTCACGCGGCACATCTCCGCCAGCGACAGGCGAGCCGAGCGGAGCGCCGTATCGCCCGACGTGACGGCCAGCACGATGACGGCCAGCACCGTCACGCTGCCGATCCACGGGCCGAGGAAATGCGTCGCAATATTGCCGAGCACGACGGGGCCGCCGAGCTTCAGGTTCTCGGGCGCGATGTTGTAGATCGCCAGGGCCGCGGCGGCCCAGATCATCGCGATGACGCCTTCGAGGATCATCATGCCGTAGAACGTCGGCAGACCCTCGCGTTCGTGGCGCATCGTGCGCGCGACGACCGGGCTCTGCGTGCCGTGGAAGCCCGAAATGATGCCGCAGGCGATCGTCACGAACAGGCAGGGGAAGAGCGGATTGACCGACTTGTAGTCCGCAAAGCCCGCGCAGTCGTTGAGAATCTCCGGCTTCGTGAAGCCTGCGATGACCAGCGCGACGGCGACAGCCGCCGAGCCGAGGATAAGCAGTGCGCCGAAGATCGGATAGACCTTGCCGATGATCTTGTCCACCGGAAAGAGCGTCGCCAAAACATAATAGGCGAAGATGACGCCGACGACCGGCCAGAAGAACGGCAGACCCGGCAGCCAGGTCTTGTCGATGAGGCTCGCCGGCACGTTGATGAAGACCGTCACGCACAGCAGGAGCAGCAGGGACATCGTCCAGCCGAAGACGGCCGCATAGCCACGGCCGAGCGTGTCGGCGACGATCTTCGGCAGGTTCGCGCCGTTCTTGCGCATGGACATCATCCCCGCCATATAGTCATGCACGGCCCCCATCAGCACGCAGCCGACCGGAATGATCAGGAGCGCCACCTTCCCGAACTTGATGCCGAGAATGACGCCGATGACCGGTCCGACTCCGGCGATGTTGAGGAGCTGAATCAGCATGTTCTTCCACTTCGGCAGCGGCACGAAGTCGACGCCGTCGGGATTCGCGACGCACGGCGTCTTCCGGTCATCCGGCCCGACGATGCGCTCGACCAGCCGCCCGTAGGTGAAATAACCAAGAAACAAAAACGCGATACCACCAAGAAACCAGCTCATTTTTTCAACCCTCCGTTCGTCAATGTGTCTCAAAGGCCTCGGTACTCGCAACAATGTCCATCCCCTTCATCAGGCAGAGCGTCAAGAAGACACCGGCCTTCGCCGACAGACCCACGAGGTACTTTTACTTCACCCAAAGGCAATGTACACGAAACTCAAGACGAGCGCAACCACGAGAAAAGCAATAACGCAGCGCTTGACCAGAAGTTCGATCTTGAAAAACGACGTCATGTCGTCCATAAGCGAGATGATCCGGGCGGATTCCTCATCCGTAATAACCCCGTCTTCCAGATACTTGTTCAGGATCTTCTCGAAATCCGCGTACTTTGCATTTCCGGACTTAACGTACTTGCCAACGAACGCCCGCAGCTTCTCCGCTTCCTGCGCATCAACCTTACCGTCAGAGAGGATGGCCTCCTTGAACTTGGCAAAGGTCTTAAGTGTCTTTCGGATTTTCATACCGTTATTATATCACATTTTCCAGCCGATCTGACGGCGCCATAGGGCCGACGCATTAAAATCGTCTGATCCCCCTTTGCGGGGTCCCAGCCGATTTTAATGCGTCGGAAGTTTTTCAGCTGCCAGCAGCCAGCGGACAGCGGCCAATCCGAAAGGTCGTGGCGCGTCATTCGCGCTCCTGTTGTCCGTTCAGGATGCCCCAATCGCCCGCGCCCGATCATTTTGTTCTGC
>JAZLMR010000107.1:0-9486 GCA_045598785.1 Kiritimatiellia bacterium
CCGGTTCGCCGATATTCTCTCATATTTTGCCCATTCAGACAAGGGGGTATTTTCTGGAGGTCCCCCAATTTTTCCAGCGCTACCGAACCCTTGCGTGGCCCCACGCGGTTTTGATCAAAATCCATCAAAATCCCTCATCAGTAAACCATTGTAAAATCCCCAAGAAAACGAACAATCGTATTGAAGAAAGGGTGAATTTCTCATATGGCTCAGATTTTCTCCAGAACCGAATATTGGGGGAACTCTTCCCCCATTTTCTAAAACAACTTTTCCACTTGTCGAAGCTTCAAAAAGAGCGTTTCACCCTTTGTTTATAGTGGTCTTGTCAATTTGTGTTCGGAAAAATTGGGGGACGTCCAGGGTATTTTCAAAAATCTCGCGCCGCGCAGTCGTTTCACAACCACAACCCCTGCGCGTCAAAAAAGAAGTGGCGTGTTCAAATCACCCACGTCTTAAGAGAGGCATCGCCAAACGCCCTTGAAGAAACATGAATGACAGAACACGCACCGCCCTAGCGGCCGACTGCGTCGGCGAGCTTCGCTCGGCGGATATCCATGTAATGTTTGGAAAACACTACATGTAGCGCGACCGTCGTATTCCGCTTTTACTTTTATCAACTTTGGCGAAGTTTCACAGAAAGCGTCATACGCGATTCGCGTACGTTGTCCTCCTTTGCGCCTCACGGCGTTTCGGAGAACCTGCCGCATCCGTGGTTAGGTTTTACGGCTCCTCCTATCGGCCCGTTGTGCGGCCGAGTCAAAGGTTCTGCCGTTCCCGTTTTGGCACAGAGTTTCGGACACTCTGTGCCAAAACAGATCAGGCCGGTGGCTGTCGTCTTGTGCCCGTCAGCTCGTTTCAAAGACCAATCGGCGGACGCGACAGAGCGCATCCCTCCCGTCGCCCAGCGGGGCACAAACCCGCCAAGCACTTGTAATTATACCATTTTTTCACACACCTCTGCGCAAACGTCCAAAAACAGGATTCCGTGCCGCGGTTGCAACTACGGTGCGGAATCGCGAATGCGCCCGTACATTTGCTCCGAGCAAATATACGGTTTTGTATGTGTTAGGATTGTCTTACAATCCAGGACCTCCTGTTGGGGGGGGGTCATTCAGGAAGAAAAACATCTGACCGAGTTTGCCGCCGTCAACACCATCCGACGGCATCTTGAACTCTTGGAATCCGTGTTGCTGACAGAAGTTGAGAAGCCGTGTCTTCTCCTTTTCATACTCCACGAAAACCACTTTGCCGCCAACTTGCTTGCGGATTGCGTTTATCTGACTGAATATCGCGCCAAAGAGATCACGCCCGGTTACACGCCACTTTTCAGGAACTGCGAAATTACGCGCCAACTGGGCAATCAGATACGCCGAAATCAGGAAATCCTTGCTGTTTTCGTCTTTCCGCATCTTGGCCACATCGCGCATCTCCTTCCGCTGCCGATTGTTCAACCGACCGGCGGCGATGGCAAAGGGCTTGATCGCAAGCGTGTAATACGCCAAACATTCAGAACAGTCAGGCGTCATGACAAGATGAGTAATCGAGGTATTCTTGCGCGTGTGCCGGATTGCGGTCTCGTTAAGATAGGCCTCAACCTCGTCATTCTTTCCATCACATGAAAAACGAGAGAGAATGCCCAAGACATTCTCCTCTCCCTTCAACTCGATCAAGTCCAAAAGCGGAACGATAATGCCGTTCATCACTCAGGCCCTCGCCCTGCCCCTTGCCCGCGAAATCTGACGGCGCAGATTATCCACGCCCGAAACAAACTTGAACGGAGACTTGCAACGACTATCCTTGGAACAACGGTCAGTCGAAAGGAAAGCGTCGACGAAACGTTTTGCCTCGCCTGCATCCCTGATTGCAAAATTCGCCGTTATGCTTGATGTCGCCATATTGCCCTCCTTTCGCTCGTTTGCAAATATTATATCATAAAACGCCACAAACGAACGCGGCAGTTTTGCACACCGCCGAAAATTACGCACCATGTTTGCAAACACGCGGAATCCAATCAGATTTCCTTCGCCTTTATGCGGCGAAGGGACGTTGTGGCATATTCACCGCGCCCCGACAAGGGGGTATTTTCAAAAATCTGCCGCACGGTCGTTCCTCAACCACAACCCCTGCGCGGCAAAAAAGAAGTGGCGTGTCCAAATCACCCACGTCTAATGTTGGCGAAGTTTCTCTTAAAGCGTCATACGCGATTCGCGTACGTTATGTGGGTTAGCTTGCGCACCCCGCACATCCCTCGCTCCGTTGATGCGGCGTGCCCAGAGGTCGCGCCCTACCTTCGTGGAGAAGCCAGCCGCTTGATGCTGCGACCGGTATAGGTCTTTCAATCTACTGTAGGTTCGGCCCTTTCATTCCGATTGTAGGTTGAAATCAATCATGCGGAGACCTGATCACGGCGTTTCGCGGCATGCTCGCGCACTTTTGCAGCCAGCGAATCAAGCGTTTCATTGGCAAAGAGGTTCTTTTGCCATTCCGTATAGTCGAAATTGTCACGGTTCAGGATGTAAACGAACCGCTCCGTCTCAACAGGCCCGACCGCATCGAAAAGCGTGTTCAGGCATTTCGCCGTCAATTCGTTTTCAGACATTTTCATCTTTGTTCTCCATGATGAATTCCACCGGCGTCACCACCCTGACATTCGTGTTTCCACGCGCATGCCTGATGAACCGGTCATCCGTCGTCAACAGCCAATCGCATCCGGATTGCTCGGCTGATGCGAGGTGTATCGCATCCTTTGTCTTGATGCCCGTCTTTTCAAGTTCGGCAGCACGGGCATAGACAACATCGTCAAGCGCAACATTCGCAACCGCACCAGGCACCCAGCGCAGAATCGCCATCTGCCGCTTGAGCGACGGATTCTGCGACACCTCGTAATCCAACATCTCCGACCAGACGTATTCCACCTTCCGTGTTGCCATCATAAACTGAACCGCCAGCTTGCAAATCGTCTCTACCTGAACCCTCGTCTGCACCGAAGGATCAAATGGCCGGTTATAGCAGCAGTTATCGAGATAGACACGCATCGTTAGCGCTAATTATACCAAAAATCCGCTGGGCGAACGAAGCGGCATCACTCGGATTGTAAAGGCCGTGCCTCGCCCAACCCGAGATTTTAATTTGTGCTATAATATGCACATTATGGAGATACTCCTGATTGATGACGAGCGCACCCTCAGAAACTCGCTGAAAGACGTGCTGGCCGCCGAAGGCTTTGCCGTCCGCACGGCCCGCGACGGCCTGGAGGCACTGAAGAAACTGGCCGAACGCCGGCCGGACCTGATATTGCTGGACGTGGCGATGCCCAAGATGAACGGCTTTGCCGTCTGCGCCGAGATTCGCAAGCGCGACCGAATCTTGCCCATCCTCTTCCTGACCGCGAGCGAATCGGAGGCCGATCAGCTTCGCGCCATCGGACTCGGCGCCGACGACTACATCGTCAAGACCACCGACGACTCGGTGCTCATCGCGCGGATTCGACGGGCGCTCGAACGGGTGGACTCGATCTGCGCCGAAGTGCACGGGCGGCACCAGCTGCGCCTCGGTTCGCTCACCGTCGACTTCGACGCCATGACCGTTGAGGGCCACGGCGTTTCCGAACGGCTGACGCGAATGGAAGCCGACTTCCTGCAGCTGCTGGCCTCGGTGCCCGGCAAGTGCTACCCGCTGGAGGAGATCTTTCAGGCCGTCCGCGGCGCCGGCAGCGTCGGCGAAGACGGCGCGGTCTACGCCAGCGTCTACCGGCTGAAGCGCAAGCTTGGCCGTTACGGCGAACTGATCGACAATGTGCGCGGCGGCTACCGCCTGATCCGCTAGCCCAGCTTGGCCTTCAGCTCCTTGAGCTCGGCCTTGAGCTTGGCCATCTGCCTGAGGAGCAGCACCCGGCCGCCGAAATCGCGCATGCTTTCGGCAGGCGTGCCAAGAACATACTTGACCGAGCCATCCAGCGTCTGGTTGACGCCGGCCTGCGGCCCCACCTGCACGCCGTCCGCGATCTTGATGTGCCCGGAGATGCCCGCCTGCGCCCAGATGAGGCAGCCGTAGCCGATCTCCGTGGACCCCGCCACCCCCGACTGCGCGATGAGCCCGGAACAGCCCTTGACCTTGACATTGTGGCCGATCTGAACGAGATTGTCGATCTTGGTCATCGGCCCGATGTAGGTGCGGCCGATGCGTGCGCGGTCAATCGTGGTGTTGGAACCGATCTCGACCCCGTCGCCGATCTCGACGATCCCGAGCTGCGGAATCTTCTCGATGAACACCGAACCATCCTCGCGCCGGCCGTTGTTGAAGCCATAGCCGTCGCCGCCCAGCCGGACGCCGCAATGAATGATGCAGCCCTTGCCGACCAGCGTGCCCTCGCGCAGCGTGACCTGCGGATAGATATGAGTGCCGGCGCCAACCCTACACCCTTCGCCGACGAAGACCTGCGCCTCGATGACCGCCCCGTCGCCGATTTCCGCGCCCTTTTCAATTACCGTCCACGGACCGATGTGAACCCCGGCGCCGAGCCGAACCGACGGATCGACCACCGCCGTCGGGTGCACGCCCGGCGCCCGCACCGGTTCCGGCGGCGCAAACAGCCGCGCGGCCGCCATGCAGGCCTGATTGGGATCGGCCACCCGAATGATGCTGCACGGGGCGCCTGCGTCCCAATCCAGCGGCAACAGCACCGCCGACGCCTGAGTGGTCTCCACCAGCCGGACATGCTTGCGGTCCTTGCAGAAACTCAAATCGCCCGGGCGGGCCTCTTCCAGACCGCCACAGGCGACGATTTCGACATCCGATCCTTCCAGCGTTCCGCCCAGGATCTCGGCGAGCTTACTTGCCTTCATTATCCTGCTTCTTCACATTGGCGGGATCGACCCCCATGGCCGCCAGCACCTGGTCGGAAACGTCCAGCTCGGCCTTGGCATAGGGCACCGCGGACTTGTCGACCACCATATCATAGTCTTCCTTCTCGGCGACCGCCTTGATGCGCTTGCGCAGATCGTCGGTCGTGGTCTTCAGGAGCCGCCCCTCGAGATCCTGCAGATCCTGACGGCACCGCATCGCCTCCGAACGGTAGCGCTGCTCGATGCCCATCAGCTTCTGCTCGATGCCCCGCAGCTTCTGCTCGGTCTCCGTCTTGGCCTTGGCCGCCAGCATGGGATTGCGCAACTGCTCCGCCAGCGCCTTGCCCTCCTCCTGAAGCTTTTCACCCTCGCTCTTGATGGCCTCGAGCTTTTTCTGATAGTCCCTGTCCGTCGAGGTGAGCAGCTCCTTGTTCGAATCGTAGTTCGGATGATTGCGGATGAGCAACATCAGATCGACCGTACCGAGCTTGAGCCCCGCCCAGGCATTCACCGCCACCGCCGCCGCCAGCACCAACATCAGTTTCTTCATTTACCTCTCCTCCGTTTAATTGACAACTTGAACCTGCAAATCAGAAATCATACCCGATCAGGAAGGAGAAGCACTCCTCCTCGGCCTCGTCCGGCTTTTCGATCGGCGTCGCGAAATCGAGCCGGATCGGGAACATCGGGATGTCCAGCCGCGCGCCCACGCCGACCGTCCAGGCGAAGGTATCGGAAAAATCAAGGTCGAACTCGCTCTCGCCCACGCTGCCCAGATCACTGAACACCGCAAAGCGCAGCATCTTCACCACCGGAATCGTATATTCGAAATTCATGCAGAAGAGCGTCTGGCCGCCCCACGGCGCATAGCTCGACGTCCCGTAGCGCCGAACCAGCGGCGAGACATTGCGGTATTTGACGCCGCGAATCGAGCGCGGCCCGCCGAGGAACATACGGTCGTAAATCGGCACCTCATCCTCAAAGGCGTTAATCGTCTCGGCGCGAACGCCCGCCATCAGGACATGATGGAAGCGCTTCCAGACGGTGAAGTAGTGGCGGTGATTGAACCCGAGCCGCCAGTACTTGTTGTCGCCCGCCGGCGCGATGTCGGCAAAGATCTTGGACCGATAGCCCTTCATCGGCATCCGGTAGTTGTCGCGCCCGTCCTTCGCCCAGAACACATGCACCACCGGCTCGAACGCATCGCCGTACTGCTGTTCCTCCTGCCAGAAGAGCCGCTCCGGCGCCAGCATGGGATTGCGCTGGTAGTAGCCGCCGTCAACATCGTCGAACTCGATGTATTCGCCCGAAAGCCCGATGCCCAGCCGCCCGAACGGCTCCCAGGTCGGATAGAACTTGACCGGATAGGAAAGCGAGGCCATCGCGCCGCTGCGAATCAGATTGTATTCGTCATACCAGCGGAAACGACGATAGGCGTCGACCGAAAGCTCCAGCATGCGGTCAAAGAGATACGGCTCCACGACGCCGGCCTCGATGTCCTGATAGCGAGGGCCCCAGGCGGCATAGAGCCGGCCCTTCTGCCCGGCGCCACGGAACCACTTGGAAGGCGCGAAGAGGTCGAAGTTGTTCTGGTTGACTTCGGCGGTAAGATAAACCGAGTCCACCGTCGAGGCGCCGACACCGACCATGAACGAACCGGTGTTCTTCTCCTCCACCTCGTAGACGAGATTGCGGTATTCCGCGCCCGTCGCGTCCTTGCCGCGATCGGTCGCTTCCAGATAATAGCGGACGCGCGAAAAGTAATCGAGGTTCTCCAGCCGCTTCTGCGAGCGCTCCGCCCGATCGGCCAGCATGCGGTCGCCGGGCCCCAGCGCGATCTCGCGGCGGATGACCTTGTCCATCGTGTAGTCGTTGCCGCGGATCTTGACCTCGTTGATCACCACCGGCACGCCTTCGGTCACGGCAAAGACGAGATTGACCACGCCCTCCGCTTCGGCGGGAATCGTCTTGACCGCCACCTGCGTGTCCGCCAGTCCCGTATCGCCGGAGCCGACCGTAATCATGATGCGATGCGCCGCCTCGTCCAGCAACTGCTGGCTGGCCAGCGTGCCCGTGGCCGGCAACGCGCTCCGCTCGCGCACATCCTGCTCGGTATAGCGGGTAAGCCCCTTGATCGAAGTGGTGCCGACGCGGTACTGCGGCCCCTCGTTCACCTTGAAGACCACATTGACCTTGCCTTCGCCGGCCGGCACCCGGTCCGGCCCGGTGACCAGAACGTCAAGATAGCCGTGATTGCGATAGACCTCCGCCACCTTGTCGCAGCACTGCGCCTGCTGATCGGCCGTCACGGGGCTGTCGACGAACCAGCCGACCGGATTCCACCAGGGGTAGTCGCCCACCGCCTCGCGAAGCTCCGCAATGTCAAACTTGTCGGCCGAAAGCTCCCAGCCCGGAACGCCCGCCAGCCAAATCGAAACCGGCACCGCGTGATTGGCGCCGTCGAAAACCACCTGGTCGACTGCCTGCCGCCGGCCTTCCGCCACCACGAAGGTGACCGTCGCATTGTTGCCGTTGACAATCTCGGTCTTGAAGGTGACCTTGGCATCCGGATAATCCTTCTTCAGATAACTCAGGCGCACCTTCGCCGCCGCCGCCGCCAGATCGGCCTCACCGTAGAGATAGCCGTCCTTCAGCTCACAGTCCTTGGCAATGCGCGATTCGCTGAGCTCCTCGTTGCCCTCGACTTTCAGCGGCGCGGCAAAGCGCAACTTGCGCTTGACATAGAAAATCACCTCGACCCCGGCGCCCAGATTCCGCACTTCGGCGTTGATTTCCTCGTATTCGCCGGATTTCTTCAGCTCCGTGACGTCCCGGGTGACCGTAATCGGATCGTACACCGAACCGGGCTTGGTCTGACAGCGACTGACTACCGACGAGATTTCCCCGCCAAAACCGTCCAACGCCTTGACACTGACGTCTATCACGTCGGTCGCCCAAACGGCCAGCCCCGAAAACAGGGCCGCAATCGCAATGATTTTTTTCATAATTGGGAATATTGTATCAAAAAACCCCGGCGCTGGGTTAGCCTAAAGAGCTTGAAACCTGGAAGACCGCCATGATGATCGACAGCGCCACAAACCCGACGACGCCGGCGATCGCCACGATCAGAATCGGCTCCAGCGCGTTAGTGAAGGTGATGATGTTGCGGTCCATGTCCTTCTGATAGCGCTTGCCGATATGCTCAAGCGACGCAGCCATGTCGCCCGCCTGTTCGCCCACCGCCAGCATGTCGGTCATCATCCGCGGGAAGACCCCGGACGAAGCCAGCGGCCCGGAAATCGTCGTGCCGTCCGTCACCCGCTGACGCGCCGTCTTGAGCGCATCGCCGATCACCGCATTGCCGCAGGTCTCCTCGCAGATCTTAAGCGCCTGCAGCACATTGACCCCGTTGGACAGCAGGGTCTTCATCGTAAAGGCCAGCGAGGAATAGGCCCCGGTGGCGACAATGCCGGAAACGAGCGGCGCCTTCAGCTTCCAGCCGTCAATCGTCCGCCGCCCGGATTCCGTCTGTTTCCACTTCCGGAACCAAAGCACCGCCAGCGCCACCCCAATCGCCATCAGCCAGCCGTAGTGGATCACCGCGTCCGAAAGCCCGATCAGGATGCGCGTCGGCAGCGGCAGAGTCGCGCCCATCGAATCAAAGACCTTCTGGAACATCGGGATGATCCAGACCAGCGCGCCGATTACCGCCAGTACGCCGAAGATCAGCACGATTACCGGATAGGCCAGCGCCCCCTTGATCTTGCCGCGCATGTTGTCGTCGCGCTCGTAATGGTCGCCCAGCCGCCGGAGCACCTCGACCATGGCCCCCGACGCCTCGCCGGCGCGCACCATGTTGGAAAACAGCGGCGGGAAGGTCTTGGGATGGTGGGCGCAGGCGTCGGAAAAGCTCTCGCCGCGGACAATGCGGTCGCAGAGGTCCTGACAGACGAACTTCTGCGCACTGCCGTCCTCGCCCTGACTGGCCAGCGCCTGCAGCGCCTGCCCGAGCGTCATGCCCGCCTCCAGCAGGTCGGCGAGCTCGGAGACGAACAGAAGCACCTCGCCGCGCTTCATGTCCGTCTTCTGCTTCGCCCCTCCGATCTGCATGTTCCAGATGGAGCCGCCCTTACCGGACGCGCCGCCTGACCGCGACGGGGCGGAAGACGAGCTCTGCTCGCCTTTTGCCTGCGTCTCAACCATTGCCGACGATGACGTTCTCTTCTTCGCGTAACCCATCTGAAACCAATTTAATTCCTGACCGTGACAGCCTCTGATTCAGTATTATATCATAATCCCCCGCCGAAAGAAGACGCCATAAGCGAACTTGAATCCGGTCTTTCAGTGCGCACGGCGATCGGACGTTCCCGCGATGCCGAGCATCGTCCGGTACTTCGCGACCGTGCGGCGGGCGACGGGAAAGCCCTCGCCCTTCAGCATTTCGGAAAGCCGCTCGTCCGACAGCGGATGCGCCTTGTCCTCCGCATCGACCATCGCCCGCAGGCGGTCGAGGACGCCGTCGCGCGCGACCGTCTCGCCCGAATCGGTCTTGACGCCCTGGATGAAGAACCGCCGAAGCTCCACCGTCCCCTTCGGCGTCGCCGCGTATTTGCCGTTCACCGTCCGCGAAACGGTCGTGAGG
>JAZLMR010000108.1:0-9106 GCA_045598785.1 Kiritimatiellia bacterium
CATCGTCAGCATTGGCAGATTCGTTCCTTCCCGTCCATAATGGGACGAGTATAGTATCTCAGATTTCGGGGAATCTGTCAACCCCGGAAGGGTGATCGCGACAAACACTAACGAGAACAAGGGTGAACTAAATCACCATGCGCCGAGTCTGGAGTTGCCCACGCTGAAATTGCCGCAACGTCTCAGAAAAACTGCGACAGCACCGCGGGCGCGAAAATCAGCGAGTCGAACATGTCCAGAAAGCCGCCGAGACCCGCGGGCATGAAAGTCGCCGAATCCTTGATCTCGCATTCACGCTTGAACCGGCTTTCGACAAGATCACCGAACGTGCCGACAACGGCCGCCGTAACGCCCAAGGCCAACGCCTTGCCCCAGCCGAATTGCGTCAACGGCATAAAGAGGCAAGAAACGATCATCGAAGCCAGCACCGAGCCCAACAGCCCCTCCCAGCTCTTATTCGGCGAAATTGACGGGCACAGCTTGTGACGGCCGAAGGCCACCCCAAGCGCAAACCCGCCCATATCCGACACCTTCACGACGGCAATCACATAAAGCATCATCATAACCCCGAAGCGCTGGGGAATGGCGATGAAGAACGAAAGCATCAGCGGAATGTAGAAAAAGCCGAGCCAGGTCGTGCCCAGCGCCGTGAGCGGGCTTTCCCACTTGCCGAACAGCGACAGCAGCCAGGACAGTGCAAACGCCGCCACCACCAGCCCCGCCCCGAAAATTCCCAGCTGACCGTCGGCCGCGTCGCCGTAGAACTTGCCGATCAGCCAGACCACGCCCAGCATCACGCCCAGCCAGGCGATGGTTTCGTGCTTGCGCGAGACCATCTGGTAAAACTCCAGCTGAACCAGCGCCGAAATGACAATCATGACCGGGCAGATGACTTTAAACGCCGCTTCCGGAGCGCAAAAACGATTCAGCCCCAGCAAAGTCGCCACAATCAGCCCAGCGGTGCCGAGCGCTACCACGGTTCGTCTAGCTACAGGATGCATATGGGGATTATTATACCAAAAGTTCCCAGCTCTGCGAAATGGGGGCGCCTTCGCGATCAGCCGAGGACCTTGGCGAAAATCTGCTTAAGCCCGCCTTTCGCCAGCTTGAGCATGGCGGCCAGCTGCGCGTCGGAAAACGGCCGGTGCTCGGCGCAGCCCTGCAGCTCGACGAACCGACCGTCGTCGGTCATGATCACGTTGAGGTCCACTTCGGCGGTGGAATCGTGCAGGTAATCGAGATCCAGCGTGGGCACGCCGTCGCACACCCCCACCGACACCGCCGCCACCCGGTGGACGAGCGGACTCTTAGCGAGCTGCTTCGCCTTCAGCAACTTGCGAACGGCGAGCTCCAGCGCCACCATGCCCCCGGTAATCGAGGCGCAGCGCGTGCCGCCGTCAGCCTGCAGGACATCGCAGTCAATCGTAATCTGGCGCTCGCCTAAAAGCGACATATCGACTGCCGCGCGCAAGGCCCGGCCGATGAGCCGCTGAATTTCCGTCGACCGCGCATCCTGCTTGAGCTTCTTGATGTCGCGATCCTTGCGCCCGCCACCGGTCGAGCTCGGCAGCATCGAATACTCGGCGGTAATCCACCCCTTGCCGGTATCGCGCAAAAACGGCGGCACCTTGTCCTCAATCGAGGCGGTGCACAGCACCCAGGTGTCGCCCCATTTGATCAGCACGGAGCCAGCCGCATGCTTGGTGTAATTTTTAATCAGCTTGATCGGCCGCAGTTCGTTAGCTTTTCTCATTTCCGCTTACCTCACCATAAATACCGCCGCGTCATTGGCGGGAATCATCAGTTGGTCGCCCTCGAAGCTGCCGCGGATGACCGTCTCGACCGCGCCGTCGATTTCCAGCGGACACTTGACCGCCTGTGGCTCGTAGTTGATCGCCACCACCACCGTGCGCCCGTCGCCTTGCGGATGCTCGGTAATCCCCACCTGCGGCAGCGACTTCCGGACCCGACGCTTCACTCCGGCAACCTGCGCGGCGCATTCATAAACCCGATAGAGCGGGTTGATTTCGCTGCCGGTCCAGCAGCCGCCTTCTTCGACGCCCATCGTCTCGACGGCAAAGTTGCAGTAGACCACCTTGCCCTTTCCGTATTCGCTGACCGAGACCACCGGTCGCCCCTGATCGTCTGCCGCCAGCACCCGGGCGGAGCGAACGGCATTCTCGCGCACGTGCGTATCCTTGACGGCGAGCCGTTCCTGCGGCCGATCCTTAAAGGCGAAAGTGCACTCGACCCCTTGCGGCTCACAGTGATGGTCCAGCGTCTCCAGACCCGTCACTTCAAGAAAGTGCGAGTGACCGCCAGTGCCGCCCAGCGAAATGAACGCCGTCGCCCCGCCGCGGATCTTCTCGCGCAGGCGATTCCACGCCCGACCGGAAAACGCCTCGTAGCCCTCCATCGCCGGCAACAGGTAGAACTGAGATTCGGGAAATTCCTTTTCCGCCGAGGCGTATTTCAAGGAGAAGCCCGCCTGCCGCGACAGCAGATAAGCGCCAAAGGCGGCACGCCAGACCTCGTCGCGATTGGAGAGGAGGCAAACTGCGTCGACCTGCCTGAGCGGCAGCTGCTTGAACGGCAACGACTTGAGGAACCGGGCAAACTCCTGCAAGCTCTGCGCCGTGGGCTTGACCGCCCGATTGCCGCGAAAGAGCCCGAGTTCCCGCTCGATATAAGTCCAGTCGTAAGGCGCATAGTCAAACTGATCCTGGTCAAACGCACACCACCAGAGATACCCCGGCAGACCTTCGGCCCAGGCGTTGAACATCGCCACCCGCATGGCGGCGGCGGCGCGCGCGTCGCTCACGATTGTCGGCCCCATCGAACCCGCTTCCTCGACGAGGCACGGCTTTCCGCCAATGCCTTCGTAGACGAGCGATTCCGCCGCCGGATGCGCCTCGTCGCGCATCGAGTCAAAACGTTCGCGATTGCAGTTCGGCGTCCACAGCGGATACGGGTGCGTAGTCAGCACGTCCATCAGCTCGCCCTGGTCTTCGAGATTCCAGGGCCGGTTGCGGTCGGCGTGGCAGCCGTGCATGCCGGCGACCACCGGCCGCGACGGATCCGCGAGGCGAATGGCCGAACCGATTTCGTCGAGCCACCGCCAGGCCATCGCCACCGAATTGGCCTTCAGGACATTGCATTCGTTGCCGAGATCCCAGGCGGCGATGGCCGCGTGGTCCTTCATTTCCCGGACGAAATGGCGAATGAAGCGCACTTCCCATTTGACGCATTCAGGGTCATTGATCGGCTCCAGCCGCTCCAAGGCCGGCGGCACGAAGGTACGCGAGCTCATGAAGCCGGTGATGAGCCCGACGATCAGCCGGATATGGTGCCGCTCGGCGCTGTCGCAAAGCGCCCGGAAACGTTGCATCATCTCCGCGTCGACGCCGGCGGGATTCGGCAAGGGGCCGTCGTCCTTCCAGGCGATTTCGTAGGGGAATTTGCCGCGCCAGAGCTGTTTGATCGGCTGGAAGTCGCGCCAGATGGGGAAGACGCGCACCATGGTCACGCCATTGGCTTCCAGCAGGGCGAAATCTTTCTCTACCGATTCCGCGTCCCAGTTGCGCCACATTTCCGTGCCGGCATGACTTGCCCAGTAATTGCACCCCAATTCAAACCGGTTGCCGAACGGATTGGCCGCGGCCGCGTTCAGCATCGCCATCGCGGCCACCCCACAAAAACAGATAGATTTCATGCCGCGTATTATGCCATTTTTACCGGCACCATAACAAGCCCAAACGGCGCAAGCTTATTCCTCCCAGCTTTCACCGGGGAGGGCGACGAGTGGGAGCTCGACGCAGTCGGGATATTTCTCGCCGCCGACGGCCGAATTCGGAAACAGCCGCTCGCGCAAGGCGAAGAGCGAGTCCTGCATCGTGCTGACCAGCTTCAGCGAATCTCGGCAGGCAAAGCGCATGTTGCGCCCCTCATAGCCGCCGGCCGCCATGAAGTTGGCCGGCACCATGTAGTCCTCGTAACCGGTGGCGACATAGGCGATGAAAGTGCGCTTGAACGGACTGTGCCATTTGATCTCCAGCCCGATTTCGTTGACGATTTCGCCCGGCACGCCGGCCAAGGCGACATCGCCGATCGCCAGCGTCTGCAATTCCAGCGTCCGCTCCGGCTCGATTTTGAGCTTCTTCACCCACTTGTTGCGGTAATGCGTCGCCAACTGCCGCGTGTCGCCCCCGACTCGCGGCTGCTCGAACACGTAGCGATTCATGTTCCGCTGCACGGAAATGATCGACTGAATGGCCGCCTGCGCCAGATTCTCGCCGGTTCGGCGCGCCGCCGCCATCCCCTGCTCGTCCCCCTTCGGCACCAAGTCGCCGCAGGCGCCTTGGATGAACATCGCGTCCGCCCCCGTCTCGCGCTTCAGGTAATTGCGGAAAAAACCCGGATAATCGGCCGTGATCCGCAGTCCGCCCAAGCCCGGCGCATGCGAAGCGAGCGTATGCGCGGCATAGTTGCCGATGACGAAGAGCGGATTGCGCTGCACCGTACCGGGCTCGATGAAGACGATCGTGCCGAGCTCCTTGTCGGCAATGGGATCGCCAATGCGGTAAAGCTCGGGTACGCACGGCAAAAACGAAGCGCGGTTGTCGGGCGTCGTCAGCCGCCGGTTGCGGTTTTCGTCCACTTGCGTCGAATAAAAGCCGATCAGCACCTCCCGCCACCGCTCAGGCTCCGCAAACCGCGCGGTCAGCGTCTCCAGCTGCCGCTCCATAAACGCCATGTACTTGCGGTCAACATCGGCCTGCCCTTCCTTGTCCTTGCCGTTGAAGACGCGGGAATGCGGGCCGTGATGATTGTGCGTGCAGGTAAAGAGCACATTCGCCGGCGGCACCCCCAACTTCGCGGCCGTGCGGTCGCGCAGCGGCAGCAGATGCCGTGCATTCATGCCGATGAGGTCAAAGGCGTAGATGTAGACGCGATTGGTGCCGTCGTCCACGCCGCAGGCCACCAGCTTGAGGTCATCGGCCTTGGTGACGGAATAGTCGTCGGAATTGTAGCCGGCCAGCGCGTCACCGACTTGACAGGAAATGTCGATTTCAGTCCAGGCGGCCATCGTGGCCAGCAAAAGCGTCGCCAGCAGGTTCATGAGATTTTCTCCTTATTCGTTATTCAATTCGCAAGGTCCACAGCTGCCACCGCAGCCGATTGGAAAGAAAGCGGTCTTGGAACTCGTCGTTGTTAATGCCCCAGCCGCCGGCAATGCGAAAATCCTTGAGCGCCGGCATCTCGCTGAAATCCGTATCGAAGAAGAACATCACGTCCGTCGTGCGGTCAGCCGCCGCCGGATCATGCACGATGCGCACGTTCTTCAGCATCCCCTTGAAATATGCGCCTGGGCGACCGCCGAACCAGGAGTCTTTCTCGCTGTTGCCGATCGGAGCGGCGATGGTCGCGACCGCCGGTTCGCGCCGATTGAGCGTCAGCGTCACCTTATCGAGGTCGCAATCAAGCTCCACATGGTTCCAGACGTTCGGACGGACCTTGTACATGCTCGTCAGCGTCACCGTGCGCCCGTCTTCCAGCCGCAGCCGCGCCGCCAGCGCGCCCGACTCCAGCACCTTGATTTCCGACAGCCGTTCGCGCACTTCCTCCGTTCCCGACGAAAACACCTCCATCCCGACGCCATCACCCTCGGGCTTAAAGTCGAAGGCAAACCGCCAGGCGGCCCGAGCCGGCAGCGCCGCCGCCGGCAGCCGAAAAATCGCGCCCTCGCCGTCAAAGCGAAGTGCGCTGACGGCAAAGCCCTGGTCGACAAATTGCGGCGACCCGCGGCCCGAGCGGATGCAGCCGAGTTCGCCGTCATAATCCCGGCCGCCGCCAGACCAGCCGACCTGCTGGTGGATCCAAGGCGAAAGATCGTATTCAAGAAGCGGCACCCGATCGGCATCGACCTCGACCTCGATTGGACGACCGCAGGTTTCCGAAAAGATCTTCAACCGGGTTCGGTAGCCAGAAGTCACCGCGGATGCCGACGGGCGGCAGGCGCCGGCGGCATCCGCCGAAAGCGCGCGCAGCGGAAGCTGATGCCACTCGCAATCCGAATTGCCAGTCGCCTGCAGACCTGCCGCCGGCAACGCGGCGGAATACCGGAATTCGCGTTCCCGCCAACGGACCGCGAGTTCGGGGCAGAGCGTCAGGGCGTCCGGCGAAGTCTCGGTCGCATAATGAAAGGCCAGCGAATTGGTGCTGCCGGCGAAAATCGTCTGCAACGGGAACTCGCCGATCAACCGGCCGGTCTGATCCCGGAGCTGCAATTCGACTTCGCAGCCGTCCGTCAGGACCTCGCCGCCGGCCGGCGACACTTCAAACTTGGCGACCTCGCCCAAGACTAGCTGCCGGCGATAGCAAAGCTGCAGCGCGGGCGCCGGGGAAACCTGCGGTATCTCGGCCAGGAGAAGCGCCGCCGTCAGCGTAAGCCCCCACGCCATCACGACCTCCATTCCGCGGGCAAGGCGGCATACACGGCGTCAACGACCTCATCCAGCGTCAAGTCGCTGGAGTCGATTTCCAGCGCTCCGTCAGCCTTTTTAAGCGGCGCGTATTTGCGGGTGGAATCAATGGCGTCCCGCGCGAGCAGCGACGCCTTGACCGCCTCGGCCGACTGGTTGGCAATGCCCTTTTCCACTTCTTCGCGCTGCCGGCGACGAGCGCGGGCCTCGGCGGAAGCCGTAAGGTAAAACCGCGCCGGCGAATCGGGGAACACGGCCGTGGTGATGTCGCGACCTTCGACGACGAGATTGCCGTAGGCGGTCAGTCCGCGCAAAATCGCGGTGATGCGCTCGCGCACTTCCTTGACCGTCGCCACCGGCGACGCGTGCGCGTTGATTTCCGGCGTACGGATGCGGTTGCCCGGCGCCTCGCCACCGACATAATACGCGATGGCGCCGTTTTCCGGCCGACATTCGATTTCAACCTGAGGCGCGAAAGCGGCGACGGCCGCCGGATCGGAAGTGTCAATCCCATGTTCAAGGCATTGCCAGGTCATAATGCGGTAGAGCGCACCGGAATCGACGTGCAGATAACCGAGCTTTTTGCCAATCAACCTGGAAACAGAACTTTTGCCCGCGCCGGACGGTCCATCAATGGCGATAACGTTCATAGCCAGAATCCTCGTGTGCTTTCATCTTCAAAGCCGTCCGGTTTCCTGCAGAAACATGACGACCGTGTAACCTGTGAAAACCAAAAGCCAGACAATCGCTTCCTTGCGCCGAATGGCGCCCGGCCACTTCGGATGCCGCCAGTTGAAGCCGAAGAGGAGAATGGACAGGGACAGCGCCGTCATCAGCGGCAAATCGCGCGTGAGGATGTATTTCGAAAAGCCGCCGTTTTCCGGCGTGATGGGCGAAATCGCCGTCGCCAGCCCCACCACGGCGAGCGTATTGAAAAAATTTGAGCCAATGATGTTGCCGAGCACGAATTCGTGTTCGCCGCGGCGGGCGGACTGAATGGCGCTCGCCAGTTCCGGCAGCGAGGTGCCGACCGCCACGATGGTGAGGCCGATCACCAGGTCGCTGACCCCGATGAACTTGGCGAAGTCCACCGACCCCCACACCAGGAGGTGCGAAGAGCCGACGAGCACCGCCAGCCCGACCACCAGCTTGACCGCCGGCATCAGCATCGGAGGCCGCGTTTGGGCGACAGCGGTCGTCGCTTGCTTTTTCTTAAGCACCTCGACATTGGTCGACTCCTTGGTGGCGTTCTTCTGGTCGAACCAGCAATAGAGCGGCAAGACCACTAGAAAGGCCCCGAGCAGCACCAACGCCTCCGTCCGCGTGCAGGCGCCGTCACGCAGCACATAAACGGAAAAGAGCGACAGGAGCGCCAGCCCCGGCCCCGCCACCAGCGCCACCGAGGGCTTGACTACCAGCGGAAAGATCATGACCGCGACCCCTAAGATTACGGCAATGTTGAAAATGCAGCTGCCGTAGGCGTTGCCGAGCGAAAGGTTGGCGTGGCCTTGCCAGCCCGACATCGCCGAGACGCACAACTCGGGCGCGCTGGTGCCGAAGCCGATGATGACCATGCCGATGATAAACGGCGAAATGCCGAAGGCCCGAGCCAGCGCCGCCGCGCCGTCGATGAAGACATCGCTGGACCAGGCAAGCGCCACCAGCCCAACGACAATAAAGACCAACGAAAGCCAAAGTGGAATGTCGGTATACATTAAATAGAATTATATCACAGTTCGCCCCGTCGCGGTCGTAAACTGTTGAATCTCCGCCCGTTTCCGCGCTTCCGAACATTCGAACATTCCAAGCAGCGGACGCGCCGCCTTTGGCCTTCAAGGCGCTTCGCTTGCGCTCTGAGCCGCGCGGCCGAATTCTTCCTTCTCGGTTTTACGGCGCAATGTCGGCTGCGTCGGGAGCTCCGATGCCTACGGCTGAGGGCGGCGTCCCGACTTTTCTCGCCCGAACCGTCGCTACGGCTTAAGCCTACGGCTGGTGCGGCGGGCTGCTCGCTCCGATGTTTTCCGTTGGTCCCGCTGACATGCCCTCACCGAGGTAAAGCAAGTCACTCGCTTTCGCTTCCGCGCGTCATCACCGAGGTTAACCGAGTCGAGCCAGGTCATGTCGCACCAACGGAAAAATCTCCGCGCCACCCGCCGCCCTCAGCCTAACTGCTCCGCCTCAGTGAGGCCTGGAGAATAGCGCCTTAGCGACTAGCGACGGCCGACGACCGACGGTCGCGAGGGAGCCGACGATCGACGACCGACTAGCGACGCCCGTGAGCGATTGGGTAGCGAAGCGCTGAAATCGCGGCGTGTGAGGCTGGTAAACGGCTGCAATCATTGAAATGGCTAAGCGGCAGTGGGCAGTAAATTGGGTTGACTTAAGCCGGCTAAACTCTAAGGGGCGGGTGATTGCGGGTGTACGAAAGATAGAGCGCGAAAAATCGGCTCCGTGGGCCGCTAAAAGGGAGTCGCGACTAGCGCCGACCGACGACCGACAAGCGACATCCGACGACCGACGACCGTGGGCGATGTCGAGCGAAGCGCCAAGATCGCCTGGCGAATAGCTCAGCGATTTCAAAGCGCGATGCGCCAGATAATCGCCGCGGAAGTCGGATGTCGGTC
>JAZLMR010000109.1:0-3840 GCA_045598785.1 Kiritimatiellia bacterium
GAATCCTGATTTTCCCGTTCATGAGATGTGCTTGCTCCAGAGTTGGACGAGCATATCATCTCAAAAATCGCCTCTTTTGTCAAGTGCGGGCGGGAATCCAATAATGACGCGGCGGATTGAGATTGAAATTAATCACCATGCACGCTACACCCTTACTATTGACAAGAAATTAAAAAACATTGTATACTTTGTCTTGAGATTTTAAAAAAGGAATTTCAAGACATGGCTGATTTTATCGGTAGAAGCCATGGGGATTTGCTGCAAAAAAGAGTTTAACGAATTGACCGGGTGCCGATGAGAATACTCCCGGGAATTCATCGCGGGGCGGTGGCGGTGCCGCGTTCCAAGTCGCATGAGCACCGGTTGCTGATTGCGGATTTCCTCGCCGGCGACGATGCGCGGCTCGTGGAGGTCGAGGATGATGCCGAGGACATTGTCGCCACCAAGCGTTGCCTGCGCGTCTTGCGTACGGACGAGCCTTCGCCGCTTCTGGACTGCGGCGAAAGCGCCGCGACCCGGCGGTTCTTGGGGCCGGTGGCGGCGGCGCTGGGCAAGCGGCCGGTCTTCAAGACGGCGGGGCGGCTGGCCTCGAGACCGCAGCTTGACTATCCCGAGCTCCAGCCCGGGGAGTTCCGGCTGGCGGGCGATGTTTCCTCGCAGTTCGTGACCGGCTTGCTGTTCGCCCTGCCGCTCTTGGACGGCGATTCGTACATCCGGCTGGAGTCGTCGCTCAAGTCTCGCGGCTATGTGGAGCTGACGCTCAAGGTGCTTACCGGGGCCGGGGTGTTCATTTCGATTCGCGACGACGGCTTCGGCGTGCCGGGTGCCCAGACCTATCAGTCGCAACGCGAGTTGCCGGTTGAGGGCGACTGGTCGGCGGCGGCAGTCTGGCAGGCGATGAACGCGCTGGGCAGTGAAGTGCTGCTGGAGGGATTGGACCGCCGCTCGGCGCAACCGGACCGGGTGGCGTCGGAATGGCTGCGCCGGATTTCGACGGCCTGGGCCGGGGAGCGGGTGACGATTGACATTTCGGACTGCCCGGACCTTTTCCCGGTGCTGGCGGTGGTGGCGGCCGGTTCGGCGGCGGCGACGACGCTGACGGGCATCGGTCGGCTGCGGCTCAAGGAATCGGATCGGGTGGCGGCGATGGCCGATGTCCTTGCCCGGTTCGGCGTCAGCGCGGAGATCGCCGACGAGACATTTGCGGTCAGCGGCCGTTGGCGGCCGTTGGCCGGCGGCAATTTCAGTTCGTTTGCCGACCACCGCATCGCCATGGCGATTGCGGTAGGGGCGACGCGCTGCGATTCGCCGGTGGAGATCGACGATGCGGAGTGCGTGGCGAAATCCTATCCGCGGTTTTTCGACGACTTCCGGCGCACATGCGCGAACGGAGCGGGCACCGGGCGATGAACGGCGCGGTTCGAGGCTATTGGACGCTGGCGGCGGCTTATGTCATAGGCACGCTGCTGTTCGGCTGGCTGCCGGACACTTTTTTCAACTACGGCTACAACTACTACCAGTTCTTGCCGGCGGCGTGGCTGCTGGTGCCGCTCGCGCTGCTGGGGCTGCTCTATGCTGGTCTGCGCTACGGGCCGATCCCCGTTCCGCGGGCGGTTCGGCTGGCGGCAATCGGCAGCCTGCCGATGCTCGTGGTGGTGCTGGGCTGGGGACTGCGAACCCAGATCCATGTCTTTGGCGGTGACGGCGCGGTGGGCACGGTCGTGCAGGGCGGCTTTTCGCTGACCGATTGGATTCCGCCCTGGCCGCTGCAGGGGCGGCTTGATGGCTACGGGAGCACTTTCGTCGCCAAGTGCTGTCGCGAACTCGGGCTTTTTCATCGTTCGCCGGTCTTGACTTCGATCCTGTCGACGCAAGTCTATGCCGTGCTCATGGGCGCAATCTTCACGGTGCTGACGCTCGTCGGTTTCCGCCGTCGGGCCGAGGTGGTGCCGATTCTGCTGACGCTGCCGTTTATGTTCAACTTCTTTGGCAATGTCGACAATTATGCGTTTTCGCTGGTGATGGGGCTGGTTATTCTGATCGCCGTGGCGAAGGTTCAGGCGGAGGAAAAATCGGGCTGGGTTCGGCTGGTGGCGCTGGGGACGCTTTGGGGATTCGGCTTGTGGACGCATCCGTTCCATGTGTTCTGGGGCTTCCCGCTCGCCGCTGCGCTGGGGCGGCAGCTGTCGGGTCGGCCGTGGTTTCGCTGGCCGCCGTGGTCGCTGAGCGTCGCCTTCGGCGCGGTACTGCTTGTCGCCATCAAGCTGTCGTCCAACGGCAATCACTGGTTTCTCTGGGAACCGGCCAAAGTGCCGCCGACCTTTTCGCTGGATACCCTGACGCATTATCTGAACATGATCCTGCTGCCCGGCCTGCCGTTCCTGGGGGGTCTTTGGCTTGAGCGGCGGCGGGAGCCGGCGGTTCGCGCCGCCATGGCGATGTTCCTGGCGGCGAGCGCGTGCTTTTTCGCGCTGGCGTTCACCCTGGGCGCCGTTGACCAGCTCAATTACCAGCATTTGCTGTTTTTCATGCTGGCGCCGCTGGTGCTGGCCGTCGTGAAGACGGGGCTTTCGCGCGCGGCGGTTCTGACCGTGGTCGCCTGCAATCTGGCGCTGCTGGTGCCGATGATTGGCGTGCATTCGACCGCCCGGACCATTCGGCGCGCGGAAGCGGTCTATCCGCTTGATCCCTGTCAGCATAATCGCGAGATGTCCTGGCAGACGCACCTCGGACTGTGTCTGGCCGATAATCTGCAGGAAGATCCGGAGATCCGGCGGGCGGTCTTGCGCACCTTCGCCCATGGCGCCCGACAAGCGCAGCCGGAGGGCTTTCGCGGCGGCAATCTCCTTTATCATACGGCGTTTCTGTATCATTACGGCGATTTTGAGGCGGGCCGCGCCCAGCTTTATTCGCTCCTCGGGTCGAACGGGCAGCTGGTCAACTGGCTGCTTGGCGAGCGACCGGGTTTCATCTTCTGCAACCGGCAGCGGCTGTGGGCCGACCTCGACGAGTTCATCGCGCGGCGGCATCCGGAGCTGCTGGAGCAATATCGCAGTCGCGTCCGGCAGCTTTCGGAGCAGTGCCGGGCGAATCCGTATTATCTGAAGCGGCCTCGCTATGCCGTGACCGAATTCTAAGGGCGGGAAGCAAGCATCAGGGGCTGAATTTTGCTATAATACCTTAATTATTTTGAATCAAGGAGTATTATGGCCGAAGAAAACAAGTCGTCGTTGGATGCGTTGAGCGCGCTGTGCAAGCGTCGCGGGTTCATCTATCACTCGTCGGAGATTTACGGCGGTATGCCGGGCTTCTGGGACTATGGTCCCCTCGGCTGCGAGCTCAAGAACAACGTCAAGCAGGCCTGGTGGCAGTTCACGGTGCGCGGGCGCGAGGACGTGGCGGGGCTGGATGCGACGATCATCATGCACCCGAAGATCTGGAAGGCGTCGGGCCATCTCGACACCTTTGCCGACCCGATGACGATGTGCAAGGACTGCAAGAAGCTGATGCGCGCCGACCAGGTGAAGGACATCTACGCCGAACAGAAGAAGAAACCGCAGCCCAAGCAGGCGGGCAGCGACTTCTTCTGCCCGTACTGCGGCGGCGAGCTCACCGAGCCGAAGCCGTTCAACCTCATGTTCAAGACGGTCGTGGGGCCGATTGACGATCCGTCGAACGTCGCGTATCTCCGCCCGGAGACGGCGCAGGCGATCTTCGCGCAGTTCGAAAACGTGACCGCGACCTCGCGCATGACCGTTCCCTACGGCATCGCGCAGATGGGCAAGAGCTTCCGCAACGAGGTGACGCCCCGCAACTACACCTTCCGCAGCCGCGAGTTCG
>JAZLMR010000110.1:0-5007 GCA_045598785.1 Kiritimatiellia bacterium
GCCGTCCGGCGCGGTCTTCGCCTTGATGAAGTTCGAGAACTGATCCGGCTGAAAGATCGAGGTGTCCTCCGCGAAGAGGCAAAAGAGCAGCCGGACGAGATATACCTCCAGCTCGCGTCCCTGATAGCCGATGGCCTTCAGTGCATCGTGGAGCTTCGCCATCTTCTCGGCGGCCTTGCGGTTCACGGGATCCTGCTCGCGAATCTCCTCCGACTCGCCGCCGATCATGTAACCGAAGAGCGTGACGTACTTGCGAAGGTCGGCAAGCTTGAAGGTCGTGAGCTGCGCGTCCTTCGTGAGATCGTAGAAACGGAAGGTCTGGAAGTCCGAAACGACAATCGCCCGCGGTAGGGCGGTTTGTCCCAAACCGCCGCGGCGCGTTGGGACAACGCGCCCTACCGTCGGTTCGACATTCATCAACCCCCTCACATAATCCATCGCCTGACCCAAGGCCGCGTCGAGGTCCTTGCCCTTCGACTTCATTTCAACGAGGATCGTACTCGGCCAGAAGCAGTCGACGAAACCCTGCGAGCCGTCCGCGAACTTCACGCGATGCTCGAAGGTCGCCTGCGTGACGGTATCGACGCCGAAGACCTCGAAGAACTCCTTCAGGAACGACTGGGCCTGCGATTTCTCGTCATACGCGCCCTTCCACCGCTTGGAGAAAGCGGTCGCCGCCTTGCGAATCTCGTTCCACGACTTCACCGCAGATCCCTTCCGGAGATGATGCCGTCGCTTGGCTTGAACGCCTCCTCGGGCCTGTCGGTCGTTATCCCATTGCCCGCGTACATCCCCGTGCAGGCAAGAGCCAAAACGGGGAAAGTAAAAGTAAAAAGTAAAAGTGAAAAAGTAAACAGTCTCATTTTTCCTTTTCCTTCATTGTAGTTTTGTCGCTCTCAAAGCCAAGCCCCACCCCAAAAGAATATCTTCGGCGCATGAAAATTATAGATATTATATCATTTATGCCAAATCGACGAAGCCGAGCACCCCGCAGTCGCGCCCAACGAAATAGGAGTTGGAGATGGCCGCATGGACATAGGACTTCGCCCCTTCGACCGCCTCGGCAAGCGAATGTCCGCTCGTCAGCTCGGCCGCGATGGCCGCCGCAAGCGAACATCCCGTGCCGTGCGTGGAAACCGGGTTGTCGATCCACGGCATCTCATAGGCAAAATACTCCTTACCGACATAGAGCGTGTCCTCGGCCGCCTTCAGGTCGCCGACGGCATGTCCCCCCTTCACCAGCACCGCACCCCCGTAAGACTCGGCCAGCTGCCGCGCAACTGCGCGCACGTCGGCGCGGCAGGCGATCTTGCGGCCCGACAGTACCTCGGCCTCCGGAATATTCGGCGTCATAAGCGTCGCCAAGGGCAGGAGCCGCGCCTTCAACGTCTCAATCGCCGCCTCGGAAATGAGCTTCGCCCCGCTGGTCGCGATCATCACCGGATCCACTACCTTGGCAATCTCCGGATGCCGCGCGAGATGATCCGCCACCGTCCCGATGACTTCCGGCTCCGCCAGCATCCCCGTCTTGAGCGCACGGATGTCATACATTCCGAGCACTGCGTCCAGCTGGGCTCCGACGAAATCGGCCGGGATCGCGTGAATGGCCGAAACCCCAAACGGATTCTGCGCCGTCAGCGCGGCAAAGACCGTACAGCCATGAAGACCGTAGGCGTGAAACGCCCGCAAATCAGCCTGCACGCCGGCATTGCCGCCCGAGTCACTCCCCGCAATGGTCAAACAGCATCCTGAACGCCTTTGCAACCCCATAAGAATCCTCCGATCTTGAAAACGCACTCACGACCGCCAGCCCCTTCGCCCCCGCGGCAATCACCCCCGCGGCATTCGCAAGCGTAATGCCGCCGATGGCGCAGTTCGGCAAATCCGGCACCCGAGCGACAATCTCGCTGAGTCCGGCCGGCCCCATCGCCTCCGATGCGTCCGCCTTGGTCTTCCGCGCATCAAACACCGGACCGATGCCAATGGCGTCAACAACCCCCGCGCACACGAGCGACTGGAGACGCGGGACCTGGGAGACGGCGGTAATCGAAAGCCCGATCTCACACCCGGCCCCGACGATCTTCCGCACGTTCTCGGGCGGCATATCCCCCTGCCCGACATGTACGCCGTCCGCCCGAACCGCCTTCGCCAGCTCCGCATCATTGTTGACGACGATCGGCGTCCGGCCGATCGCATCGCGCAAGGCGAGGATACGCGCATACTGTACCTTCACACTGCTTTCGGTGTCCCGGTACTGGACGCAGGTCACGCCGCCCTCGACCGCCGCCCGGACATTATCGAGCCAATTGCCCGAATAACGCGAAGGATCGTCCGTCACCAGATAAACCCGGTAGTCAATCATGGCTCAACTCCCATAGCGCATCCACCAGCGCGACCTGGAAGCTCCCCGGCGCCTTCGCCCGCTCCCACGCCAGTTCCCCTGCCCGCTTCATCAGCCTCGACGCGGAAAGCGCCGCGTCCCGCGGGGACTGTCCCCGACCGAGAAACGCCGCGCACAACCCGCCCTCGGCGCAGCCCGTCGCCGTCACCGCCTGCAGCATCGGAACGCCGCCACGGACCTCCAGTTCGCCCACGCGGTCGACTTCGCCTGTCACCAGCGTCACGCAGCCCGTTTCGCCGATCGCGGCCGCTTCCGCCGCATTGCAGCGGATCACCGCCGGCTTCTGCGCAATGAATTCGCGCGCAAGGCCGGCGCGATACGGCGACAACTGAACGCCGACCGGATCCAACGCCCAGGGAATGCCCTGAGCATTGGCCGCGCCAATGGCCCTGCGCATCGACTCCGCCTGCCGCGCCGTCACCGTGCCGAGATTGACGAGCATCGAGTCGGCGACTCGCGCCAGCGCTTCCGCTTCATCCGGCTCCTCGATCATCGCCGGCCTGGCACCGATCGCCAGCAGACAATTGGCCGTAAAGTTCGCCGCCACCGTATTGGTGAGGCACAAAACCAAAGGTTTCCTGTTCATTCGTTCCTTCCGCGGGCATTACCCCGATCAAGTTATTGGGTTTGTTCTCAGCACCGCGGCACCCTGCCGCGCAGCACCCCAACGTGTTGCGGAGCATTATATCACATTTCGCTTCCACCAGCGAGGGCACCCTGCGATTCACCTCGGGGCAAAAAATTCGGGCGCGCCCCCAGGGGGACGCGCCCAACCAGGCCCTGCAGCCTCAACGCCGATCACTTGGTGGCCGTGCGGTCGTTGTATTCGCCGGATTCGGTGTTGATGCGGATCACGTCGCCTTCGTTGATGAAGAGCGGCACCGCCAGCACGTAACCGCCCTCGACGGTCGCCGGCTTCGTGACCTTGCCCGACGCGGTATTGCCCTTGACGCCCGGCTCCACCTTGATCACCTTGCGCTCGACGAGCTGCGGCAGATCGACGCCGATCACCTTATCGTTGAAGAAGAGCGCCTTAACCTCCATCTCGTCCATCAGGAAGTACTTCTTGTCGCCCATCACGTCATAGGAAACGCGGATCTCCTCGAAGTTCTCGTCGGTAAAGACGAAAGCCTGACCGTCATCGTACGAATACGTGACGGACATCTGCAGGAGCTCCGGCTTCTCGAACTTGTCGCCCGAGCGGTAGCTCTTGGACATGCCGCCGCCCGTCATCATGTTGCGGAGCTTGCAGTTGTAGATCGCCTGCCCCTTGCCCGGCTTCGAAAAGTCGAATTCCGTGATTTCCCAAGGCTCGCCGTCGATAAGGAGCTTGACGCCCTTGTGCAGTTCGCCTGCGCCGATTACTTCACCCATCTTGACCTCCGGTCAACTGAAATTATTTCGTTTTATGCCGCTGCGCCTTCATGCGCTTGTCGTATTTATGCTTCGACATTTTTTTCCGGCGTTTTTTCTTGATGCTTCCCATTTTTTTACTCCTTAGTTATTTCCGATTGGAAAACTCGCTTAGAAGATGATCTTGTTGAGCGGCAGCTCGATGATGCCCGTCGCCCCGGCCCGGATCAGCGCGGGAATGAGCTCACGCACCTTCTTCTCCTCGACGACCGACTCGACCGCATACCAGGACGCGTCGTTGAGCCGGTTGACCGTCGGCGCATGCAGCGCAGGCAGAATCTTGACCACCTTCTCCAGCCCCTTCGCCGGCGCGTTGCACTTAAGCAGCACGCGACGCTGCGCCTCCAGCGCCCCCGTCAGCAGCATCTTGAGCTGCTCCAGCTTGGCGCGCTTAGCCGCGTTCTTCCAGCTCGCCTTGTTGGCGATGAACCGAGTGGTGGAAGTAAGAATCGTGTCGACGATGCGGAGATTGTTCGCCCGCAGCGAGGAGCCGGTCTCGGTAAGATCGACGATCGCGTCGACGAGCTCCGGCGCCTTGACCTCGGTCGCGCCCCAGCTGAATTCAACCTCGGCCTTGACGCCGTGCTGCTTCAGATAGTTCTTGACGATGCCGATCGCTTCAGTGGAGATGCGCTTGCCCTTGAGATCCTTGACCGTCTTGATCTTGGAATCATTCGGCACCGCCAGCACCCAGCGCACCGGATTGGAAGTCGCCTTCGAGTAGTTGAGCTCGCAGATCTCCTGCACCTTGCCGGCATTGCCGTTTTCGTAAATCCAGTCGTAGCCACAGATGCCGGCGTCCAGAAGCCCCAGCTCGACATAGCGGCTCATTTCCTGCGGCCGCAGCAACCGGCACTTGATCTCCTCGTCGTCAATCGACGGCACGTACGAGCGGCTCGAGCAGGTGACGTTAAATCCCGCGCGCTTAAACAGCGCGAAGGTCGACTCCTGCAGACTACCCTTGGGCAAACCTAAGACTATGGCCATTTTCTACCTTAATTTGGTTCAAAGGCCGGCATTATACCACAAATCCGCCGCAAATGTCCATAAGGAGGCATGGTGATTAATTTCAATCTCAATCCGCCGCGTCATTATTGGATTCCCGCCCGCACTTGACAAAAGAGGCGATTTTTGAGATGATATGCTCGTCCAACTCTGGAGCAAGCACATCTCATGAACGGGAAAATCAGGAT
>JAZLMR010000111.1:0-2560 GCA_045598785.1 Kiritimatiellia bacterium
ACTTCAGCATCCGATCGCTTCTTTGAGGATCGTCGCGAGCCGTTCCGGATCGCACGCGTCAAGACGATTGAGCGCACACGCCCAGCGATAGGCGCCGGATCCGTTTGTGTCGTAAGGTCGGTCGCAGAACAGCTCGTCGAATGCGGCCTTGTGCGAACGGTAGGAGGCCTGAACCTCGACGAGGCGACGCTTGAACCCTTCGACATAGGCCTCCGCAAAGCCGGCGTAGTCGGTGACGTAATCCTTGCGTCGCTTCACCGGCTGCGCATACGCCGCGACATATTCCTCGCACGGCTGCTCGTAGTTGACGAAGCTTCCGGCGTGATCGGTGATCTTCACCTTTCGCGGGAGGCCATCGTCGCCCATGCGCACGACCTCATAGCTCGTGTCGAACAGGATCTCGTTCGTCACGGAGCTCCGCCGCCCGACGATCATGTCAACCGCCGCCGCACCGCCCATCTGCTCGGCAAACTTGTGCGCAAAGGCCGGATTGCGGTACTTCGCGAGCGGAACCTTGTCGGACGCGATACCGGTCACGTACGAACGCACGAAGTACGGTGTCCGCACGGCAATGCCGTTGTACTGGTTGGTTCCGCGGTACTTCTCGGTGAAATGCCCGTAGCCGAGCCGCTTCGGCAGATTCATACCCAGCTGGCGGCACATCAACCGGCGGTCGAGGATGTAGTCGGAGTATTCGTCGGCCTCGACAATCGACTGCAAAAAGTCCTTGCCTTCGTCCAGATGTTCCGCCACCCCCCATTTCTGCAGCCGGATCATCATCACCTGGTCGCGGTCGGAACCCGCTTCGCGGAACTGCATGATGTAGACGTTGCCACGGCGATTGCCGACGACCGGCCGCCGGGCGAGCGAGTTCGCGATGCGGCCGATGTTGACATAGGCGACCGCGCCGAAAAGCCGAGTGGTGTTGAAGAGGAAGCTCTTCACCCGGTTGTCGCACATCGCCAGCAGCTCCGGATCCTGCGTCCGCGCCGCCTCGTCGTAGATTTCGTCGAAGATGACTTCGCCGTCCGCGATGCGCACGCCCGGCAGCCACTCGATCTGACGATAGAACTCGGGCGAAATGCCGGCCACCAGCTCCTGCTCCTCCGCCACGGTCTCGTTCGGTTCGCGGGTGATGACATGGCACATCTCGTTGCGCCACTCGAAGTTGACCGTCGTCTCGTCGCGGAGTTCGGCGGGAATCGACATCCGCCATTCGAGCGCAATCTGCTCGCATGCGGCCCGGAGCGCGGCATCGTCCATGCCCACGGGGTCCAGCGCCTTGAACATCCGCTTGATCTCCGGCGAAGTGGTGGTCGGGAACAGGTCGACCTCAGGCCTCCCCAGCCGGTTGCGACGACCGAGGCCGTCGACGACTTCGGCAATCTGCCGCCGAAACGCCGCCGCGTCCAAGTGCTCGATTTCCTTGTAGCCGCCGGCCGTGATGAAGCGCGTGCCGGTCATGCGGTTGTAGTAGTAAATCGGCTTCTCGCCCATGGGAATCTTCGAAGCGTCGATCAGCTCGGCCATGTCCTCCTGGGAGATCGGCTGCCGCGCCATCCGCCAGTTCTCGCCGCGTTCGCGCAACGCGGCCCGCACCTTCGCCGAACTCGTGTTGAGAAAGCGGATGGCCCGCTTCGAGACGAGTTGCTGCAATTCCGCGTCCGCGCGGAAGGCGAGATCCATGCGGTCGGGATTCGGGCGGATCAGCACCTGGTCTTCCGTAAAGATGAGATCAACCGACTCGGAGACTTCGGTTTCCTCTTCAGCCAGCGTCAGCGCCGGCCGCCCGGCCGCCTCCCGTTCGGCATTGAGCTCGTCGATCCACATGAGCCGCTGCAGCGCATGCACGCCCTTCTTCGTCACCAGCCCCGGCGTCCGGAAGAAAATCGTGCCGATGCGGCTCAGCAGCCTGCCCTCCGCATCCTTGGCGAATATCCTGTCACCTATTGTCTTCATGCCGATATTATAACATAAGCCGCGGGCGGCGATCGACAAGCGACGACCATGGGCGATGGAAGTGCGAAGCGCCAAGGTCGCGCGGCGAAAGGCCGACTAGCGACGACCGACGATCGACCAGCAGAGCCGACGGGCGACGACCGACAAGCGACGACCGTGGGCGAGTGGGACGCGAAGCGCTAGAGTCGCGCGGCGAAAGGCAGACTAGCGACGGCCGACGGTCGACAGCAGAGCCGACGGGCGACGACCGACAGGCGACGACCGTGGGCGAGTGGGACGCGAAGCGCTGGAGTCGCGCGGCGTGAGGCAGACTAGCGACGACCGACAACCGACGACCGTGGGCGATGGAAGCGCGAAGCGCCAAAATCGCGGCGCGTAGGGCTGGTAATCGGCGGCAATCGTTGAAATGGCTAAGCGGCAGTGGGCTGGAGATTAGGTTGACTTAAGCCGGCCAAATTTTAAGGGGCGGGTGATTGCGGGTGTGACGAGAGCTAGAGCGCAAAAAATCAGCGCCGAGGGCCACTAAGAAGAAGCGGCGACCAACGAATTTATCCACGGATTTCACGGATTTTCACGGATTGAATCTTATCCGTGTTAATCC